>ASYU01000219.1:0-10332 GCA_000448465.1 Helicobacter pylori PZ5056 | reverse complement strand
CTCCAGCGAGCGATATGATCCCTAAAAATAAACGCATGGCGCTCCCAGCCCCTGGATTTAATGCGCGTTTTGAGGTATCCTATCAGTTCTAAAATGAAAGAAATCTTAGGATTTCTTTTTGAATTTTAAACATGGGAACAAACATGAAAAAGCCCTATAGAAACCGCCAAACTCTATGGAAAAAGTTCCGCTCGCTCAACAAACTCATTAAGACGCTCTTAAGGATTTTAAAAAAGTAGTTTTATCAAAAATTTAGCGGGTTTAGTTTAAAATAACGCTTTATTTTAGCTCTCAAAAAAGGAATCAAACGCTTTCATCATGGCTAACATCACGACTAAAGAAACGCCCGAAATAACCCCGGATCTTTTGAAAAGCCCTTATCAAAAAATCATCAACGCGAGCGTAAGCGTTTTTGATGAAAACCATGGGCGATCGTTTTTTAGCCCGCAATTTTATGAAAAAATTGAACCTTATTTAAAAGAAGTTTTAACCCAACCCATTGATTTAGAATGCGATCTCAACACCGCTAAAAAAAAGAACCGCTTAACCCCTTTAAAACAGCTTTTTAAGGCGTGTTTTAACACCGAAGAAATTTTGATTGTCAATAACAACACCAGCGCGGTATTTCTCATCGCTAACGCTTTAGTGCAAGAAAAAGAAATCGTTGTTTCTTATGGCGAATTAGTGGGGGGGGATTTTAACCTTAAAGATATTTTATTGAGTAGTGGGGCTAGGCTGCATTTAGTGGGGAATATTAATCGCACTTATTTAAGGGATTACCGCTTAGCCTTGAATGAAAACAGCAAAATGCTCTTTAAAACCCACAACCCCACTTTCAAAAAAGACACGCCCTTTAAAGATTTGCAAGCCCTGGCTAAAGAGCATGATTTGATTGATTATTACAATTTAGGGGATGTGGATTTATTAGACAGAACGGCTTTAGAAGAGATTTTAGCCCTAAAACCATCGCTTTTAAGCTTTAGCGCGGATAAATGCTTTAACAGCACGCAAGCGGGCATTATTATAGGGCAAAAAGAATGGGTTGAAATGTTAAAAAACCACCCCCTTTATAGAGCTTTGAGGGTGGATAAAATCACGCTCACCTTACTTTTTTGCAGCCTAAAAGCTTGGGTAAATCATCAAGAAGAAATCACCATTCATGCGTTATTAAACCAAACTAAAGACGCCTTATTGCAAAAAGCCTTGAAACTCTACGCCCTTTTAAAGCCTTTAGAATTGAACGTGAGCATAGCCTCTAGCTTTTCTAAAATAGGGAATTTGTTTGGTAGGGAATTAGAATCCTTTTGCGTGAAAATCCAGCCCAAAAACACCCGCGCTTTAAATGGTGAGAAACTTTATTTAAAGCTTTTCCAAAAAGGCGTTATTGCAAGGATTTCATGCGAATTTGTGTGTTTTGAAGTC
This sequence comes from Helicobacter pylori PZ5056, assembly GCA_000448465.1. Classification (GTDB taxonomy): domain Bacteria; phylum Campylobacterota; class Campylobacteria; order Campylobacterales; family Helicobacteraceae; genus Helicobacter; species Helicobacter pylori_CI. The sequence goes on along the minus strand of ASYU01000219.1, from coordinate 8,910 downwards.
TTTAGCCTGAATGAAAAAGATTTGGAAAAAATCGCTCTGGTTTTAAAAGAAATCCTTAACAAGGCTTAAAAATTCGCTATAATAAAATTTCTTTTAAACGCACCGCTCCCCACAACAGAATGATAGAAAACGACAGAACATCAATTTAAAGGAACTCAAGAATGGAAAAAATCAGCGATCTTATAGAATGCATTGCATATGAAAAAAATTTGCCTAAAGAGATGATTTCAAAAGTGATTCAAGGCTGTTTGTTAAAAATGGCGCAAAACGAATTGGACCCCCTAGCGCGTTACTCGGTAATTGAAGAAAACAAGCAACTCCAGCTTATTCAGTTGGTAGAAGTTTTAGAAGACGATGATGAAAGGTTAATTAACGATCCTTCTAAATACATCAGCCTGTCTAAAGCCAAAGAAATGGATCCAAGCGTTAAGATTAAAGACGAATTGTCTTACAGCTTGAGTTTGGAGAGCATGAAACAAGGAGCGATCAACCGCCTTTTTAAAGATTTGCAATACCAGTTAGAAAAAGCGTTAGAAGACAGCCACTTTGAAGCGTTCCAAAAGCGCCTTAACAGCGTTTTAATGGGGCAAGTGATTTTAGTGGATAAAAATCAAAACACTTTTATTGAAATCGAGCAGCAATTTCAGGGCGTTCTTTCCATGCGCCATCGCATCAAGGGCGAGAGTTTTAAAGTGGGCGATAGCATTAAAGCGGTTTTAACGCAAGTCAAACGCACGAAAAAAGGCTTACTATTAGAGCTGAGCCGCACCACCCCTAAAATGCTTGAAGCCTTGTTGGAATCAGAAGTCCCTGAAATTAAAGATAAAGAAATTGAAATCATCCATTGCGCGCGAATCCCAGGCAATAGGGCGAAAGTGAGCTTTTTTTCCCATAACGCTAGGATTGATCCCATAGGCGCGGCCGTGGGGGTTAAGGGCGTGCGCATCAATGCGATCAGTAACGAATTGAATAAAGAAAACATTGATTGCATAGAGTATTCTAATGTGCCTGAAATTTATATCACTTTAGCACTCGCTCCAGCCAAAATTTTAAGCGTTGAGGTTAAAAAAATCCCCATAGAAGAATTGAATGCTGAAGAAAAAGAATCCATTCAAGAGCGTTTCATTGTCAATAACCATTTGCAAAAGGCTAAAGTGCGCTTGTTAGACATTGAAAAATCTAAGGCTATCGGTAAAGGCGGGGTGAATGTGTGCTTAGCGTCCATGCTTACAGGCTATCACATAGAGTTTGAAACCATTCCTAGCGTCAAAGAAAACGCAGAAAATGAAAGCGAAAAAGAAACGCAAAAAGTAGGGGTAGAAGCTTTAGAGTCTTTGTTTAAGAATTGAAATGATTTCTGTGAAACTTATTGAGTTCTTAATCAAAAGGACTTTAAGCTAAAAAACTTGCGGTATTAAATAAGTGCGTGATTGAATTTCTTAAGGCTAAATTTGAAAGAAATAATTCAGGTTTTTCAATGAATGAGTATTGAGATTTTCAAAATTGCAAAAAACACTCAATTAAGAAAAATTTGCATCAAATTTTATTGGAATGACGCAAAAAATGGGTTGGATTGAATTTAAAGATATTTAGAAACTAATCTCTGTATTATATGCAATTCTCCCACAAAACCAATCATAAGTAGAATTGTAACCATTAGATTAAACCAAAAAATAGGTTTTTTGAAAAAATTTTCTTGTTCATCTTTTTTCTCTTTTGATAAGGATATTTTTGATAAAAAAGAAAAAAGCAGATACAAAATATTCCCAAAAAATAAAGTTATAAAAGCCATAACAAAAACCAAACGATAGGCGTTCGCTTTGTCAATATTTGATAAAACAGAAGTGGAAAACGCCAATCCCCCAACAAATGTTAAAACAATAGAGGCAAAAATACCTAAAATGGTTATGTATTGCGTTTGTTGCTTATTCAATTCTTCGCTTAATTTTTTATAGTTTTTATTTAGATCTTCTTCTAACTTTATAGAAACATCTTTAACTCTACTCATTTTCTCATCAAAATCTTGCAACCTGATACACTCTAAATTCATGTGATCATAAAGCTTTTCTAGTTTTGGTTTAATGTTTTCAACTTCTTTATTATCTTGAATCTCTTTGAGTGTCCTTATATTTTGTGCGAGCGTCATAAAGGCTTGCTCTTTATCCCTTGTGGAATTTAAAATAATAGTTGTAATTTTTGAGTATTTATGCCTGTATTCTCCTTCATAGATTTCTTTGAGATCTTTGATGATTTGATCTGTTTGGCTAGACAAATCCCCCTTTTCGCACAGCAATACAATCATTTCTTCTAGCTTTTTATCTTTATCTTCTTCTTTAGTTTCCATTTGTTTGCTTTGCTTCTTGTTTGATCAAATCTTTGCTAATGATTTCTTTTCTGTCTTCTTTGAAGCTTTTATGCCAAGCGCCATCTTCTTTATGACTCTCTTTCACTAAATCCCAATAAGATTTTTTGCTGCATTTTTCTATGGAGTGGTTAATGGTTTCAAGTTCATCTTTTCTAAGATTTTGTGAGAGCGATTCTTCTTTGGGTTTGTCAATGGAATTGGCACCATAATTGCGGTATTCATAATACACTTCTCTTGCAACAGGCCCGTATTTCCAAGCTTCAAAATCATCAGAAACTAGGTGTTTGTCAAACTTTTTGATATAATCAAGCTCTGTGAAATACAAAGTTTTTTGCAATTCTAAGTTACTCAATTCTTTGTTTGAATGCTTAAGAATATATTTTGCTAGTTCCAAAGTATTGACCATTAATATCTCCTAGTTAGTTTTTGCCAATTTTAACTAAATATTGTTAACTTTTCTAACCATTTCTTTTCCAATGATTTTAATCTCTTGAATTTCTTAAAGCTAATTCTAGAGAAATAATTCAAGTTTTTTCAATGGATATTTAGCCTTTCAAATAGCAAAAATCAATTGATGGTTCAACTAATGAGCTATTTCACATATTAAGGGAATTTAGTAACCTTTTTAATTTATTTTTGAAATTCTTTTTTGATGAATGAAATCCCTTTTTTTGACAATTCACTCCAACCATTGCAATTTTTTAAGGCATTTTCGTTTTCAACTCTCAATACTTCATATGCAAAAAGCCAAAATTCATCATCTAATATATATGTTCCATCTTCTGACTTAATCATCGTTTCAGCTCTTTTTAAATATTCATCAATCGCAGAACCCTCTGAATCTTTTCTTGCCATTAAATATCCTAAAAGCATAAAAATACAATCATTACTTTCAAGGACCATATTATGGCAAGTTTTTTCCATCTCAAAATCATATTTTAGAGAGAAATACAACGCATAAGAACAAGTTTCATGATTATTGTTTTTTGACCCTGCTTTAAATATATCCTTAGAAATTTCTTGAATTTGATTGGTTTGGATCGAATAGTTATTGTTATCAAACACTTCTTCAATACAAGGGATTAAATAAGGATAGAGCAAAGCTAAATGGTGCAAGGTGCTAAAATAATATTCTCTTGCGTTATCTGTCATCTTCTTTTTGTTGAGCATTTTTATAGCATATTTTAAAATGGAAGCCTTATTATCATTTTGCTTTATCAATGCAATAGATTTATCTAAAAAAGCAACAACGCTAGGGTATTTAATTTTCCCTTTATACTCATCCATTTTAAAAATTTTTAACTGATTGATCCATTCTTCTTCATACGTTAAGGGGAGTTCAAAAATTTTTGTTTTTTTGTGGTTGAGTGAAAGGTTGTATTTTTTAAGACACTTTGCGAGATCGATTGTAAATTGTTCTGCCTCATCTCTTGAATTCACATAGCAAGTATAATCATCAATGTGCCTAATATATCTATATTCTGTTTTATTTTGCTCTTTTCTTAAATTTTTTAAATCCCTATCAACGGCGACTAAAATAATTTCTGAAATCAAATTGGAACTATGCGGTCCAATAAGAATCCCCATAGTTTCCTTATGATTCATGTTTCTTGTTTGGGTATCAATCTCATCGCTCCAATGATTTTTGTCTTTTTTAGCAATTTCTTTACCACTTATTGCCCAAGGAATTGAATGCGTATAAATGCTGGGAAACAAGTGGATATATCAGCCTTTAGCTTGTATCTCGCACCAATACGAATACTCCTCCCTAATTTCCCCTCACAAAAAATATCTTTATGACCCATATCAAAAATACTTTTTCTCATAGCAACTCTATCTTTAGAATAATCGTTTTGAAAAATTTTTTTATTTTTAGGAATTTTTTGAATGTGGATGCGGCTGATCTTATGGGTATTGCCATCTGTCTTTTCTTTAAAATACTCCTTTAGTTTATCCCAATTATCCCGTAGAATTTTGCATTGATTATAATAAGCCAAAGGATTAGGGATAGTAAAATATCTTGGTGTTCCAATATCTCTTATTCCCTCGTAAGTAATATGCTGATACCCCATCTTGCGTTTGGGGAATATCTTATTTTCATTATTCTTGCAATATCTGTAAAAAGGCTTTGATGTCAGAAAATTAGGAATCCTTTCTACAAACATCCCATATCCTAACAATCCCTTAAAAAGTTTATTTTGAGAAATCTCATCAAGACATTCAAAATAAGTCTTTTCTTTCACTTTTTTCACTAACATTACTCTCTTTTTGAAAGTTTTCCCATTGCCAATATACAGATTCAAAAGCAATTCTATGGTATTTTTTACACCGAATTTTTAAGGCGTTTGTTTTAAGCATCACGATCCCTACTATTTATGGTTTTAGTCCAAAACCATGCGGTAGAAAAAGCTTTTTTAATCTTTAAATCGCATTTGATTGTTCTTGCTTGTTTTTATAGGATTAGGATAAAATCACGCCCACCCCCTAATTTTTATTCCACTAGAGATTAGGGGGTAAATCACCTTCAAAGGATTACTATGTCCAAAAAACATGGTAAAAAGCCCTTGTATTATACTTAAAAATACCTTTTTTTAAGTATAGGGTTAAAATCGTTGTTAAAAAAACCCATTAAAGCCAAAGGTTTCCCCTATTTAAGGGGTTTCCTTTAAGGTAAATCGCTTTTTATTTCTTGTGAAGTTTTTTAATATGATTTTAAATTAATGATTTATAGCTTTTATAAAAATCGTTTTTGTGAGATTAGGATAAAATAACGCTCACCCCCTAGTTTTTCGCTAGAGATTAGGGGGTAAATCACCTTCAAAGGATTACTATGTCCAAAAAACATGGTAAAAAACCTTTGGTTGTATTATACTTAAAAATACCTTTTTTTAAGTATAGGGTTAAAATCGTTGTTAAAAAAACCCATTAAAACCAGAGGTTTCCCCTATTTAAGGGGTTTCCTTTAAGGTGAATCGCTTTTTATTCACTGCCCGTTTTCAATGATTTTAATTTCTTCATCGGTGAGGTGGTAGAGCTGATAGACTAAGGCGTCAATTTCTTTTTCTAACTCTTGGGTGTTGGCTTTAGGGTCTTTTGCTTTTGATTTTAAAATCCGCTCCGCACCATCGGTGATTTTACGGGCTAATTCTTGGTTTTTGGTGGTGATTTTAGGAATGGGTAGCCGTTCTATAAAAGCCTTTTTATAGCGATAACCACTCTCGCCTAGTCCTCCGCCAGCATAAAAAGTTTTGAAAGCAAAAGTGATCAATTTAGAATGTAACATTCCTAAAAGATAGCGCAAATGCTCTCCTGTGAGAATGAAGCTCGTAGCTTCTGCATAAAAATACCCTAATTCGCATTCTCCATTATCTAAATAAAATCGTGGCTCTTGCACGATCTCGCCATACACAATTTTCTCTTTTTCAAAATCCTCTAAATACGCGCAATTCCTTAAGTGATAGGGGGTGTCTCCTTGATCGCATCGTGTTGCAATAGTGTCCCAATGAGAGTTTAAATGCGTTTTGAGTGCGGGGTATTTTGCTATATCAATGGGTGGGATTTTAGATTTGAGATTAGAAGTGTAGCCGTTATGGGTGTTAATAACCCACAATGACGCCCACTCATAAGAATACCTTTTAATGTCTTTCCCTCTTAAAATAGGCTTGATGAGCGTTTCTGTGCACTTTCTTTCTTCTTGCGTCTTGCAAGCGTTCAAAATCTCTTCTCTTTTTTCAGTGGAAATGATAAAGGCTTCGTTAGCACCGGTTAAAATGCCACGATAGATTTGAATATCCCAATCCTTGAGCGGGGTGCCAACACTCTCTATTTTGTCCCTTAAATCTAAAAGCGAGGTGTTGGCAAAAATAAAGCTTTCTGTTGAAAGCGCGTTTTGCCTCATTGGCAAAGAGCGGGCGCTTTTCAAATCGTTTTTATCGTCTGGGGTGGGTTTGCAATAATTAAAGAGGCTCTCTTTAGGGGGCTCTTGTTTGATAAAACTCATAATACTAGTATCCACGGTGGCGCTCTCAAAGACTTTTAAGGCGTTTAATTCCATGTAGCTAACAATGGTGGTTTTTTTGAGCAGCAATCCTCTTAATTTAGCGCCGTATTTGGCTCGCGCGTATTTGTTGGAAGTGATGAAAGCGTTAAACCCCTTTTCTTTTAAAAGGTGGTAAGATAGGGCAAAAAAGTAGGTGTAAATATCAGCGGTGCTGTTGTAGAAATCTTGGTATTGCTTTTCTAATAAAGGCTTTATGTCTTTGATTTGTTCTTGGCGGATATAAGGCGGGTTGCCAATGATGCAATCAAAGCCTAAAAAATCCCCCTCATCGTTCAACACTTCAGGGAATTCAAAACGCCATTCAAACGCATTTTGATACTCTTACCACTCAAGGCATCATCAAGCTTTTTTCTTAAAGCTCTAATACGCCCATAAGACGCAAAAGCCTCTTCCTCTTCCTTAGGGCTTAGTTTGGGCGTGCCAAAAAGGCTTGGGATAAAGTAATTTAAACCAGTTAGCAAACTCTTATCGTCTAGGGCAAAATCATTGTAATTTGTGATGTGTTTTTCAATAGCCTTTTCAAGCTCTGCTTTGGTTTTAGGGTCTTTAAGCGTGAGGGAAAAAGTGTTTTTTAAGTCTTGGATTTTGTTGATCAGATCTTGCTTATTTAAGGGATAGAGGGGGTTTGGATCTTTGTATTGAGCGACTAGATCTTTGTATTCTTGAATTTTTTTCTTGATATTGGGGATCTTTTTGAGATCATCATTCAAATTAAAGCGTGAAATCAAGCTGTTAGCGCACTTGATGTTAATATCAATGTTGGGGAGGGTTTCAAGATTGTTAGTGTTCTTACCCTCTTCAAAAATATAATAGCTGTATTTTAAAAGCTCTATCCATAGCCTGAGCTTGGTGATTTCGCATGAATTGGGGTTAATATCCACGCCAAAAAGGCAGTTTTCAATGATGTCTTTTTTAAGCTCAAAAAGTTCTTTTTGGATTTGGTGGTGGGGGTCGTTTTCGCTATGCGGTATGGTGTAGTTAAAGACTTTATCCTCTGGCGTGTGAATGATGATTTCATCGTTTTCTAATCTAAGCTCGTGGCGATACAAGGAAGCAATAAGCCCCAACTCATAAGCAACCCACACCATTTCATTGAGTGCAGAGACTAGAAAATGCCAGCTCCCCACCGCCGGATCGCAAACGCGTAAGGTTAAAAGCGTGTTTAGGTATTCTTTAGCTTTTTCATTTGAAAAATTTCTGTCTATTTTTTCTCGCAACGCTTTTAGATTTTCGCAATCCCACTGATAAGTGGCGTTGAATTTATCCAACACAATCGGCGTGATGCTCTCTTTGCACATGTAGCTTGTGATGAAGCTTGGGGTATAAAAGCTCCCCTCTTTATAGCCGTTGAGTTTTTCAAAAACAAGCCCTAAAACGCTAGGGTTAATCAAACGGCTTTCGCTCTTATTTTGATTATCTTTAATGTCTTTAGGGGTGGTGGTGAAATCATAAACGCGCAAAAATGCAAAAAAGTATTCCAACAAGGGCAAAGCTTTTTCATTTTGGTAGTCTTTGTCTTTTTTAAGAACGGATTTAGGGTAAATCTCTAAAGATTTGTTATCAAGTAATTTGATTTCATGCCCCTTTAATTCTAAAGGCGTTTTATCAAACAAACTGGAATTCAAATAAGGGATTTTTTCTAAAATCTTGTCTTCTTTAATTTCTTTTAAACGCTCGCTGTTTTTCTTGGCTAGGACTTCAAAAAAGAGGGTGTTTAGGGCGTTGAAATCCTTAAAGTTTTCTATGGTTAAGAAAGGATTTTCAAAATGCTCGAACGAGATTAAAAGGCTTTCTAAAAGCCGTAAAAACAAGATGCGGTTATTCCAAGCGATGAGTAACGCCATGACTTCTTCATCGTCTAAATTTTTGTATTTCTTTTTTAAAGCATCGCTTAGGGAGTTTTGGGTGTGGCTGGGCTTGATTAAAATTTTCCCCTTTTCATTTTTCTCTTCTAACCCTAAAATATAGAGCAATTCTTCATAAAAATCTTTGTTAAGCGTGTTAGCGTCAGAATATTTTGGAATTTTGAGCAAAAAATTAGGGCTTAGGGCTTGATAGATTAGGGCTAAATTTTCTTTTTTGAGAGAGATATGGTGGTATTTTAAGGAACGATCAAGCTCATTAAGGCGCTTTTGGCAAGCATCATAAAACGCTTTTGTGCGTGGATCGTTACCCTTTTTATCATGGCAATTTTCAAAGGCTTTTTCAATTTCTTTATCTTTATTAAAAACCTCAAATTCGTTTGCATCAATGATATAAAGCTCTTTAATAGTGCCTAAGATAAGACGCTTAAGGTTGTTATTACCCTCTTTTCTTTCTATGAGATAATAGAAAAGGCTTTCATGCAAGGCTTTAACATTCAAATCACCCTTTTTAATAAATTCGTTGGGGTTTTTAAGGGCTACAAACAGCAACTAAAATCCTATAATAATCCATAAAACACTATAATTTTTGTATAGGTTATTAAGTTTTGTGTTATACTGCT
>ASYU01000218.1:0-514 GCA_000448465.1 Helicobacter pylori PZ5056 | reverse complement strand
AAACCCCATAAAAATAATTCTCATCATTTTCTTTAATGTTTAAGAAATCAGCGCTAAATTCATTGCAAAAGATAACATCCACATCGCTCCACACTATTTTGGAATATTTGGGGAATAAATCCGCCAAAAAATATTTCACTAACACCATTTTAGAAAAACGCTTGGTGAAATCCTCATCAAAAGGGTTAGGGATAGTATCTAAAAAAGGTTCAATATCTTTCACTTCTAAAGCGGCAAATTCTTTAAAAGGCTCTGTGATTTGATTAAGCTTTGCTTTATCTTCTTCATTCAAGCCTACCACTAAAGCGTGTAGGGTGTAACGGATTTTTTTATTAGCTTTAGCGATGCTTTCTAGCAAGGAATAAATACACGCACCCGCAGGAATGAGGTAATTCTTATCAAAAGCAAAAGCGATAGGAATATGAAAATCTTGTTCTTTAAAAGAATGGCTTGAAGCTGAAGTCATAAAAATTAAACACCCTTTTTTAAAGCTATTTTATCCAAAAAAAAAAAA
>ASYU01000217.1:0-1549 GCA_000448465.1 Helicobacter pylori PZ5056 | reverse complement strand
CATCCTTATGCAGCCATTAGCGCGGGTATTAGCGCTTTATGGGGGCATTTGCATGGCGGGGCGAATGAAAAAGTGCTTTTACAATTAGAAGAAATCGGCGATGTGAAAAACGTGGATAAATACATCGCGCGAGTGAAAGACAAAAACGATAATTTCAAACTCATGGGCTTTGGGCATAGGGTGTATAAAAGCTACGATCCGCGTGCAAAAATCTTAAAAGGCTTGAAAGATGAACTGCATAAAAAAGGCGTTAAAATGGACGAGAGGTTGAGCGAAATCGCTGCGAAAGTGGAAGAAATCGCGCTAAAAGACGAGTATTTCATTGAAAGGAATCTCTACCCTAATGTGGATTTTTACTCTGGCACGATTTTAAGGGCTTTAAAAATCCCGGTGCGTTTCTTCACGCCGGTGTTTGTCATTGGCAGAACCGTGGGCTGGTGCGCTCAATTATTAGAGCATGTCAAAAGCCCGCAAGCTAGGATCACGCGCCCAAGACAAGTCTATGTAGGGGATTAATATTAGGCTAGGCTTTGTTCTAACAGAGCGTTGATGATAGTTTTAAAAAACGCTCAAAGCCTTTTTAAAAGAGTGAGAAACTCGTTTAAAAGAGTAAGGATCTCGCACCAAGCAAGCAGTAATTTTTAAATAACCGCATGCAAACACCCCAAAACTCAAGGATAACCCCACTTTTTAAAGCAAACCCCTAAGCTTTTTAGGTTTAGGGAACGCTCTTAGAAATTAGCGTTTCATTGAAACCACCGCTTTTTTTAAAAAACCCTTGAGTTTTTGGGGGGAATGATTGCAAAACCTTTCTATCTCCTTAAGAAAATCCTTTTTACAACAAAATTTACAACAAATCTAAAGAAAAATCATTTTTATAACAAATCTCAAACAATCAAATCTCATTTTTTAGAAAAAATCCTTTTTACAACAAGCCAAAAACAACCAAAGTTAAAACCCCTTTTTTTATCACTACCCCTATTCAAACAACCTCATTTCTTTTAAAATGACCTTTATTGGTTTAATATTTGTTTAGAAACGCTACAAAAACCTTTTTTTTTTTGAAAGAGCAAAAACGCCCAATTAATATCAAAATCCCATTAATTTATACTATATTAACGAAAGCTTGCACTATGGTCTTACTTAAAGACACACTTCCGCAAGATTTACTAACAATTTCTTTTAATAAAGTAAAGGAGAAAACATGAAGAAAAAATTTCTGTCATTAACCTTAGGTTCGCTTTTAGTTTCCGCTTTAAGCGCTGAAGAGAACGGCTTTTTTGTGAGCACGGGCTATCAAATCGGTGAATCCGCTCAAATGGTGAAAAACACCAAAGGCATTCAAGATCTCTCAGACAGCTATGAAAGATTGAACAATCTTTTAACGAATTATAGCGTCCTAAACACTCTTATTAGGCAGTCCGCCGACCCCAACGCTATCAATAACGCAAGGGGCAATTTGAACGCGAGCGCGAAGAATTTAATCAATGATAAAACCAACTCCCCAGCCTATCAAGCGGTGCTTTTAGCCTTGAATGCGGCAGCGGGG
>ASYU01000216.1:0-336 GCA_000448465.1 Helicobacter pylori PZ5056 | reverse complement strand
GGGGGGGGGGGGTTACTTATAAGCCTACCCTAAACCTTTTAAAATCCCCAAAATCTCTCGCTTTTTTTAAATCCCTCTTTTTTGGAGTTAGGTCATGAAAAAAGATAGAGAAAAAAAACAAAAATACAACAACATTACAGACGCAACCATCATGGGTTCAACTGGCGAAGAAAGTGCACTTCATGCTAGTGCCAATAGAGAGCATTTTTCTGCCTTTGATAGATTAGAAGAGATCTCAAAAAGGAAGGTAAACCGTTACTACAAACCTATAAAATCCTATAAAGAGCTATAAAATTCTCTCAATTTGGGATTTTTGTTGTATTCCTAGTTCAACCT
>ASYU01000215.1:0-2220 GCA_000448465.1 Helicobacter pylori PZ5056 | reverse complement strand
AGCAGTATAACACAAAACTTAATAACCTATACAAAAATTATAGTGTTTTATGGATTATTATAGGATTTTAGTTGCTGTTTGTAGCCCTAACTATATTAAACAAAATATCAACCAACAGGCGGGGTATTCTGCTGAAATCAAAGAGCAAGCCCATGTTAATGCGCATAATATCCTTGCAGGAAAAAGAGAAAGGATAGTGCAGTATGACAATCTTTCTAGCGGGCAAAAGGCTCAGGTTAAAAAGCTTTTCCCAAACTATGTCACGCCCAAGAAGAATCACGAAATCGTGGATTATGCCAGTGTGGATGAAAAGGGGAATGTCATTCCTGGCACGCTCACGCAAAGTAAATTTGTGGGCAGAAATGGTGAGGAGTGCTTTAAAAAACTCTTATCTAAAGACTATAAAAAATACTTTGAAAACGGTGCGAAGATGAAAATCGCTAGGAATCATTATGGGGATTTTCAAAGAGCGGTCAATACTAGGATCAAGAGCCTAGAGTCTCAAATCGTTAAACAAAAGGGGCTTGGCAATTTTCAAAAAGCCGCTCATTTAGAGGAAAAACGCCAATATTGCAAAACAATCAAAGCCCATACAAGGCCTGCGAGAGTCGCTAAAGGAGAGGCGATTGAAGCTAGGTTGAACCCAAAGCTCTCCACTGCCAAAGATGTTGCCAGCGTTTCGCATCAAGCAGGAATGAACGTTGCACAAACCGGTGCGTTGATAGGTGGTGTGGTCTCAGCAATAACAAATATCTATGAATGTATCGCAAATGGCAAGGATCCTATGAAAGCACTCAAGCACACCCTTGTTGCTACTGCAAAGGGTGGAGCGCTTAGTTATGTCAGCACGTTTGCAAGCACATCTTTGGGAGGTTTGATGCAAAGCAGTGCTAATAAAATCATCCAAAGCCTTGGCAAGGGTTCAGTGCCTGCGATGATTGTGGGTGCTTGTGTGGCAAACGCCACGATATTAGGTCGCTATTTTTCTGGAAAGATTGATAAAGCAGAGCTTCTTAAACAGCTTGGGAAAGCCAACACCACTCTTATAAGTAGTGGGGCTATGGCAGTTGCTGGGCAAGCGCTCATCCCCATTCCTGTGGTTGGGGCACTGGTTGGGGGCTTTGTGGGTGCGATTCTGAGTGAAACTTGTTTTAACGCTTTTCTAAAGGATCGTGAAGAGGCTAAATTGGCGCACCAAAGGCGTATTGAGATTGAAAAAGAATGCCGTGAATTCATCAAGCTGTTAGAGATTTATCAAGATCAATTTAAGGAGGTGTTTGAGCGATATTTTCATGAAACCACAAAGTTTTTCAATCAAAATTTTGATGAGCTTGAGAGGGTGCTTTATGCAGGCGATGCGGATTTGGCCATAGGAGTCAATAATAAGATTCAAGAAAGACTAGGTCAAAAGCCCTTGTTTAATAATACCCAAGAATTTTGGGAATTGATTACCAGTAATAAAGACATAAGAATGTAAAGGAGAAAACATGGAAAAAAATGATAGATATGAAATTGTAACCAATGTGATAGAGTCGTTAGAAAATGGTGGTTCTTTCAATCAAAGAGATCGTGAGAAATTCGCACAAACCGCTAGAACGCTTGGGATTGAAGATAGCGTTATTAAAGAAATGATTGATATTTATCAAACGCTTCATTTTGCCTATCTCCATAAAGATCTGATTGATGTAAGCGATTTGCCAAGAGAACAAAAGAAAGCCGTGCGCGCTGATCTTCAAAAAAGCATTGATGAAAATCTAGAAGCTTTGAAAAATATCAAAAATAACATTTAAGGAGAAAAACATGCCATTACCATTTATTTTAGCTGGAGTAGCCCTAGCGGCGGCAGGATACGGAGTTAAAAAAGGGATTGATGCGCTCGATGCCGATTGTGAAGCTGATGAATTTATCAAAAAGGCAGAGAGTTTAAAAGAGGAAGCAACTAAAAAGGCTGAGTCTGCGGAGTCTGACTGCAGGCGTGCTTTTATGAGATTTGGCGATAAAAAACTCCATGTTTTAAGCCATACGGTTTCAAACTTTTTGGATCATTTCCACCGATTGAATCGCAGTAGGATCATTATCGAAGGTATCAACATGCAAGACATTCAAGGTCAAGTTTCAGATGCGCGAAAAATCACCAATCAATATCGTGAGGTGGATTTTTTTGATATTTCCGGTGCGGTTGCTGGGAGCGCTATAGGAGGAGTGCTTGCGGCTTATGGC
>ASYU01000214.1:0-241 GCA_000448465.1 Helicobacter pylori PZ5056 | reverse complement strand
TATGGGGCGTGATGAAATCCTACAACAAACCCCCTTAAAACTTCTCATTTTACAAACGCTAAAACAAGATTAAAAAATTGAATGAAAAGATAAAGAGATAATAAACGCCCCAAAAGTCAAGGGCAAACCCGCTTCACAAGGAAACCCCTAAGCTTTTAAACTCAGGGGAACTTTGGCTAATACATTACTTTTCTATAGAAAAGACCACTTTAAACCCCTTAAAAGAGATTTTAATGTATAA
>ASYU01000213.1:0-1370 GCA_000448465.1 Helicobacter pylori PZ5056 | reverse complement strand
AGTATAACACAAAACTTAATAACCTATACAAAAATTATAGTGTTTTATGGATTATTATAGGATTTTAGTTGCTGTTTGTAGCCCCCAATACGACAAAATCATCATGTTTGATGTGGACACTTTGTTTGTGGATGATATTAGCGAGAGCTTTTTTATCCCCCTTGAAGCGCATTATTTTGGGGCTGTGAGGGAAAAAGATTTGATCGCTATGGACAGGAATTCGGCTAAGGATTTATACGAATTACGCCAAATGCGCGCAAAATCTATCGGTGTCGCTGACGCTTTCCCTAACTTATGAAGAAGCGCAAATCCTTTTTGACAACTACTTTAACGCCGGGTTTTTAGCCTTAAATTTAAAATTGTGGCGTGAAGAAAATCTAGAAAACCAATTGATTGGATTTTTCATTGTGAAAAATGAAAAACTTTTATTTAACGATCAAGATGCTTTGTGTTTTGTGTGCCGTGGGAGGATTTTAGAACTGCCTTATTCATACAACGCCCACCCCAGTTTCCTTGATACGCCCTCATTCCCTAGCATTAAAGAAGCGCGCATGCTGCATTTTTGGGGCGATAAACCTTGGGAGCTCTTAAGCGTCATTGGCGCGAAAAAATGGCATGAAGTATTGATTGAAACGCCTTTTAAAGACGCTTATTTTAACGCTCCCTTTTTAGATCACCTCTTTGAATCCCTTCAAAACAAAGACAAAGAAACCCAAGAAATCCACGCTTTCAATAAAGCCTTATCCTTTTCAGACAAGCGGTATTCTTTTGAATTTCTTCTGCCCAGGCTTTCTTCTAAACTCCTTGTAGGATTTTTGCTTTTTAAAGTTAAACGAAAAGTGAAGCGATTGGTTAAAAAAATACTAAAAGTGTTTTTTAAAATTTAATACAAAAGGGCTTGACGCTAAGTCAAGCGGTATTTTCTTAAAAAAGCGGTCTTTCAAAACTAATGCGAATAAGCATGCGTTTGCGTGGGCTGGATGTCCTTGTTATCGGCTAGTTTTTCCCTTTCCACCTTGTCTAAAAAAGCACTCAAATCCTTTGCCATTTTTTCAAAAATCTTAGCGCTCACGCTATCAGGGTGAGAAATCACGATCGGTTCGCCCCTATCCCCTCCTAAACGCACTTTAGGCTCTAAAGGGAGCTTGGCTAAAATCTGCGTGCGGTAAGCCTCTAATAATCCACTCATGGAATTTGAGCCAAAAATCTCGCTCTCTTTCTTGCAATGCTCGCACACAAAACTCCCCATATTTTCTACAATGCCCGCAATAGGAATGTGTAGTTTCTTAAACATGTCCAAACTCCGTTTAGCGTCATCTAAACTCACTATTTGAGGCGTAGTAACGGTGATTCCTGCACTGAGTGGCACG
>ASYU01000212.1:0-474 GCA_000448465.1 Helicobacter pylori PZ5056 | reverse complement strand
AAAGTTTTGAGAGTTTGAAAGAAAATTTGGAATTTGAAAGAAATGAATGAAAGTTATTTGGAAATGATTGGAAATCATTGGAAATGATGGGGGAGCGATTGGAAAAGGGGGTAGAGAATAAAGCTTTAAAATAAAAACACATTATTAAATTAAACGCATCATTGGATAAAACACATCATTAAAATAAGATAAAAACGCATCATCATTAAATTAAAACACATCGTTAAAAAACAAAACGCATCGTTAAAAAACAAAACGCATCATCATTAGATAAAACAAATAACGCAAAAATAAATACGCACCATTAACCATTGATTGAATACCGCTAGATACAATACTCTAAGTCATCTTTTTTTCAAAAAAGGGGTAGAAATGGCATTCAAGCAATCATTCTATCATTCTATCATTCTATCATTCTATCATTCTATCATTCTATCATTCTATCATTCTATCATTCTATCATTCTATCATTCT
>ASYU01000211.1:0-734 GCA_000448465.1 Helicobacter pylori PZ5056 | reverse complement strand
TGATAGCCGGCGTGGGTAATGGGAATGTGAGCGCTGGGTTTTTAAAAGCAATGCAAGAAGCGAGCCAAATGGGGGTTTTAATCGTTCGTTCTAGCAGGGTAGGTAGCGGTGGAGTTACTTCAGGCGAGATTGATGATAGGGCTTATGGCTTTATCACAAGCGACAATTTAAACCCCCAAAAAGCTAGGGTGCTTTTACAACTCGCTTTAACCAAAACAAATAATAAAGAAAAAATCCAAGAAATGTTTGAAGAGTATTGAACGATTCTCTTAGATCACCCAATTATCAAAGATAATTGGGTGATTTGGTTTATTTTGTTTTTGACTTTATTTTCATCAAATATTGATAACTATCAAAATAGATTTGATGAAGCTCCCCCTATTTTAAAAAGGAGATTTTTTAATAAGCGAACACATAATTGAGATACACGCTATAAAGCCTTCGGTATTCTAGCTTAGTGCCTAAAAAAGAATAGTAATTGGTGTTAATGGTGGGGATTTTAATGCCTAATTCAATGCCATGTTGCGCGGAATGTTCGCTGTCTTTTTTCTTAGCTGTAGCGAGATTGGTTCTCAAACCGAGATTGAACAAGAATTGGAAATTGGAAGTATTGACTTTCGCGCTGTAAGGGTTATTGAACGCGGTCAAATTCACGTATTGAGAATTAAGCCATGTAGTCCCTGCTAGTTGGATGCCTCCAAAAAGACCCACAGAAAGCTTGTTGTTCTTTCTTG
>ASYU01000210.1:0-670 GCA_000448465.1 Helicobacter pylori PZ5056 | reverse complement strand
GATGGACGTGTCACTGGTGCACCAGTTGTTCTGCCAAGAGCATCGCTGGGTAGCTACACACGGATGTGATAACTGCTGAAAGCATCTAAGCAGGAAGCCAACTCCAAGATGAACTTTCCCTGAAGCTCGCACAAAGACTATGTGCTTGATAGGGTAGATGTGTAAGCGCAGTAATGCGTTTAGCTGACTACTACTAATAGAGCGTTTGGCTTGTTTTTTGCTTTTTGTATAAGATAACGACAATAAGCACGAATGAGTTACCACTGCCTTACTGAGTGTAAGAGAGTTGGAGTTTTATAAAGACTTTTATATAATAAACTTTAATGAGAAACAGGATAAAGTCTAACTTGTTTTAATTAAGGGCTATTAACTGTCTTCTTTGTTACAAAACAGCTCCCTATAAAGAGAAAGGGGAGTTAAGGGTAAATGCGTTTTATCTTTAGCTCCCTTTTCCTTGTGCCTTTAGAGAAGAGGAACTACCCAGTTAACCATTCCGAACCTGGAAGTCAAGCTCTTCATCGCTGATAATACTGCTCTTTTCAAGAGTGGGAATGTAGGTCGGTGCAGGGATAGGGAAATGTTTTTTCAATCTTGCTTTTTATCTGATTTCATTATTGATTGCTTGTTTTTGTTTGTTTAAGGGTTTTTAGGGGTTTATTCTTTTATTCTT
>ASYU01000209.1:0-6123 GCA_000448465.1 Helicobacter pylori PZ5056 | reverse complement strand
CATGACCGCCACAGCAACCTGTCCCACCGCCATGGTGTGAAGCTAAAATTTCTTCTTCGCTCACTTCTCTAAAACCTAAAACCTTGAAACGAAACGCTAAAGTTTTCCCAGCTAACGGGTGGTTATAATCCACCATCACATGCGTGTTGCTAAAGTCTTTGATAGTGGCTTGAATGGTTTGGTTGTCTTCAGTTTGCCCAAAAACGCTCATGCCTTTTTCTAATTCAATGCCTTCAAATTGATCTCTAGGGACTTCTTGCAAATAGCTGCTTTCATAAACCCCATAAGCTTCCTCTGGGGCGATAACAACCTCTTCCCATTCGCCAATTTGAGCCTTTAATACCGCCTTTTCTAACCCTGCTATGATCTGATTAGCGCCTATAATAAACTCTAAAGGCTCTTTAGAAATATTGCTGTCTAGCACTTCGCTAGAGCCTTGCTCCCTCACTTCATATTCAATCAAAGCGGCTTGTTTGATTGATTCTAAATCATGGTTTTGCATGGTAGTGTTTCTCCTTGTTTTCTAAGATTTTTTGCGCCATTTTAGCTTGTTCGCTTGAAAGATACAAGCGTTGCAAAGTGTTTAAAAATTTATAATAGTTTTGATCGTCTTTGATTTTTTTAAACGACCATGCCGTATGCCACAAAAGCACAGGCATGTAAGACGCTTTTTGATTTAAAAGAGCGCTCTCTTTGTAATATTTGATCGCTTCTCTATACCTCTTTTCCCCATAAGCCACTTCTCCAAGCACATAACGCACATAAGAGAGTCTGTAACTATTGGCTTCTAACCACAACAAACGCTCTTTGGCTTCTGCATAGGATTTGTTTCTAAAAAAAGACAGAGCTTCTTGAAAGATCTCTTTTTGCTTGGACAAATCTTTATCAAACTCAACTTTCGCCTTTTCTTGGGTTTTTTTCTCTTGGCTTTTGGGCGCATCGGCTTTTGAAGGGGGGGTCTCATTGGATCGAACGCTTGATTTGAGCGGCTTTTCAGCTTTTTCCTCTTGTTCTTTGAGGGCTTTTTGGATTAAGGCGATTTGTGAAACCAAATCCTGGCTTAACTTAGTCAATAATTCACTCATTTCTTTGTTTTGCTTGTCTAACTGCTGGATGGCCTGTTGGTTAGCGTGAATCTCATTCCTCAAATCCTCTAAAGTTTGCGATTGCTGCTTGAGCGTGTTAGCTTGCACTTCTTGAGAGGCTTTTAAGGCTCGCAAGGATTCTTCTTGGGAAAGGATAGCGTTATTGAGATCTTTAATCTTATTAGCCTGTCCTTCATAAACGCTCCTTAGACCCTCTTGAGCTTGAGTGTTTGCTTCCACTTGCGAATGGATTTTGGTTAAAATATTGGAAAAATTCTTGCTATTGACTTGCAACTGCTTGAGTTCTTTTTTGGTCGCTCCGCTTTGCAAATCAAACGCTGAAGGCTCCCCATTGAGAAAAAAGGGAGTGATAAAAGGGATAAAAAAAAGCCTTTTCATCCTAAAATTACTTCACTAATTTGACATCCACTCTTCTGTTTTCTCTGTAACATTCTCTAGTTTTTTGGACGCATTTGGGTTTGGTTTCGCCAAAACTGATGGTTTTGATCATATCTTTTTCTACCCCTTTAATGACTAAAGCGTTTTTCACGCTCAAAGTCCTTTTAACGCCAAGTGCTTGGTTGTATTCGCTAGAGCCAAATTCATCGGTATTGCCTTCCAAAAGCACTTGCATGTGGTTTTCTTTAGCTTTTTGCACGATCTCATCTAAAGTCTCTTGATCGGATTCTTTGATCTCATACTTGTCAAAATCAAAATAAATAGAAGCGATGATAGTCCCGCTCTCAACAGCCGGCTTTTCTTCAACCACTGGAGCTGGCTCTTGTTTAGGCTCTTCTTTCTCTGGAGCTGGTTCTGTAGTAACAGGTGCAGTCTGAACCGTTTTAGCGCTCACATCGCCAGCCACAGTCTTATTATCCATTTTATGACTACAGCCAGCTACCAATAAAAAAGCTACCAAAAAACTAAATGCAGAAGATCTCTTCATTATAAATTCTCCAAGAATCAAATTTTAATAAGTGTAAATATTAACTCACATTCGCTTAATTTAACCTTACCAATCAAAGGCTTGTATTTTCACATTCTTTAAAGGGAATAAAAAACTCTGATTATAGTCTAGCAAAATAAGCCCCATGGCGTATTCTTGGGGTGTCTTTTTGATATACATGATATTTCTCCCATCCGTAGAAAAACGAGGCATCTGGTTAGAGCCATTCACGGTAAGCCTGCGGATATACTTGCTGTTTAGAGCGATCAAATTCAAATTAAACACCGTTTTGCCAAATTCATTAAGGTTTTCTCGACTCACATACACGATACTATCTTTATAAGCGTCAATGGATTCATTGCTTCTTCCTTCATAAAGGAGTTGCTCCGCGCTCTCTTTTAACCCCAATTTCTTCATGTAGATGTTAGGATAACCGGATCTATCCGAAACAAAAGCCATAGACTTGTCATCTTCTAAAAACACGCCTGAAACATCTATCCCCGGATAGCGCGTTATTTTGGTTTTAGTTTTTTTATGCGTGTCATACAAATACACATCCGGTTGGCCATCAGGGGCTAAAGACATTAAAATTTTAGAGCCATCAGAACTCACGCTAGAGACCACAGCCATTCCTTGAGAGCTAGCGATATTCTCATGAGTGGCTTTTTGAATGTTGTATTTTAAAATCATGGGCGTTCTTTCACCATACTGCGTGTAATAAAACTCCGTTTGCTCAGCGTTCGCCCATTTAGGGAAAATATTGAGCCTATTGTTTTTGATGATTTCTTTTTGATAACGCATCGTATAATCCGCTAGTGCGATGTTTGTGATTCCTGGTCCAATGTATTTAGAAAAAACAATCAGGCGCTTCATCCAAGCGATAGAAGGGGCTTTTAAATAATCATTCACCACAATGGCCATGTTGTGCGCTGCAAAAGGGTATAGATCTAAACTTACAATGGGGTAGTCAAAAGTCTTTTTGAGCGTTCCTGTATCCACATCATAAAGTTTTAATCGTGAAATTTTATTGCCGTTTTCTACCGCCACACTCACCAACGCTACAAGTTGGAATTTTTTATCTTTAAGTTCTGCGTAATTGATAGTGCCTTGTTCTTTGTTTTGAGAAACATCAAAATGCTGGCTAGTCTTTAAATCGTTCGCTAAGACTTCAAGCAATTTTAAAGCGTAATTGGCATCGTTGTCTATGGAGTAGCGCACTTCAATCTTAGGAAGTTTTTGAATGGTTTTAATAATATCTAGCGTTTTATCTGTTGCGAAAAGCCCTATAGTGTATATTAAAAAAAGCCATAAATATTTCATTGTTCTTCCTTGGTCGTAAAATTAACTTTAATAGAAATCATGTTTCCTCCAGGATATGGGGGGAAATCCACTTTCTTTAAATCATCTAAAAGGGTCATCACGCTCTTGTTATAATCCTTAAAATCAGAGTAACTAAGAATGGTATAATCAAACTCTCCATCTTTAGTGATCATAATCAGCGCGCTCACTGAAGCCTTGTGATAAAAAACGCCCCTCCAGCCCTTATATAAAATTTGATAGATTTGAGCATACCATTCTTGATAGGCTTTTTCATCAACCCCATCTTGTTTAGGGACTTGCAAATCTAAAGTCTTGTTTTTAACGCTTTCTAATTTTTGCGTGAATTGATTCAAATTTTGTTGCAAACCTTTCAACATCTCTTGGTTTTCTTGGTTTTGTTTCAAGCGTTGTTGCTCTCTTAAACGCCTTTGTTCTTCTTCTTGTTCATTTTTTTGCTCGTCTTTTTGGGCGTTTTTGTCTGTCTTTTCTTGAAAATCATTGAGTGAAGAAAAAATATCTTCAAGGCTTTCTTCAGGCTCTTCTTTGGGTTCTTCTTTAGGCTCTAAAAAATCGCCCTGTTTTTCCGTTACTTTTTCAATTTTTTCATTCTTTTTCTCGCTTGGCAGATCTTCTAAATTCAAGTCAATGGCTTGTTCGTCCTTTTTATTTAAATCTAAAAGGATTTTCTCTGCTTCTTTATTATGCCTTTCTAACAACAAACCATACAACAACAAAGCATAGAGCAAGAACGCTAAAAAGCCAGAAAGAACAAAAATCGCGCTCTTACTCATGCAAATTGACCCTACTTTTTAAGGACTTGTGATTAAAGAAACTTTCAAAAACCCCGCTTCTTTAATCGTTTTTAACAAATAGATCACTTTGTCATAGGTCAATCGCTTGTCCGCACGGATACTCACCCTAGTATCTTTATCGTATTTTTTAGAAAGCAAATTGAAAGTGTCCGGGAAGGAGTTGTATTCATAGGTTTGACTATCTATATAGATTTTTGCGTCTTTATCCATGCGTATCTCTATCACTTTATCTTGAGTGGCTCTAGCAGTTTTTGAACCAGAAGGCAAAGCAATTTCTTCTTTATAAGTGAGAGTGGGCGTCGTTACCATAAGAATAGCCAATAAAACAAGCATCACATCCACTAAAGGCGTGATATTGAGTTCTGGTTTGTCCTCATCCCAATAGTTATCATAATTCATAAAAACCTTCTAACTCCCTATTTAAGATATTTATAAAATCCCCTTAAAAGCTTTCTTTTTTAGAAGACAAAATATCCACTTGCATCTGCACATAAACCGATAAATCATACACCTTGCGTTTTAAAATCAAGTAAAAAGAATAGGCTGGAATGGCCGCTAAAATCCCTGCAGCGGTGGCAATAAGAGCCTTAGAAATAATGGGCGCGATCACTCCAAAAGAAGCTTGACCCAACGCGCCCAAATTGTTAAACGCTTCTAAAATTTCAACTACCGTTCCAAACAAGCCGATAAAGGGGGCTGTAGAAGAGATAATACTCAATACCACTAAACCTGTCGTGCTTTGCTTAAGAACTTGATGTTTCCAAGCCTGCAACAATTCATTAGAATACCTTTTGGTCTCATCATTTCTTTTTTTATTAAACATGAAATGCTCTGGAGCGTCTTGCGCCCCATTAAGAATGTTAGACAAAGATTGCATCTCGCGCTTGAGTTCAATCTTTAACACAATGCTTTTATACAAAAAGACCCATAAAGTCATCACCAAATAAAGCGAAATCCAAACTAAAACAAGCGTGGTAACAAACCCGCTCTTATTGAAAAAATAAACGATTGAATCTAACATGATTATCCCCTTAAAGAGACTCAATCTTAGCCAGCACGCTAGAGACCGCTAACCTGTCAGAGCTTGCGTCCTCTAAAAGCTTTTTGGCCCTAGAGATAGCATCGTCTCTGTCATCTGATTCTTTTTTAATAAAGACCGCCCCATCGGCTAAAATATCCACGCGTTCATTAGTAACTTCCGCATAACCCCAATTGATAGCAATGTGTTCTTTTTGGTTTTCGGTTTCAATCTCAACCACTCCCGCCTGAAGCAAAGTAATCATGTTGCTATGCCCATAAAGCACCCCAAATTCCCCTTCAACTCCTGGCAACACAACGCTTTTAACCTCTCCTGTATAAACTTCCCCCTCAGGAACCACCACACTAATCTTTAATAAAGCCATGGCAAAACCCTTAGGAATTTTTCATGTTTTTAGCTTTTTCTAAAACCTCTTGAATGCTGCCCACCATGTAAAATGCGTTTTCAGGGATATGGTCGTATTTGCCCTCTAAAATCCCTCCAAAGCCCTCTAAAGTCTCTTGAAGAGTCACGTATTTACCGGGACTTCCCGTAAACACTTCAGCCACAAAAAACGGCTGGGATAAAAACTTCTCGATTTTTCTAGCCCTTTCAACCGTTTTTTTATCTTCTTCGCTCAATTCGTCTAAACCTAAAATCGCAATAATGTCTTGCAAATCCTTGTATTTTTGCAAAACTTGCTGGATACCGGTGGCGATTTCATAGTGCTTCTCGCCGATCATTTGAGGGCTTAAAATCCTTGAAGTGGAATCCAAAGGATCCACTGCTGGATAAATCCCTTTTTCAGCGATCTTTCTATTCAATACCGTAGTCGCATCTAAGTGTGCAAACACCGAAGCAGGGGCTGGGTCAGTCAAGTCATCGGCCGGCACATACACCGCTTGAACGGAAGTGATAGAGCCATTTTTAGTGGAAGCGATG
>ASYU01000208.1:0-501 GCA_000448465.1 Helicobacter pylori PZ5056 | reverse complement strand
AAAAAGGGTAAAATGGCTTCGCTGTGGTGCGCTTTTTGATAAGCGATGACGCTAGCCATGACCATGGCACTGATAAGAGCGCATTCTACAGGATGCCCGTTAAAATACGCCGCCACCCATGACAACACTAAAATGAGATACAAGCTAAAGCTCGCTTTAACTTGAAACAACCTTAACGCTTCAAAAAACCCTACCGCATAAATCCCCCCTAAAACCGCCCAAAACAACAACAAATTGTCCGCATACAAAATCAAGCCCGCCACAACGATTAAAACAACCCCTGTAATGTAACGAGACTTTTCTTTAAATAACTCTTCTTTCACTTTTTTCCTTAATCAATTAAATATTGACGAAACTAAAAAATAGCTAAACGCGCTAATCAAAACAACGCCCACTAAATTAAGCCACAAGCCGGCTTTAATCATATCCGTTATTTTAACATACCCAGAGCCATAAGCTATCGCATTCGGTGGGGTGGCCACAGGGAGCATGAACGCGCAA
>ASYU01000207.1:0-287 GCA_000448465.1 Helicobacter pylori PZ5056 | reverse complement strand
TTTTCAATCTTGCTTTTTATCTGATTTCATTATTGATTGCTTGTTTTTGTTTGTTTAAGGGTTTTTAGGGGTTTATTCTTTTATTCTTTTATTCTTTTATTCTTTTATTCTTTTATTCTTTTATTCTTTTATTCTTTTATTCCGTTGGTGTTGTTTTTTTTATTTCTTTTGTTTTTAACTTTTTTGGGTTGGGTTGATTTGGGGGGCTACAAACAGCAACTAAAATCCTATAATAATCCATAAAACACTATAATTTTTGTATAGGTTATTAAGTTTTGTGTTATACT
>ASYU01000206.1:0-492 GCA_000448465.1 Helicobacter pylori PZ5056 | reverse complement strand
AATGGCACAGGGAGTGGGCCTGGTAGCGTGGTCTTTAATGACCAACCAGGACAGGGTTCCACGAGCATTGATTGCAACCGGTATGAGAATATTGGGCATGGCAGTTCTCTGTCTATCCAAGAATTTGAAAAACTCAATAAAGCCTATCAAGCTATCCAACAGGCTTTAAAGAATGGGAGTGGGTTTCCTGTCTTGGACGGGAAAGGCACAGAAGTGAAAGTAACCTACACCTACGAATGCAAACAAAATAGTAATGGTAGTAGTATTAATGATGGTGTGGATCAATTCTGTAACAAAAATAGCAGCAGTAATGGTGTAACTAGCAGTGGTAGCAACAACAAAGAAACGCAAAGCTTTACCTTCACCAATACCGCTCAAAACCTTTTGGAACAAGCCAGCACAATCATGAATGTCCTTAACACCCAATGCCCTTTAGTGCGATCCACGCATAATGAAAACGCTGCGGGTAATGGTAGCCCATGGGGAATCAGT
>ASYU01000205.1:0-460 GCA_000448465.1 Helicobacter pylori PZ5056 | reverse complement strand
TGATTGTCTGAGTTTTCTGTGGGGTTGTCAAGATGATTGTCTGAGTTTTCTGTGGGGTTGTCAAGATGATTGTCTGAGTTTTCTGTGGATTCTTTTAAAGAATCTTCAAAATGATTGGCTTCTGTTGCTTCTTCATTGGATAAATCTTGGGGTGAATGTTGTTGGGTTTTTTTAGAAGTTTCATCATCAATTAAGTCCATTTGAGTTTCTTCTTGATACCCATTATTTTCTTGATCATCTTCTTCGTTCGGTTCTTGGATTTCTTCATCTAAATTCTTTTGCTGAGTGAAAGGTCTTTTATCATCAACTAATTTTCTGGCTTTCTTGAATAACTTGTCTGCTAGACTGCCATTGCCAGATTCTGAAGTTTCATTACCTCCAGAATCCATTTGAGTTTGGGTTTCTTCTAGCTTGTCTTCATCAAAATGGGTTTTAGTTTCTTGGGTTTTAGTTTCTGTGG
>ASYU01000204.1:0-2014 GCA_000448465.1 Helicobacter pylori PZ5056 | reverse complement strand
ATAAAGCCACCAATTTCTTAGGCAAGAACAACAAGCTTTCTGTGGGGCTTTTTGGTGGGATTGCGTTAGCGGGTACTTCATGGCTTAATTCTGAATACGTGAATTTAGCCACCGTGAATAACATCTATAACGCTAAAATGAATGTGGCGAACTTCCAATTCTTATTCAACATGGGAGTAAGAATGAATCTCGCTAGATCTAAGAAAAAAGGTAGCGATCATGCCGCCCAGCATGGGATTGAACTAGGGCTTAAAATCCCTACCATTAACACGAACTATTATTCCTTTATGGGGGCTGAACTCAAATACCGCAGACTCTATAGCGTGTATTTGAATTACGTGTTCGCTTATTGATGTTTAGCTCTTTGTGGAACTCTCTTTTTTTTAAACTCTCTTTTTGGGGGGATTTGATGAAAAATCCTTTTTAGCGTTTTTATATTAGTTAGTGGGAAACTTGGCGTTAATTCAAACGATAGTTTTTAAAAAAGCACTTCTTTATATAGGGGGGTTAAGTTGGAGGTTAAAAGGGGGGGAATGGTTTCAAATACTTCCTATCTTTTTAATAAAACAAAACTCCCTTTAATAAAATAAAACTTTAATAAAATGATTTTTACAACAAAATGAGAGTCAAAACGATAAAACTAAAGTTTTAAAAACCCATTTTTTAAAAATGTAAAGAACATTAAAATATTAATGAAGCTTATGGTGGGAATAAAGTTGAAAGCAACCTAGCGACAAGCCAAAACACCCTTTTTAAAAAGCGTTTCAGCGTGTTTTCACAAAGATGACTAAATCTTAAACATGATCGGATTTTTGCTTTTCTCTATACTCTATGATCATGCTGTGGATTTCATCTTTTAATTTTAATTTTTGTTTTTTCATGTGGCTGACTTCAGCGTCGCTAGCGTTTTGTTGCTCAGCGGTTTTGATGTCGTCATCAAGCTGGTTGTGTTTCTCAAAAATCTTATCAAAATGCGGATTATTCGCTTTTAACACGCTGATTTCGTCTCTAAATTCATGGAACATGGTTTTCTCCTTTATTTTGGATGTTTAAAGTATAATAAACTATCTTTTTAAAAAAACAACTTAAAAGAGCTATAAAATAGCCTTAAAGCGCGCGATAAAACGACAAAAAGGAATACCCATGGACATTCGCAACGAATTTTTACAATTTTTTCAAAATAAAGGGCATGAGATTTACCCTAGCATGCCTTTAGTGCCTAATGACGCCACCTTGCTTTTTACCAATGCCGGCATGGTGCAATTTAAAGATATTTTTACCGGGATAGTGCCGCGCCCTAGCATTCCCAGAGCGGCAAGTTCGCAATTGTGCATGCGCGCAGGCGGCAAGCATAACGATTTAGAAAATGTCGGTTATACCGCAAGACACCACACGCTTTTTGAAATGCTAGGGAATTTCTCTTTTGGGGATTATTTCAAAGAAGAAGCGATCTTGTTTGCGTGGGAATTTGTAACCAAAAATTTAGGGTTTAAGCCTAAAGATTTATACATCAGCGTGCATGAGAAAGACGATGAAGCCGTTAAATTATGGGAAAAGTTTGTGCCTGTTGACAGGATTAAAAAAATGGGCGATAAAGATAATTTCTGGCAAATGGGCGATAGCGGGCCTTGCGGGCCTTGCAGTGAAATCTATATTGATCAAGGCGAAAAACACTTTAAGGGGAGCGAGGATTATTTTGGGGGCGAGGGCGATAGGTTTTTAGAAATTTGGAATCTGGTGTTCATGCAATACGAACGCTCTAATGATGGCGTTTTATCCCCCTTGCCAAAGCCTAGCATTGATACAGGCATGGGCTTAGAAAGGGTGCAAGCGCTATTAGAGCATAAGCTCAATAATTTTGATTCTTCATTATTTGCGTCCTTAATGGCAGAAATCAGCGAGCTTACAAGTTTGGATTATGCGAGCGAGTTTCAGCCAAGCTTTAGGGTAGTGGCCGATCACGCAAGAGCGGTAGCGTTTTTGCTCGCTCAAGGGGTGCATTTCAATAAAGAAG
>ASYU01000203.1:0-581 GCA_000448465.1 Helicobacter pylori PZ5056 | reverse complement strand
CGTTTTTGCCAGGCGTTCATGAACGAATTGTACCGCCACATTGGAGCCACGACTGATGTGCCAGCTGGGGATATTGGAGTGGGCGAAAGAGAGATTGGCTATTTGTTTGGGCAATACAAAAAATTAGTCAATCGTTTTGAGGGCGTATTGACCGGTAAAGGGCTCACTTATGGGGGGAGTTTGTGCAGAAAAGAAGCTACCGGCTATGGGTGCGTGTATTTTGCGGAAGAAATGTTGCAAGAAAGGAACAGCTCTTTAGAGGGCAAGGTTTGTAGCGTTTCTGGGAGCGGTAATGTCGCTATTTATACCATTGAAAAATTGCTTCAAATAGGAGCTAAACCGGTAACGGCGAGCGATTCTAATGGCATGATTTATGATAAAGACAGCATTGATTTAGAGCTTTTGAAAGAGATTAAAGAGGCGCGTCGTGGGAGGATCAAAGAATACGCTTTAGAAAAAACTAGCGCAAAATACACGCCCACAGAGAATTACCCCAAAGGGGGGAATGCCGTATGGCATGTGCCTTGTTTTGCGGCTTTTCCTAGCGCGACTGAGAATGAATTGAGCGTTTTAGACGCTAA
>ASYU01000202.1:0-4957 GCA_000448465.1 Helicobacter pylori PZ5056 | reverse complement strand
GCCAAGGCGATCCGGGGGTGAGTCAGTTTTATTTGAGTTTAGAAGACAATCTGCTACGCATTTTTGGGAGCGATAGGATTAAGGGGGTGATGGAAAAATTAGGGCTTAAAGACGGCGAACACATTGAATCCAAGCTTGTTACAAGAGCGGTGGAAAACGCGCAAAAAAAAGTGGAGAACTTGCATTTTGAAAGCCGTAAGCATTTGTTAGAATACGATGATGTGGCTAATGAGCAACGAAAAAGCGTGTATAAATTTAGAGATGAATTATTAGACATCAATTACGATATTAGCGCTAAAATCGCTGAAAACAGAGAATACGCGCTCAATCAAATCTTTTCTAAACTCAAAGCCTTTGACCATCAAAACCTGTCTGAAGAGGAACTTTTAGGGCTTAAAAACATCTTAAAAGAAGATTTTAACGCTCATGTTTCATTAGAAGATTTAAAAAAAGCCGCTCCTATTGAAAAATTTGTCGCTGAAAAATTGAAAAGCGATTATGAAAACAAAATGAAAGTTTTGGATAGCGAACAAAGAAGCCGGATTGAGCGCATCGTGTATTTGCAGATTTTAGACAACGCATGGCGAGAGCACCTTTATACGATGGATAATCTCAAAACCGGTATCAATTTGAGAGGCTATAACCAAAAAGACCCCCTTGTAGAATACAAAAAAGAGAGTTACAACCTTTTCTTAGAACTCATTGAAGACATTAAAATGGAAGCGATCAAAACCTTTTCTAAGATCCAGTTTGAAAATGAGCAAGATTCTAGCGATGCGGAGCGTTATTTGGATAACTTTAGCGAAGAAAGAGAGCATGAGAGCGTAACTTACCGCCATGAAGAAACTTTAGATGAAGATTTGAATGTGGCCATGAAAGCTTTCGCTAAAACCCCTAAAAGAAACGAGCCTTGCCCTTGTCAAAGCGGCAAAAAATACAAAGATTGTTGCGCTAAAAGCGGGCCTAAAAAGGGCTTATTTGCCAAATAGATCCTTAATCTTTTTCCTTATCAAGCGTTATTTGCGTTTTGATAAAAGCCAGCCATTTATTAGCATCACCGCTTTATTAGCCTTTTTTGGCGTGGCGGTTGGCGTGATGGTTTTAATTGTGGCTATGGCGATCATGAACGGCATGAGTAAGGAATTTGAAAAAAAGCTTTTTGTGATGAACTACCCCTTAACGCTCTATACCACAAGCCCTTATGGGATCAGTGAAGAAGTGGTTCAAGCTTTAGAAAAAAAGTTCCCTAATTTGCTTTTTAGCCCCTATTTGCAAACCCAAAGCCTGATTAAAAGCGCGCATTCCATGAATGGCGGCGTGGTGTTTGGGGTTGATTTTTCTAAAGAAAGGCGCATCAATGAAGTTTTAAACGACGCTTTAAAAAACACCAATACAAACGATCTTTCTAAAAACCCTTTTAATTTGATTGTGGGGAAAAGCTTGAGATACAGCTTGAATTTAGATCTCAATCAAAAAGCCGATTTGTTTTTCACCGAATTAGAGCCAACAGGTCTCACGCTCTCCCCTATCATGAAGCGTTTTACTATCAAAGGCGATTTTGATTCAGGGCTAAAATCTTATGACATGAGTTACATGTATACTAGCCTTCAAGCCATAAGCGCGATCAGGAGGTTGCCCTTAGGGCTTTATGATGGGGTGCATGTCTATTCTAAAACGCCCATGAAAGATATTGAAAATTTACGCAACGCTTTAAAAACCATCAACCACCATGGCATAGGCATTGAAGGGTGGTGGCAACAAAACGGGAATTTTTTCTCGGCTATGGAATTAGAAAAAAGAGCGTTATTTATTGTGCTCATGCTCATTATTTTAATGGCGTCTTTGAATATCATCAGCTCGCTTTTAATGGTGGTGATGAACAGGCGTAAAGAAATCGCCCTACTCTTTAGCATGGGGAGCAGCCAAAAAGAAATCCAAAAAACCTTTTTTTATTTGGGTAATATCATTGGTTTGGGCGGTGTGATTCTTGGGGTGGTTTTAGCGTTTATAAGCATGTATCTTTTAAGCGTGTTCCCTATCATCTCGCTCCCAGCAGATGTCTATGGCATCAACACTTTGCCTTTGGATCTGTCTTTAATGGATTTTACGCTCACTCTAATAGGCTCTGTGATTATCGTAGCTCTTTCTTCTTATTACCCGTCTAAAAAAGCTTCTGCTATTGACGCTTTAAGCGTGTTAAGGAATGAATAAATTAAAAAAATAAATAATATTGAGATGAAATAAGGCTTTGAGTGTCTGTATTTGACTGACAAAGAAAAATTTTATTCTCAAAATTAAAAAAAACCATAATATTATGCTAATATTAACGCACGACTTAGTTAAGAATTAACTTTGTAAGTCGGACTTCGTAGAAAAAAGGACGGAAGATGAACAGACTGATTAGATGTTTAAGATCTGTAAGAAAAAATTTTCTTTGAATGGTGTTGGCTTACTCTATTTAGAATTTTTGGTTTATACTCAAGGTTAAACACATGAACTACAAAGTTGCATCTGCTAAAAATATCGCAACGCTTCTTTTTTTATTCTCTTCTCAAAGTGAAGCTCTTGATTTGGGTAAAATCGCTAAAATCAAAGCGGGTGCTGAAAGTTTCTCTAAAGTCGGTTTCAATAACAAACCTATCAACACTAATAAAGGGCTTTACCCTACCGAAACCTTTATGACGGTCATGGCTTACATGCAAGTGGATTTTACGGAGCTTTTGCCCAAAAGCGCTACGGCTAACGGGCACCATTTAGACGGGAGTCTTGGAGGTTGGGGGGGTGCTGTAATTTATGATAGCACTAAGGATTTTATTAACGAAGTTACAGGAAAACCCTATGGGGCTATGACTTGGAACTATGTGGGCTATTGGGGCGGTCTTGTGGGGCAAAAACCATGGGCTAGTTGCGGGTTAGCCACAGGGAATTTGACTCAAGGCCAATACGATAAGATGACTCAAGCTGAAATGACGCAGTTGTCTAATCAAGAAGCTTTAGAGGCTTCCACTTGCGCAAAAACCTATGCCGATCACACCAGAAACTATGTGATTTATAACGCTTACTTGCGCTACAACTACAAGGATATTTTTGAAATTAGGGGCGGGAGATACGAATCCCCTGCAGATTATATGAGTGGTTACAACCAAGGATTGGATATGACCTTAAACTTAGGGAATTTCAAATTCTGGTGGTTTAGCTCTTTTGGTCGTGGTTTTGCCTATAACGAGTGGCTTTATAATTTCTATTCGCCTAAAACCTACACTCTTAAAAACGGGCAAACCATAAACCCAGGGGTGCATGCCTTTTATATCATTTGGAATTACAAGGGTTTCAGCATTCAGCCTTTTGTCTATTTTTCACCCTTTAACGAATACGACCCCAACTTCACGATCACTTATGATAGTAACCCCACTTTTACCGGATTAGGGTTTCGCTCTCAAACAGATGTTACTGTGCTTAATCCTTTTTACGCTAAAAGATTTTGGGACACCTATCAATTTGGCATGCCAGCCGGTAAAAACGCGCACAGCTTGATGATCAAACAAAAATTTGAATGGAATGAATACAATTTTGGTTTTGGGATTTACAAATCCTTTGGGAACGCTAACTGGATGATAGGCTACCATGGTAACCGCTTGGGCTTTGACTTTTGGACGAACACCGTTTATGCCAACACCCTTAACTCTTTGTCTTACATGATGGACGCGAACGCTTTTACCGTGTTTGCCTTTGGCGGTGGCGTGCATAGGAAACTCCTTTGGGGTTTATTAGGGCGTTTGACTTATGGGCCTAGGGCTAATGAGCAAGTCCTATCGCTCAACTTGGGCTATAAATTCACTAAAAATTTCTCAGCCGACATTAAATTTGAATATTATAATGTGTTGATGCATCAAGGCTATAAAATGGGGTGGAACGGGCCAAAATTAGACAGCCAGCCAGCCACCGATCAAGATAGGAGTCACATTTTTACCGAGATCGTGTGGAAACTTTAAACCCCTTTAAAATAACGACCCTTTTTAAAAGGGTTTGTTAAAACGCCTAGCCATAAAACAGCCATTCAAAACCGCTTTAGCACCTATTTTAGGGCTTGTTTTTAAAATTAGAATTTTAAACTTTTTTATTTCATTGCTCTATGGGTATTTTTGGATCTGTGATACTAAAACTTTTTAAAATGGGCTTTTTTTGCTTTGTCATTTTAAAACTCCTTTTAAAAAATATTTCAAATTCTTTTTATAAGGGGATAGGGGGTATTTTGAAATAATTCTCCCCTACAACCCCCAACTAAAAACCCCCTAACCCCCCAAGACCGCTTTTTTAATAAAGTTATCACTTGCTTACGCAAGCTCTTTGTTATTTAGTGGGGTTAGGGGTTTGAAGGCCAGTAGTTTTTCTCGGTAATATTCGTATTGTTTTTTTCGGGCTTTGATTTCAGCGGGGATACCGGCTAATAAATCGGTGGTTAAAAGTGAAAATTGATCCAAAATCTTAACGATCTCTTGTTGGATCTCTAGGGGTGGGATGGGGATTAAAAAATTTTGTAAGTCTTTGCTATAAACATGAGGAATTCCTCCTGTGCTTTTTGTTGCATGGATTGCATCTTGTTGCGTTGTAAGATAGTGAAAAAGATATTTAGGCATTAGGGTTTTTTGTTTTGGTGAAACAGAAAAAGAGTCAGCAAGAAAAACAGGAATATCCCAATAACTAACATAGCCAGCATACACTCCAGATGAAGAAATCGCTATTGTTTCTCCGCTACGATTTGCCTCATTGTGATAATAAGCGGGTTGTCTTCCTCCCGAAATAACGGGGACTTTTCCAAAAGTTACGGCTTTTTTTGTTATTGATTTTCCTTTTTGAAAATCACACATCTCCCCCAACTTCCTAAACTCCACCCCCTTAGGCGCTAAGGTTTGGAGTAAGGTTTTCAAGCGTTTAGGGTAGGGTTTGTGGGCTAATC
>ASYU01000201.1:0-3696 GCA_000448465.1 Helicobacter pylori PZ5056 | reverse complement strand
CAGCTCCCACGCATGCACTCATGGCGGCATGTTCAGATTCCACTAAAACGAATTCGCCATCAACATAGCCATTATCTTTAAATGAGCCATAATTTTGTACAATGGGCGTTGAAGGGGTGATAGGATAGGCTGCGATGACATCAATTTGAGCCTGTCTTAAAGCGTTAGAGCTAGCGGTATTGCCGTCCCACACCTCTATCTCTTGCAATTCAATACTTTTTGCCATATTTTTTCCTTATGATTTTTTCTTTTCTTGTTTTTGCGGCCATTGAGTGAGAGCGGTAGCAGGCTCAATCTGTTCTTCAAACATCCATAGGGATTTAGGGTTAGTGGGGCAGACATCCACGCACACGCCACAGCCCTTACAATGAGAATAATCCACGCCCTTTAATTTGCCCTCTCTTGAAAGAATGGCAGCGTCTGGGCAATAAACCCAACAATTAAAGCAATTGATGCAAATATTATTGTTATGCACAGGCTTAGCCACGCGCCAATGAGCCACTGAAGTGGTGAAGTAACTCTGTTCGGTATAATGGCGCTCATCATTGTGTTTTTCCATTTCGCTTTGCGCGTTCTTTTCAAAAGGGAAGAGCACCGCTCCCATTTCAAATTCATTCCAATCTTTCATCTTTAATCCTTAATGTTATTGAACTTCTTCATAAGCTTTTTGGATAGCGAGCATGTTAGCGTCAATGACTTCTTGCGTGAGTTTTTTGCCTAAAACTTTCTTAAAAGCTTCTTTAAAAGCCTCAATTTCAAGCATGCCAGACACTTTCATTAAAGCCCCTAGCATGGGTGTGTTGGGGATAGGGCGTTTTAAGGTTTCCATAGAGATTTTTAAACAATCCACTAAAAACACCTTACGGGTTTTTAATTCAGGTTTTTTTTCAAACAATTCTTCTTTGTTAAGGTAGCTAGTGATGATATAGGTCGTGTCTTCTTTTTCATTAGCGAAAATGTTTTCAATGAAAACCAAACCAGGGTCAATCACCAGCACATAATCCGGTTGCATGAAACGCTCATGGTTTAAAATAGGCTCATCATCAATGCGGTTATAAGCCATCATAGCAGCCCCCCTTTTAGCTGAACCATAAGAAGCGAACGCTTGCACTTCTTTGCCTGTTTTTGAAATCACATCAGCTAGTCCCTTAGCGCCGGTGATAGCGCCTTGACCAGCCCGCGCATGCCATCTAATTTGAAACATGGTAATATGTCTCCTTAATATCGTATAAAATAAATTGAATTTAGCCTAAAATTATACAAGAAAAACGATTAATGTGTCTTATAACAATATCTTTTTAGGAATTTTTATAGGAAAATGGGGGCATACCTACAAGAATTATGGCTATTTTATGGCTGTTTATTCTAAAAAGATAGGCGTTCTTAATCAAAACCACTAATATTTATTTTAAACTTTGTTATTATTTAGGGTGTGATTTGATTTTAGTCTGTATGGGGCAAGTGTGGGGCAGGATAACATAAGGAATTGGGTTATGAATAAAACAACGGTTAAAATATTGATGGGCATGGCGTTATTATCATCGCTCCAAGCCGCAGAGGCAGAGCTTGATGAAAAATCAAAAAAACCTAAATTTGCGGATAGGAATACCTTTTATTTAGGGGTTGGGTATCAACTTAGCGCGATCAACACATCTTTTAGCACCGAGT
Source organism: Helicobacter pylori PZ5056 (assembly GCA_000448465.1). Lineage (GTDB taxonomy): Bacteria > Campylobacterota > Campylobacteria > Campylobacterales > Helicobacteraceae > Helicobacter > Helicobacter pylori_CI. The sequence goes on along the minus strand of ASYU01000201.1, from coordinate 2,028 downwards.
CTGTAGATAAATCGTATTTCATGACCGGCAATGGCTTTGGTGTGGTGTTAGGGGGGAAATTTGTGGCTAAAACGCAAGCTGTAGAGCATGTGGGTTTCCGTTACGGGTTGTTTTATGATCAGACCTTTTCTTCTCACAAATCTTATATTTCTACCTATGGTTTAGAATTTAGCGGTTTGTGGGACGCTTTCAATTCGCCAAAGATGTTTTTAGGGTTAGAGTTTGGCTTAGGCATCGCTGGGGCGACTTATATGCCAGGAGGGGCTATGCATGGGATTATCGCTCAAAATTTAGGCAAAGAAAATTCGCTTTTCCAATTGCTTGTGAAAGTGGGTTTTCGTTTTGGCTTTTTACACAATGAAATCACTTTCGGGTTGAAATTCCCTTTCATTCCTAACAAAAGAACTGAAATTATTGATGGCTTGAGCGCGACTACTTTATGGCACCGCTTACCGGTAGCTTATTTCAATTATATCTATAATTTTTAGATATAGTTATTTAGAGGTTTTAGATTTGACAAAATCAATTAACTCTCGTGTGTCTATGGTTAGGGTTAAGAATTGCTGATAAGTGGTGATCCACTTGCCCCCTTTCCCATACAAATGATACCCATCGCCCCCACCTAAAAAGTTAAAAAACGCATCCGCTCGCACGCTTATCCATTTATTTTTATAAACATAATAAAGCCCTATCATGTCAAAATTAGGGGCTCTATACCATGGCAACCCGGTATAAAGGGATTGGCCATAAGTGGCATAAAAATGCATTTGGGGTTTGTTGGAAAAATAGTATCTGTTAAAAATCCCAAAGCCTTTGTATTGCGCTTGAGCGTAAAATTCCCCCCCAAAGCTGTTATAAAATTGAGCGTTTTTACATTCGCTAGCATAACGCACGCAATAATGGGTTTGAGACGACTGCGTGCCAAAGGTCATAAAAATATTGTCCATATAAGGCATGAGATTTTTAAAATCCGCTTTTAAATAAGCATGGTAATAAACCCTATCTAAAATGGTAGGGTTAGAGTATTTCCCTATTTCTCCGCCTTGTGGGTTATTTTTTTGACTGAAATAGGGGTAGCCATTAGGCCATTGCGGGGTTGCATCGCCTGGTTTTAAGTAGGAATTTCCGCCATAAGGGTAGTTATCTCCCATGCTATGATGGCTGGCGTTATGAAAAATGACAAGCTGGCCCCCCAAACCTAAATACCCTTTAAGAAACTGAAATTCTGAAGAAACAAAATACAAGAATTGATCAAAATCGTAATTTTTCTTTTTGGGCTGGTTGTTCCAATTACGCCCCCCATACCAATCCACAACGCCCTCAAACCACCCATTCCACCAGCGGTTAGGATCATAAGCCGGTTTGAATTGGAACGCTCCTCCCCTAAAAGTAGGGTCTATAAACCAAAAAAGTTTTTTAAAAGCGCTTAAAGGGTAATGCCCTATTTGATAACTTCGAGGCACAATGCCTAAAAAAAATCTCAAATTTTTCCCCATGTATTGGTAATACATCGTAACCCCCCACGAATAAGGGAAATAGCTATAATGCGTGTGCAAATTTTGAATGAACCACGCTCCAAACATTAAGGCCTGCCTTTTGTCTAATTGAACGCCAATTTGAGGCATGAGACGGCCTTGCATTTTGGTTAGGCTATTCCAATAGGGGTTGTTGTTTGGGGCCACTAAATTGAAATTAAAGCTCATAAACTTCAAGTCATAGACAAAACTAGCCGCTTTCATTAAGGGTGGTATTGAAAAACTTGAAATTAACAACACGCAAAGAGATTTTTTTAAGAAAATCAAATGAGAATTCAGCCCCTTTCATCATCTTTTAAAATTGCAGCATTTAAAATAGCGACGCTTAAAGACAAGATACGATTTTAAATTAATTTTCATTAAAAACAGCATAAAAACCAAAAAACAGAACCCTTTCAAGTTCGGTTTTTTTTTTTTGGATAAAATAGCTTTAAAAAAGGGTGTTTAATTTTTATGACTTCAGCTTCAAGCCATTCTTTTAAAGAACAAGATT
>ASYU01000200.1:0-215 GCA_000448465.1 Helicobacter pylori PZ5056 | reverse complement strand
GAGCGATAACATTAAAAAAGGCTTGAAAGAATTTAAGATCGCAGACGTTACTAAGGACATGTTTAACCCTGATAGTAAAGAGTTCAAAGATATTGATATTTACGATTTCACGCATTACCTTTTAATGGTCAATAGAGAGCCGAATGAAAACAATCCCGTATTAAACCGCTTGATACAAGCCGTGAAGGACATGCAAAAAGAGAGCGAGAAAGGGA
>ASYU01000199.1:0-3838 GCA_000448465.1 Helicobacter pylori PZ5056 | reverse complement strand
CTTGGATCCGGCCTTAATGCGTCCAGGGCGCTTTGACAGGCAGGTTTTAGTGGATAAGCCTGATTTTAATGGCAGGGTAGAAATCTTAAAAGTGCATATTAAAGGCGTGAAACTCGCTAATGATGTGAATTTGCAAGAAGTCGCCAAACTCACCGCAGGGCTTGCAGGGGCGGATTTAGCGAATATCATCAATGAAGCTGCGCTTTTAGCGGGACGAAACAACCAAAAAGAAGTCAAACAACAGCATTTAAAAGAAGCGGTTGAAAGAGGGATTGCTGGGCTAGAAAAGAAAAGCAGGCGTATCAGTCCTAAAGAAAAGAAAATCGTCGCCTACCACGAAAGCGGGCATGCCGTGATTTCTGAAATGACTAAAGGGAGTGCTAGGGTGAATAAAGTTTCTATCATTCCAAGGGGAATGGCGGCTTTAGGCTACACCCTTAACACGCCTGAAGAAAACAAATACTTGATGCAAAAACACGAACTCATCGCTGAAATTGATGTGCTTTTAGGCGGGAGGGCGGCTGAAGAAGTCTTTTTGGAAGAAATTTCTACCGGTGCGAGCAACGATTTAGAAAGAGCGACTGATATTATTAAAGGCATGGTGAGTTACTATGGCATGAGCAGTGTCAGCGGGCTTATGGTGTTAGAAAAGCAACGGAACGCCTTTTTAGGAGGCGGTTATGGGAGCAGTAGGGAATTTAGCGAAAAAACCGCAGAAGAAATGGATCTTTTCATTAAAAACCTACTAGAAGAGCGCTATGAGCATGTCAAACAAACCTTAAGCGACTATAGAGAGGCGATTGAAATCATGGTCAAAGAATTGTTTGACAAAGAAGTCATTACAGGCGAAAGGGTGCGTGAAATCATCAGCGAATACGAAGCCGCCAATAATTTAGAAAGCCGTTTGATCCCTTTAGAAGAGCAAGCGAGTTAAAAGTGCGATCTTGCAAACAGATTTTTGATAAGGGTTTAAAGCCTTATGATAAACATTCTGTTTGTTTAAAGCTTTTTTTTAAATTCTGTTTTCTAAAAACCCATGCTTATCAACAGCGTTACAAAGCGTTTGTTTTAACGCTCTTTTCTTGTGAGTTTTTTGACGCTTGTAAGATTTTTATTCCCATAATTGATTTTAAAATCGTTTTTATCCCTACTCTAAAACACCAAGCCAAGTTAAAAAGAATCTCTAATGCCTATTAACCCTCTCTATCTTTTCCCTAATCTTTTCACCGCTAGCAGTATTTTTTTAGGCATGATGAGTATTTTTTACGCTTCCAGTTATCAATTTGTCATGGCGTGTTGGTTAGTGGTAGCGAGCCTTATTTTAGACGGGCTTGATGGGCGTGTCGCAAGGCTTACCAACACCACTAGCAAATTTGGTATTGAATTTGACTCTTTAGCTGATGTAATCGCTTTTGGAGTCGCCCCAAGCCTTATTACTTACTTTTATGTGGGGTATAATTTTGGGCGTATAGGCATGGCGGTGAGCGCGTTGTTTGTGATTTTTGGAGCGATACGATTAGCGCGATTCAATATCAGCACCAACACAAGCGATCCCTATTCTTTCATTGGTATCCCCATTCCTGCGGCGGCGGTATTGGTGGTGCTTTGCGTGTTATTAGATAATAAATACCATTTTTTAGAAGGAAATACCGAAAAGTTATTTTTAGGCTTTATTGTCTTATTGGGGGTGCTTATGGTGAGCAATATCCGCTACCCTAATTTTAAAAAAGTCAAATGGAATCTCAAGCTTTTCATCTTAGTGTTGATTTTTTTATCGTTGGTGTTTGTGCGCCCTTTAGAGGCTTTGAGCGTGTTTATGGGGCTGTATTTGATTTATGGCATCATTCGGTGGCTCTTTTTAATGATAAAAATTATTTTTAATAAAAATAAAAGTGCATGAAAGAATCTTTTTACATAGAGGGAATGACTTGCACGGCGTGTTCTAGTGGGATTGAACGCTCTTTAGGGCGTAAAAGTTTTGTAAAAAAAATAGAAGTGAGCCTTTTAAATAAGAGCGCTAACATTGAATTTAACGAAAACGAAACCAATTTAGACGAAATTTTTAAACTCATTGAAAAGCTAGGTTATAGCCCTAAAAAAACTCTAGCAGAAGAAAAAAAAGAATTTTTTAGCCCTAATGTTAAATTAGCGTTGGCGGTTATTTTCACGCTTTTTGTGGTGTATCTTTCTATGGGGGCGATGCTTAGTCCTAGCCTTTTACCTGAAAGCTTGCTTACGATTAACAATCATAGTAATTTTTTAAACGCTTGCTTACAGCTTATAGGCACGCTCATTGTCATGCATTGGGGGAGGGATTTTTACATTCAAGGGTTTAAAGCCTTATGGCACAGACAACCCAACATGAGCAGCCTTATCGCCATAGGCACAAGCGCTGCCTTAATTTCAAGCCTGTGGCAATTGTACTTCGTTTATACAAATCAGTGGTCTTATGGGCATTATTATTTTGAAAGCGTGTGCGTGATTTTAACGTTTGTGATGGTGGGCAAACGCATTGAAAATATTTCTAAAGACAAAGCCTTAGACGCTATGCAAGCTTTGATGAAAAACGCCCCAAAAACCGCCCTTAAAATGCAAAATAACCAACAGATTGAAGTTTTAGTGGATAGCATTGTGGTGGGGGATATTCTAAAAGTCCTCCCTGGAAGTGCGATTGCGGTGGATGGCGAAATCATAGAGGGCGAAGGGGAATTAGATGAGAGCATGTTAAGCGGTGAAGCGTTGCCGGTTTATAAAAAAGTCGGCGATAAAGTCTTTTCAGGGACGCTCAACAGCAACACGAGTTTTTTAATGAAAGCCACGCAAGATAACAAAAACAGCACTTTGTCTCAAATTATAGAAATGATCCATAACGCCCAAAGCTCAAAGGCAGAGATTTCTCGCTTAGCGGATAAGGTTTCAAGCGTGTTTGTGCCAAGCGTGATCGCTATCGCTATTTTAGCGTTTGTGGTGTGGCTCATCATCGTGCCTAAGCCTGATTTTTGGTGGAATTTTGGCACCGCTTTAGAAGTGTTCGTATCGGTTTTGGTGATTTCTTGCCCTTGTGCTTTGGGGTTGGCTACGCCTATGAGTATTTTAGTGGCGAACCAAAAAGCGAGTTCTTTAGGCTTATTTTTTAAAGACGCTAAAAGTTTAGAAAAAGCAAGGCTAGTCAATACGATCGTTTTTGATAAAACCGGCACGCTCACTAACGGCAAGCCTGTCGTTAAAAGCGTCCATTCTAAGATAGAATTATTAGAGCTATTGAGTTTAGCGAATAGCATTGAAAAGAGCAGCGAACATGTCATTGCTAAAGGGATTGTAGAATACGCCAAAGAGCATGACGCCCCCTTAAAAGAAATAAGTGAAGTTAAAGTGAAAACGGGCTTTGGCATCAGCGCTAAAGTAGATTATCAAGGTGCTAAAGAAATCATCAAAGTGGGTAACAGCGAATTTTTTAACCCTATTAACACGCTAGAAATTCAAGAAAACGGGATTTTAGTGTTTGTGGGTAGAGCGATCAATGAAAAAGAAGACGAGCTTTTAGGGGCGTTTGTTTTAGAAGATTTGCCCAAAAAAGGCGTGAAAGAGCATGTCGCTCAAATCAAAAATTTAGGCATTAACACTTTTCTTTTAAGTGGGGACAATAGGGAAAATGTCAAAAAATGCGCACTTGAATTAGGGATAGATGGTTATATCAGCAACGCTAAACCACAAGACAAACTCAACAAGATTAAAGAGCTTAAGGAAAAAGGGCGGATCGTTATGATGGTGGGCGATGGCTTGAATGACGCCCCTAGCCTTGCTATGAGCGATGTGGCGGTGGTGATGGCTAAAGGGA
>ASYU01000198.1:0-288 GCA_000448465.1 Helicobacter pylori PZ5056 | reverse complement strand
GCATGATAAACCCTTCTTAAGTTGGAATTTGCCCCATAAAGCCACTTATGGGGCGTGATAAAATCCTACAACAAACCCCCTTAAAACTCCTCATTTTACAAACGCTAAAACAAGATTAAAAAATTGAATGAAAAGATAAAGAGATAATAAACACCCCAAAAGTCAAGGGCAAACCCGCTTTTTAAAGGAAACCCCTAAGTTTTTAAACTCAGGGGAACTTTGGCTAATACATTACTTTTCTATAGAAAAGACCACTTTAAACCCCTTAAAAGAGATTTTAATGTATAA
>ASYU01000197.1:0-1047 GCA_000448465.1 Helicobacter pylori PZ5056 | reverse complement strand
CAATTGGATGAAGGTGTTTAATTTGCTGTATCTGGTTAAAAGCTTGCTCAAGTTTTCATAGTTGTCTGAAAGCTGTTGGATGCCTTTGGTGTTGGATACCATTTGAGCGGCTTCACCGATCTGATAGCCTACGCTTGTGTAAAAGCCGTCGTCTTCAGCGCTCAAAGTGGAAACTAAAAGCGAGCCTAAAGTTAATGAAAGGATGTGTTTTTTCATGTTTCTCCTTTTAAATTGGATTGGATTTAGTATTAGGGATTTCATACATTCAATAAAATGTATCTGTAGCATTATAACATAAAAGCGTTTTTTTTTTTTTTCATTTTGGAAAAATGTTGTCATTTTTTTGATTTTAGATTCTTTTTGTTTCATTTAGTGGTGCGATTTGGTGGTGTGGTTTAAAAGAATGGTTGCGGAGAATGGATTTGAACCACTGACCTTTGGGTTATGAGCCCAACGAGCTACCGGACTGCTCTACTCCGCGATATAAGAACGCGCTAAAAGGAAAAATGGCTGGGGTGCAAGGATTCGAACCTCGGAATGCCAGGACCAAAACCTGGTGCCTTACCGCTTGGCGACACCCCAACAAATAAAAGAAGCATTATACAAAAGCTTTTTAAAAAAGTCAAGCTAAAACGCTATAATTCCATCATGGAAAATGGATTTGACCCCATCATTTATAAACGCTATCTAAAAAAGAAAGAAACCTTTTTGCTGTTTAAAAGAATCGCTCAAATGTCTGCGTTTAAAAATCTAAAGCTCCAACTCAAGCGAAGAGAGGTGATCAATCGTTATGTCGCTGGAATTTTAGGGGATTTAAAGAAAGGGTTTAGATACGCTAAAATTGAACACCAAATCCTAAAAATCTATTTCACGCACCCAAGTTTCTTGAAAGCTTTTAAAATAGAAGAAGATTATTACACCAACCGCCTGAAAGCCCATTTTTTAGAAACGCAAAAGATCCTAAAAGCCCTAAATTACCCCTTTGATTTTAAAATAATCCAAGCGAGCGTGAAAAAAAGGGCGTATCAAAAACCGGTTGAAAAAAAA
>ASYU01000196.1:0-1361 GCA_000448465.1 Helicobacter pylori PZ5056 | reverse complement strand
ATCACCACTTATTCGCCCTTAAAATTTTCTAAGGTTACTAAAGGCACAAAAGTTGGCGTTGCTGGGTTTGGCGGGCTAGGAAGCATGGCGGTTAAATACGCTGTGGCTATGGGGGCTGAAGTGAGCGTTTTTGCAAGAAACGAACACAAAAAGCAAGACGCTTTGAGCATGGGGGTTAAACATTTCTACACTGACCCCAAACAATGCAAAGAAGAATTGGATTTTATCATTTCAACCATTCCTACCCATTACGATTTAAAAGACTATCTCAAGCTCTTAACTTATAATGGCGATCTAGCCCTTGTGGGACTCCCCCCTGTAGAAGTCGCCCCAGCACTTAGCGTTTTTGATTTTATCTATTTAAGCAATCGCAAGGTTTATGGCTCATTGATTGGGGGCATTAAAGAAACCCAAGAAATGATGGATTTTTCTATCAAACACAATATTTACCCTGAAGTGGATTTGATTTTAGGCAAGGATATTGACACCGCTTATCATAACCTAACCCATGGGAAAGCGAAATTCCGCTATGTGATTGACATGAAAAAATCGTTTGATTAAAAGTTTTGGCTCTAGCTCTTTTTTAAGAGCTTGAGTTGGATTAGGATTTTTTTCACCAGTGCATGGAGTTTTAAAATTTTAAGGGTTTTACTAATAAAACTCTTGAGCGGTATTGAAATGCAGTATTTGAATAATCTTCGCCTTGCGTTTTTGGGAATCTCATGAATGTGTAAAAAATAATGTTTTAAAAATGTCTTAAGAGCGTCATGGGCAATCTGTTCTTCTGCTTTCCATAAAGGAAAGTAGTAATGATAAGCGGCAATGCTATGGTAGTGGTGCCATTTTTCTCCACCTATCTCCCCACCCCCTGTAATCAAATAAGACCAATCGCTCATAAATGGGGTTTTAGCCAAAGCGTTTAGCCACAAATCCGCTTTTAAACCAAAAGGGTAATCCCAAGGTTTGATTTGAAAATAAGGATGAGAGTCATATTGTATAACGATAGGTTCTCTTAGGGCTTGTTTAATGGTATTATGATAAATTGCATTGGCTACGCCCTTTAAATGCTCTTCAGAAAGCCTATAATAGTGTGGGAAAATGCAATACTCTATTTTTAATGGTGCGATCTTTGAACGACAAAATTCTGTCAATTGCGGTTCTTTATCTATTTTTTGCGTGCGTATGATTTCTAATATTTTTTTACAAAATTGATTTTTTCGCTGGTAAGTTAAGTTGCAATAAAAAAAGCCTTCATACGGGTATATTTTGTCATAAACCCCATAAAAATAATTCTCATCATTTTCTTTAATGTTTAAGAAATCAGCGCTAAATTCATTGCAAAAGATAACATCCACATCGCT
>ASYU01000195.1:0-3455 GCA_000448465.1 Helicobacter pylori PZ5056 | reverse complement strand
GCCCACTTGACCGCCAAAAACCACATTACGACCGGTGGTTGTAGAGCCGCTCAAGCCCACTTGAGAAACAACGATGCTGTGTTCGCCTAAAACGCAATTATGCCCGATTTGAACCAGGTTATCAATCTTAACGCCCTCTTTAATCAAAGTCTCGCCAAACACCGCCCTATCAATCGCTGTATTAGCCCCAATTTCCACATTTTTTTGAATCCTAACAATCCCCACATGCTCAATTTTGACATGCTCTCCTAAAGCGGTGTGCGCATAACCAAAGCCATCGCCTCCGATCACACTGCCCGCATGGATGATGACATTGTCTTCTAAAATCGTGTTTTGATACAAAATGACACGAGGATACAAAATGCAATTTTTACCGATTTTCACCCCATCAGCGATCACCACGCCCGGATAAATCAAAGAATTTTCGCCAATTTCTACGCCCTCTCCAATCACAACATTAGGCATGATCGTTACTTTTTCAAAATGTTTAGGCTCATTCACGCTTTGTGGGTTTTTAAAAAAAGGGATTTTAAAGGCATGCGAAGCTTTGGCAAAGGCTAGATGCGGGTTATCCACGACTAAAGCTTGCATGCTTTTAGGCACTTTAGAAGATTCTTTTTTGCGGATAAATACCGCCCCGGCTTTGGAATCTTTTAAAAGTTTAAGGTAACGCGCTTGATCAACATAGCTAATATCATTAGGCGTGGCCTTATCCAATTCCGCTAAAGCATGCACTTCAAAATCGTTTGAAAATTCCGTTTCAATAGAATAGGCGCTCAACAATTCGCTTAATTTCATCAATACCCCTTATTGTTCTGCAAATCCCACAATAGCGTAGCTTTATTATCTTTTTCTTCCACGGCCCCCATGCCCATCACATGATAGCCAGCATCCACAAAATGCACTTCCCCACTCACCCCATTAGACAAGCTAGAGAGCAGATACATCCCAGCATTGCCCACTTCCTCTAAACTCACATTTTTTCTTAAAGGGGCGTTGATTTCATTCCATTTTAAAATCATTCTAAAATCAGCGATCCCGCTAGAAGCGAGCGTCCTGATAGGCCCGGCTGATAGGGCATTCACTCTAATATTATGTTTGCCTAAATCCACCGCTAAATAACGCACCGCGCTCTCTAGGGCCGCTTTAGCCAACCCCATCACGTTGTAATGCGCCATGTATTTGGTGCTGCCCAAATAACTTAAAGTCAAAACAGACGCCCCGTTATTCAATAAGGGTTTTAGGGTGTTTGTCAGCTCTATTAAAGAATAAACGGAAATTTCCATAGCGGTGTTAAACGCGCTTTTAGAAGTTTCCAATAAGCTCCCCTCTAAAGCCTCTTTAGGGGCAAAGGCCACGCTATGAACGATAAAATCCAATGAGCCTAAATCCTGCTTAATATTATTGTATAGCGACTTGAAATGCTCTTCTTTACTCACATCCAATTCATACACATAGGGGCTATTCAATTCCTGCGCGATAGGCCTCACGCGCTTTTCTAAGCTCTCATTCAAATAAGTGAAAGCCAAAGTAGCCCCTTGATTGAAGCAAGATTGAGCGATCCCATAAGCGATGGATTTATTGTTTGCCACCCCCACAATAAGCCCTTTTTTACCTTTTAAAAATCCCATGATTTTCCTTTATAAAAATGAAATGATTGTTTTAAAATTTTCTAATTCCAAAGACGCGCTTCCGATCAATAAACCATCCACGCTATCAATCCCTAAAATTTCTTTAGCGTTTTGTATATTTACGCTCCCCCCATACAATAAGGGCGTTTTTTGATTTAAGATTTGTTTTAAAAAACCATGCGTGAGGTAAATATCTTCTAAAGAAGCGCTTTTTTTAGTGCCAATCGCCCAAATAGGTTCATACGCCACAATCAAATTGGAATAATTAAGATCAATATTTTCTAATTGCTCGCTTAAAAATTCCTTTACAGCCTTAAAGCCCTTTTCTCTGGTCGTTAAATCTTCGCCAATACAATAGACAATTTTAAAATTTTTACCTTTAAAAAAATCAAACTTTTCTTTCAAAAAGCTAGGGCTTTCCTTTAAAAGCGCTCGCCTCTCGCTATGCCCTATTAAAAGCGTGTGGATTTTTAATTCTTCTAAATGCTTTGAAGTGATTTCACCGGTAAAAGCCCCCAAATCCTTAGGGTAAGCGTTTTGCACTCCTAAAGTGAAATGCAAAAACGAATTAGGCAATAACCCCAAAAAATCAGGGAATACAAACACCCTATCAAAATGCTGCGGCTTTAAAGTTTTTTCCAATTCTTTTAAATACGCATGGCTTTTAAAAATAGGCATAGCGGATTTGAAATTAGCCATGGCAATTTTTGTCATTGAATGATCCTTATTTTATTAGGTGGTAACTATCCCTTATTATAGCATTCAAAAAATGTAAATTTTAAACAATAGCCCCCTTGAATTGAATTTTTTTCCCAATTTAAGATCGGTTTATTAAGAAAAATTATTTCAAATGTAGTAAAATTAAGGCAGTGTTTTTGCGTCAAGCGATTCAGGTTAAATTTGAGTTTTTAGGAGCAGTTTTTATGCAACAAGAAGAGATTATAGAGGGTTATTATGGCGCTAGTAAAGGGCTTAAAAAGAGCGGTATTTACGCTAAGCTAGACTTTTTACAGAGCGCTACAGGCTTGATTTTAGCGCTCTTTATGATAGCGCACATGTTTTTGGTCTCTAGTATCTTAATTAGCGATGAAGCCATGTATAAAGTGGCGAAATTTTTTGAAGGGAGTCTGTTTTTAAAAGCGGGCGAGCCGGCTATTGTGAGCGTGGTTGCAGCAGGGGTTATTCTTATTTTGGTCGCACATGCTTTTTTAGCGTTGAGAAAATTCCCTATCAATTACAGGCAATACAAGGTTTTTAAAACCCATAAGCATTTGATGAAACATGGCGATACGAGTTTGTGGTTTATCCAAGCTTTAACCGGGTTTGCGATGTTTTTCTTAGCGAGTATCCACCTATTTGTCATGCTCACAGAGCCTGAAAGCATCGGGCCGCATGGCTCAAGCTATCGTTTTGTAACGCAAAACTTTTGGCTTTTGTATATTTTCTTATTGTTTGCCGTAGAATTGCATGGCTCTATCGGGTTGTATCGCTTAGTGATCAAATGGGGGTGGTTTAAGAACGTGAGCATTCAAGGCTTGAGGAAGATCAAATGGGCGATGAGCGTGTTTTTTATTGTTTTAGGGCTTTGCACCTATGGGGCTTACATTAAAAAAGGTTTAGAAAATAAGGACAATGGCATTAAAACCATGCAAGAAGCCATAGAAGCTGATGGGAAATTCCACAAAGAATAAGGGTAGAAAATGAAAATAACATATTGTGATGCGCTAATTATTGGAGGCGGATTGGCCGGGTTAAGGGCTAGTATCGCATGCAAACAAAAGGGTTTAAACACCATCGTTTTAAGCCTAGTGCCTGTCAGGCGTT
>ASYU01000194.1:0-447 GCA_000448465.1 Helicobacter pylori PZ5056 | reverse complement strand
AAGCGTCGGCGTTTTGCTCGCAATGCGTATGGAAATGCAACCCGCTCACCCCCTCTAAGCCATGCTCTTTCACCCCCTTTTCAAATCCGCTAGGCGTAATCCCTAACCGGCTTGTTTTAGAGCATGGGTTATAGATCGCTGGGGTTACTTCGCTATAAAGGGGGTTAATCCTCAAACCCATTTTAATGGGGCTTAAGCCCAAGTTTTCTAATTGCTTGTTTTTATCTAAAATCCTGTCTTTGTAGGTGGCGTATTGGTGAAAAGAGTTGAAAATAATGCTTGTCGCTAGGGGTAAAATCGCGCTCATTTCAGTCTCTTTAAAAGCCGGGCTATAAACGCAAATTTCTTTATGGCTCTCTCGCCCCCCAAATTCTTCAAAAGCGAGCTTAGCCTCATAAAGACCGCTCGCGCAACACCCGTTCAATTTTTGCCTTAAAATCCCAAACT
>ASYU01000193.1:0-315 GCA_000448465.1 Helicobacter pylori PZ5056 | reverse complement strand
AATAACCCCTACTCCCTTATATGCATTTCACAAAAAATAAAACTTAACACGCAAGAAATCAAAAGCAAGAAACAAAACAAGCAAGAAATGAAGGATAAGATAAAGATAAGGCTTTACTACCAAACCCCACTAAACCCCCTTAAAAATAACAAACCCACTAAACGTTAAGAAGCAAGAAAAACTAAAAACATGAAACCAAACATTAAAACATAAGAATTAAAACGCAATAAGTAAGGAATAAGAAATTAAAACCCAAGAAGTAACAAGTAAAACTCCAACACAACAACTACAAACCATAAGCAGTAAAAACCTTAA
>ASYU01000192.1:0-1398 GCA_000448465.1 Helicobacter pylori PZ5056 | reverse complement strand
ATAAAACAACGCGCAACCCGTCGCTGTGATCACAAAACCAAGCACCACGCCAAAGGGGTAGCCGATTTTACTGATCACATTCCCAAAGACTCCCCCCATGATAAAATACGCCCCAAAAAAGCAAAATTGAATGAGTGAAGCTTCAAAATAGGTCAAGTCAAAAATGGGCTTTAAGTGTGGGATTAAAATGTCGTTTAAAACCGTGATAAAACCCATTAGAAAGAATAGCACTGTTAAACTCCCCAGCGCCAAAGTGTTAGAAGTTTTTTGCATACCTTCTCCTTTTTTATTGAGTTGATATAATAATAATGATATTACAATTATTTTAAGATAATAATCTGTCTAAATAAAGAAAAAGAGGCATGAAATGGGTAAAAAATGCAAAGCCCCTTAAAAAGAGCTTAACGAAAGATAAATACAGAAACAGAAATGATGCAGAGAATGATGATGCCTGAATTGAGGGCTTTAAAGTCTTTTTGAACCAATTTGATGATACTATAAGACAAAAAGCCAAAGGCCAAGCCATCGGCAATGGAGAAGGTTAAGGGCATCATCACCACGGTTAAAAAAGTGGAAACGCTAATGGCCATGTCTTTAAAATTCACCCCTTCTAACACGCTAAACATCAAAACCCCTACTACCACCAGCACCGGATAAATCGCATTGCTAGGAATAGCTTTTAAAAGAGGCAAGCAAAAGAGCGTTAAAACAAAAAATAATCCGGTAAAAACCGCTGTAAGCCCTGTGCGGCCCCCCTCTTCAACCCCACTCGCACTCTCTATAAAAGCTGTCGTAGTAGAAACGCCCACCACCGCGCTCCCTAAAGAAGCCACCGCATCCGCTTCCAAAGTCTTTTCCAATTCCTTGTTTTTTTCTTCATCATTGAAAAAATCAGTCTTGTGGCCAATCCCTGCAAGCGTGCCTAAAGAATCAAACAAATCGGTTACAAAAAAAGTGATGATGACTGGCACTAACGCTAAAGTGAAAGCCCCACTCGCATCAAAAAAAATGCCCTTAATGTCTAATTGGAAAGCGATAGGACTAATGCTAGCAGGCATAGAAAAAAATTCGCTAGGGTAAGGGGCTAGCTTTAAAACCCATGCGAGAATGGAAGTGATTAAGACCGCTATAATAAAAGAACCCTTGATTTTAAGCGTGTAGAGCGCGAAAGTCAAAATGATCCCCACAACCCCCAATAACACATGCGGATCGCCAAAATCGCCTAAGGTTACAAGCGTAGCCTTATGGGTAACGACAATATGCATTTCTTTAAGGCCAATGAATGCGATAAAAGCCCCTATCCCCGCGCTCACCGCACGCCTTAAATCGCTAGGAATGCTTCGCATGACCCAACTTCTAAATTTAGTGAAAGACAAAATCACAAAAATCGCTCCCGAG
>ASYU01000191.1:0-521 GCA_000448465.1 Helicobacter pylori PZ5056 | reverse complement strand
TAGCCCCTAGCCATGTGAGCGTGATCAGCGGCGCTCAAATCTACGCCCCTTTAGTGGATCGCTTTAAAATCCCCATTATTGTGAGCGGTTTTGAGCCGGTGGATATATTAGAAAGCGTGCTGATGCTTCTTAAACAAGCCCTAAACAAAGAAGCCAAACTAGAAATCCAGTATAAAAGAGCGGTGAGTTTTGAGGGGAATACAAAAGCGCAAGAGTTAGTCAATGCTTGCATGGAAGTTAGGGAAAATTTTGAATGGAGAGGTTTGGGGAATATCAAACGTTCCGCCCTCAAACTCAAAGAAGCGTTCGCCTCTTATGACGCTGAAAAAGTCTTTAAAGAATATTTAAGCCACAAAACCTCTAAAGAAAACAAGGCATGCAAGTGTGGGGAGATTTTAAAAGGCATCGCTAAGCCCCTAGACTGCTCGCTATTCGCTACAACTTGCACCCCGCAAAACCCGATCGGCAGTTGCATGGTCAGCTCTGAGGGGGCGTGCGCGGCGTATTATCGTTACAAGCGC
>ASYU01000190.1:0-32943 GCA_000448465.1 Helicobacter pylori PZ5056 | reverse complement strand
TTACCTCCAGAATCCATTTGAGTTTGGGTTTCTTCTAGCTTGTCTTCATCAAAATGGGTTTTAGTTTCTTGGGTTTTAGTTTCTGTGGAATTGTCAAGATGATTATCTGAACTTTCTTCTTTTAAAGGATCTTCAAAATGATTGGCTTCTGTCGCTTCTTCATTAGATGAATCTTGGGGTGAATGTTGTTGGGTTTTTTTAGAAGTTTCAAGTTTATCGTTTTCTTCATTCATGTCTTAATGCCTTTTTATTTATCTCTGACAAGAGGGAGCTTTTTAATCACACGCTCCAATTCACCATAGTTTTTGATATTGTAATTTTTTGTCAATGGATTTTTCCCATAGCCTTTATTGATCACTGTTACAAGGGCTTTATCTTTAATGAGTTTAAACTTCTCTGCAATTTCATTAACTCTATACCATCTCAATCCTGAATTAGTCATGTTAGGATCAATGGCGGCATCAGTCATGCTCAATTTCCCATCAGGTTGAACCACAAAAATAGCAGGTTGGAGAGTGATGTTTTTGAAACCAAAATAAGTGAATGTGCCATCATCAAAAATTTCAGAGGGCATAATATGTTTAGAGCGTTTTTCAGGCGCTTGGTAGTAATTGTAGTTTCTAGGCACAGGGTTTCTTTTTAATGCATTATGCACATATTGAGTCTCTAGCGCCTTTGCTTGATCTAAGATAATTTTTTGTTTTTCTTCTCTTATTTTTTCTTTGTTGATAATCTGTTCATTGCTCGCCATCATTACTCTATTGATGTAGGCTGTGGTGTTGAGATTTTCTTGCTTGATCAATTCTCTCTGCCTCTTTGCTTCTTCCCTCTTTTTTAGCTCCTCTTCAATAACGCTAGAAACTTCGTGTCTTTGTGGGTATTCTAATTTGACTGTTAGATACGCCGAAGCAAAATTGTCTTTTTGAGCTATTCTCAAAATGAATTGATACAAGGCTTTATTGGTCCGCACAACAAGATTGGTTCTCCAAGCGCTATCGCTAGGAGATAATTCTATGGAGTTATCCTCGGGGCTTTTTTGAGATTTATCTGTCTTAATACTGATTTTATCCTTGGCTCTTTGCTTGATTGTCTCTTCAGCTTGTTTCTTGTTGAGTTCTTCAATTTGTTTGAGTGCGTTAGCTTGAGCCTGCTCTTGCATGTCCTCTAGTCGTTCCATTTGGTCTAATTCATTTTCTCTCTGTTGCTTGATCAATTCGCTAAGATTTTTGTTATTGCTCAAATTTTGTGGGTTACTCATAGCGTTAGTGAGATTTTCTAAATTGGCTCTATTTTTTGCACGCTCCTCCTTTCTTTTTTCTCTTTTATCTTTTTGCGCTTTTTGCGCCTGTTCTTTAGCTTCTTTTTCTTTTTCTAGAGCTTTTTTTTGTTCTTCTAATTCTTTAGGGTCAGGCGCATCTACGATAAGTTTTTTTGTTTTTAAAAATTCTTGGTAATCTCTTGTCATTAGGGCAAAATTCACTGCTTCTTTTTCAAACATGAGATTACTTTTTACCGATTTAGGTTGAATGAATATATGATTAGAATTAGGCACAATACTCCAACCTTTATTGAAACCTGTTGTGATGTAAGAAATAGTTTCATCTTTTTCAAGTTGGATCACAGTAACATTGTCTAATGAAGTCCAAATCGTGATGGGTTTTTCATCTCCCAAATAAGCGATCTTCTTATTCACCACTTTCACCCTGCCACGATTAAAATTTTTAATGTCAGGTGCTGCTTCTATTACGCTAGATAAAAATAAATAACCAAGACAGAAACAGTTAACAATTTTTTTAAAAAATGCCTGCCCCATCAACAATTCCTCTTAAAAAATATTTGTAATTGTAACACAAGAATAAAGCGGCTAGCCTTTAAACATAGATCCACCAACTCTTCCTACCATTAAGGCATCTCTTTCTCTATCCATCCTGCTGCCATCCATAGAGACAGAGCTGAAAATGGTATTAACGATCGCATTGACACTCTCAATAATCGTCTCTATGAAACCTTTTAAAATAAATAGAGTGATCAAACTCGCAATAGTTGAATCGATACCCAATCCCCCTTGATTGATGTTTTGTATAGCAACAGAGGGCGTTATGGTCAAATTGAATGCCAATAATGCCAAAACACCAAAGAGTAAAATAGGAATAGCTAGAACCAGGATAAACAAATTATTAATAAACCATATCAATATGTTTTTCATAGAATCTTTGAACCAATCTAGCACGATCAAACATACCGCAATAGGGAACACAATACCGCTAAAAGCCCCAGCTATCAAAGGTTTCACAACCACAGTGCTTATTCTCATAATGATAGTTACTTGCATAAAAATGGCGAATAAAGAAATACCTGCCACTTGCAAGCCTTGTAACAAACTAGGAGCGTTGTTGCCAACATTAGAAAAAACAGCTCTTACCGCAGGTAAAATTGAATTAACAGTGTAATTCAGCACTAAATCTAAAGCCCAAAAAAGAACTTGATTCAGCCCAAAAGCGCCTGCTAAACCAAAATAAATGGAATAAGAGATTTTATAAAGATAACCAAAACCTGCATAGGCGATAAAAGAGACCATCGCCATTTTGAATAATGTCCCCCCAATAAATCGCATGTATTCAAAACCTATGTTAATCTGAATGTTACTTGAAATATCCCTCAATTTCATAAAAGAAATAAAAACAAAAATCCCAAAAACAATATAAATTAGGTAAGAAACAAAATCAAGATATGACCCTTGCCCTATGATAATATCAGGCAGATTGACTACACCATATGCAGGAAGAACAGCAGCGTCCGCTCCTTTGACAACAGATTCTAATGCGGCAAAAGCAAGCATGGCTGTAGTGTTGTTTTGCAGTTTATTTGCAGTGAATTCTTTACCAATCAGCCAAATTAAACCATCAGCTGTAATATTCGTAGAAGCTTGAGCGGTTATTGAGCCAATTATTTGCAAAAGAATATTGCCTTTCACATTGTCCTCAACACCGCCTTTGGTAAAATTCTGAATCTTGTTGCTCAAATTGTCTAGCACGCTATCCATGGATACATCTATGTTTTTATTTATCAATGCGTTCCAACCAAAATTACAGCCACTTGATGGCGTTAGAGCAAAACCTTGTATAGCTGTAGCAACACTTGCCCACGCCGATCCCCATAAAGGACCTAAAGTATTCAAATATTTCACCAGATTGCTAGCGGCTAAACTTGTGGCTAATGGTGTGCTAAGCGCTTCGATCACACCCTGCCCTGAACTCTTTCCGCTCCCTGATGCACCAATAGATGTATAGCCTGTCAAAATATCTGCAAAACTTTTGTTGGTTAAAACATAACTCGGTATCAGCATACAATAAACTGTTTGGTAAATTTTGAGATTTGAAACAATGGGCAAATCAATAGCTTTCAACCAATTAGGAACAATGAGAAAAAAACTCATGATCGTTATTAAAAAAGTCCTTTTAATATTAAACATGCTCTTATTGCTTTAATGCCTTATTTTTTGATTCCACTTCTTTAATCTTTCTCAAAATTTCGCTTACCGTCTGTTCGTTTTGTAAATCTGTGATTTGAATGTCAAACACTTTGAAGCCAAAAGGATTGATGATAAGATTTTCTTGAGAAGAGTTACCTCTAGCAAAATCATAATAAATAGTTACTTGTTTTTTAGTAATATATTCATAATTTTCCATCGTATCAGGTGTGATTTTGATGGTAATGAAAAATGTTAATCTCGTTAAGGGACTATTTTTGACTTTTTCTCTTTGTATGTTAGAGCTAATGATAGCTTCTGCTCGGACTTTATCCACGAATTGTCTGATGTTTTCATTGAACATTCTCATTGCTTGGGTTTGGAAACTCACATCGCAATATTGCATTAGTTGATCCTTGCGATCCCTCAAAGAATTTTTGCTATAACCAAACAGCAATGAGACAAATTTTGAAGTTGCGCTATCCACAACAGCTTCAGAATTGACAATTTGCCTAGCATCGGAGCGTTTGACAATTTTAAATTCTCCTGTGTATCGATCAATGCCATAAACAAATATATCCGTTTTCTTCAAAGGCATCATCATTACAATACTCGTTACAGCGGCGACATTGAGTGCCATAGAGAGATAAAAAGCCCTTTTGAAAGTCCTATTGGCCTTATTGAGTTTTGCCAATCTATCAAGGGCTATCACACCCCCAACCAAATTTTCATCAATCAAGACTTCTTCGTTTTTTTTCCCTAACATGCGACAGCTTTATTGTTTAATTATTGGTTTGTTGGTTGTAAAACTTGAGAGACTTTTCATTAAAAACTCCTTAAAATAACCCTAATTATAGCAAAATTTCTGTAAAAATATATATTTGAAAAAACCTTTAACAAAAACCTTTTTGGATAAGGCGTTGAGCAAAGATTCCTTATAAGCAATGTAAGCAGCGGATTGCTTCAAATAAGAAGCAAGATGAAACACGATGCAACTCAAAAAGTAAGAGCAATGAGTAAGCAGTCGTAACTCAGTAATGAAATTTTAGAAGCGCCTAATTCAAAGAGATAAGACAATCGCAACCCAGAGAGAGAATGGTATAATATCAAAATAAGTTCTCAATTTAATTCTTGAAAGGAGTTTCATGAACGATACAACAGAGCATCATAATTCCAATTCACTAAACGCCCCACCACCTAGCAACTCACAGAGCAACGATCTCTTAAATTTGCTAGACTCGTTATATCCTAAAGGGAGTTTAGGGGAACAAAGATTTCACGAAGCTTTAAAGAATCAAGAAGAGTTGAAAAATATCCTAATAGAAATAGAAAAGCTACCGCAAGAAAAAAGGTATGAACTTCTGATGCAGATAGGACAAGCCAAACAGAGAATAATGGAAGCATACGCTCATTCATTCTTAGGATATATAGGGGGACTAGAGCATCTGTTAGGATTATGTATGGGTGGGATATTTGTTTTGTTTGCAATCTATTTTGTATTTTTAAGAACTAGCAAAAACACAGAGCTAGTGGAAAGTCTAAAAACAAAATTAAAACTTCAGTATTTTTACTATGCCTTTGGTGTGGGTGCGGTTTTGTTTTTTGGATTAGAAACGATTAGATCGATTTATGAACTATATATCTTAGGAATTGGTAGCACTAACGACAAGGTACTCTTTGTTTTGAAAAACATTTGCTTCATAGGTATGGGATATTTGATCTATAAAGTTATTAAGGTTATTGGTATAAAAAATTTTATCAATGGTCTTTTCGCTTCAAAGAAACAAGGCGGTGCAGAATGAAACTAATGAAACGAGAGCGATAAGGAGAAACAACAATGAAACTGAGAGCAAGTGTTTTAATCGGTGCGGCAATTCTGTGCTTAATTTTAAGCGCGTGCAGTAACTATGCGAAAAAAGTGGTGAAACAAAAGAACCATGTTTATACGCCTGTGTATAATGAACTGATAGAAAAGTATAGTGAGATCCCCTTAAATGACAAACTCAAAGACACACCATTCATGGTGCAAGTGAAGTTGCCAAATTACAAGGACTATTTGTTGGATAATAAACAAGTTGTACTAACTTTCAAACTTGTTCATCATTCTAAAAAGATTACGCTCATAGGCGATGCCAATAAGATCCTTCAATACAAGAATTACTTCCAAGCTAACGGGGCAAGATCCGACATTGATTTTTACTTGCAACCCACTTTGAATCAAAAGGGTGTGGTGATGATAGCGAGTAACTACAATGATAATCCTAACAGCAAAGAAAAACCACAGACCTTTGATGTGTTGCAAGGGAGTCAGCCAATGCTAGGAGCTAACACAAAAAACTTGCATGGCTATGATGTGAGTGGAGCAAACAACAAGCAAGTGATCAATGAAGTGGCAAGAGAAAAAGCCCAGCTGGAAAAAATCAATCAGTATTACAAGACTCTCTTGCAAGACAAGGAACAAGAATATACCACTAGGAAAAATAACCAACGAGAAATTTTAGAAACATTGAGTAATCGTGCAGGTTATCAAATGAGGCAGAATGTGATTAGTTCTGAGATTTTTAAGAATGGCAACTTGAACATGCAAGCCAGAGAGGAAGAAGTTAGGGAGAAGTTGCAAGAAGAAAGAGAGAATGAATACTTACGCAATCAAATCAGAAGTTTGCTCAGTGGTAAGTGATTGAAAGAAAAGGAGAGAATAGATTTTTCTAAGGGTAGAGAGAAACGCTAATGGGCGTTAGCTTTACTTGATAGGTAAGGCGATCAGGTAGGTAATCTTTTTAAAACACTCATCATTTTTTAATTCTGTCTCTGCCCAAGACGAATATCTTTCAAACTGAATTTTGTTAGTTACACCGAGATTTTTTGTTCGTTTTCCACATCAAGCGTTTTGCACTCCTTTTTCTTCCATGTATTTTTCAAGATCAAATTTCATCAGCAAATCCCTAACATAGTCGTTATATTGTTCAATGGTTTTTAGATTAGCATAGAAATTCACTTCTTCATCTGTCATCACAAACAATTTCAATAGTGGGAGCTTAGTATCATACAATTCTATTTGCGAGTCCATTTCTCTAATACTCATCTTAAACATGATGGGCTTGCTGAAGAAAGGCAGAAATATTCCAAGAATTGATCGATCAAATTTGGAGAATAAGAAATTAGGATTCTCCGTAATCGCATGCAACAGTTCCATAGTCTCATTCTCAAGCAAACGATAAACCTTTTTAAATTTATCAATACCAATGCTTTTGATAACAGCGCGATAATCTTTCATGTAATTTCTTAGAACCTTATCTAACGCTCCCTTATTTGTATGCATCTGTTTGAAAAAATCATGCATGGTTTTTATTTGATCCATGATTTTCTTTTTTTCATCAGTGTTTAAAAGTTCGTTCTCTTGCAAGCTCTCAATAAGTTTTTCTTTCTTATCTTTTGAGTCAGCAATCATTGAGAAGAGTTTTCGCATGTTATTACTCATATCACTCTTGATCCTTTCAATGGATTTGGTTTCTCTTTAGATTGTTCAGATCGTAAAGGTTTATATTGAAATTATACAATATCTGTTGTGTGAAAATTTCAGAGCGGTCATAATTCAAAGAGCAAAAAACTATTTTTTTAACCATAAAATATTGCTTCAATCACTCTCATATCTATTTTTCAAAACCTACAAAAAACGCTTTCACAAATAGCCCTAAAAACCGATTTAAAAAGTTTTAATGTTAAAGCAAGATAAGTTGTAAGAATGCGTTACAACTAAAATAAAGAGTCAAGATAACTCATTTTCAAAAAGGAGTCTTAAGTAATAAAATCATAATGTTCAGCTAGTAATATATTGCCTTGTTGATCAAACAAAGCTCTGCGTGAAAGATGAAAAAATTTCATCTTTAGATAGTTAATACACTACTAGAGTCTTACTTGAGAGACACTCATTTTATTAGTGGTTTTGTCTGATTTGTTGCTACCAAAACCATTACCAACCAAAGCAGATCCCATGTTTTTGATACTATCGAATCCATTCTTCAGCACTTCTGCCATAAAATTCTTGATATTGTCCATAGGCAAGTTAAATTTTTTCCCTAATATTTCATTAAGTCCCATCATTAACATCAGGAAGAACAAAAAATTTAATATCATAGAAAACAAATCACTGGATAAACCTGTAAAAAGATTTGTTCCGCCACCCAACAAAGAAGCTAAAATTTTTCCCATGATCAGTCCTTTTATTTTTGGTTGTGTAAGTTCTTGCTTGTTCGGATCTCTAATGCGTGTTTTAGTAGGAAGCATTTCACAATAGCATGCCTAAAGCTACTAAGAAAATTCTTGAATCTAAGATTACTCATGAAATCAAGCGATAAGTAACCACCAATCGCAAAAAAATCAAATATTTTGCCACCAAACAAGCCATATCCTTTTTATTTTTATCTCCTAATTATAGCAAATTTTTCTCAATATTAATTTGGAAAACCACCACCATATCAAAAACAAATTACTAACACACTAGATGCAGAATTATTTTTAAAAAACGCTCCTTTAAATTTAAAATCATGGGGTTTTAGGATTTGAATACCAAAAATAGATTGGTTTTTTCAAATAAGCTAGCTTTGGGTATGCACTTAAAAAGATTTTAGTTTTTAGTCAGTAAGGTTTTATGCTAATGTGTGGAAATAAAGAAATTTCTCTAAATCAAGTCTTGAGAAATTTTTGAACGAATCATAAGAACCAATTTTGCCATTGAGTCATAAGCATGATTAGCTTCATTGTGAAATTTGCGTGGCTTAAGAGATAGTATTTGCTTATTATGCTGAGAGAAACGAGTAGCAAAAGATAAGTAGTGTAATAAAAAAAGCTAGGTTTTATTATAAGAGCAAACAAGAATAATATTGGATAAACTAAAATCACCCCTGCCCCATAAGAAAAAAGCGCTATTAAAAAACCTATAACGATAGAGCTGATATTGAACAGCCTGTAATAAAGGCTGTACTTATCTAAATGTTTGTTGAAAGAATGTTTGAATTGTAAAAAGTTTTGTTTCAATTTGCTAATCGGTCGTTTCATTTTGGTTTTGAAAGAACTAGTTCAAGGCGGTGAACCTATAAAGGAGCAAAGGAGCATAGGAAATAATAAGTATTTTACAAAACCACCTTAATCTAGCTCAAAATCCCAAAGAATACCCTACTATGCTGATACTAACATGTGATATAACACAAACCAACGATTTGTTTATTTAATGTCAAACAAAGAATAGAAAACACCTATCAAGGAATAAAGGAGTTTCTATCCAAAAAATACCAATCCATTGTATAAAAATAACCTTAAGAAAAACTTAAAAAATACCAACAAGCCACATATGAGCAAGCAAAACATAACACTATAAGACCTAGATTTTACTTACCTTTTGGATATGGAAAAATTTTGATTCATAGTTTTGTAAAAATTGTGGTAAAATACATTGATATTTTTTGAAATTTTAAGGTTACAAAAACTATAAGATGCTTGCAAAAATCGTTTTTAGCTCATTGGTTGCATTTGGAGTTTTGTCGGCTAATGTGGAGCAATTTGGTTCATTCTTCAATGAGATAAAAAAAGAACAAGAAGAAGTGGCTGCAAAAGAAGACGCTCTTAAGGCTCGCAAGAAGCTCTTAAACAATACGCATGATTTCTTAGAAGACTTGGTTTTTAGAAAACAAAAAATCAAAGAGCTTGTGGATTACAGAGCTAAAGTCCTTTTAGATTTAGAAAACAAATACAAAAAAGAAAAAGAGGCTCTAGAGAAAGAGACAAGAGGTAAAATCCTTACTGCTAAGTCAAAGGCTTATGGGGATTTGGAGCAAGCCTTAAAAGATAACCCTCTCTATAGGAAACTTCTTCCTAACCCTTATGCCTATGTTTTAAACCAAGAAACATTCACCAAAGAAGATAAGGATCGTTTGAGTTATTACTACCCCCAGGTGAAAACGAGCAGTATTTTTAAAAAAACTACCGCTACCACTAAAGATAAGGCTCAGGCTTTGCTTCAAATGGGTGTGTTTTCTTTAGATGAAGAACAAAACAAAAAAGCGAGCCGATTAGCTCTATCTTACAAGCAAGCGATTGAAGAATATTCCAATAATATTTCTAATTTATTGAGCAGAAAAGAATTGGATAATATAGATTATTACTTGCAGCTTGAAAGAAACAAATTTGACTCCAAAGCAAAAGATATTGCCCAAAAAGCCACCAACACGCTTATTTTTAACTCGGAACGCTTGGCGTTTAGCATGGCGATTGATAAGATCAATGAGAAATACTTAAGGGGCTATGAAGCTTTTTCTAACTTGTTGAAAAATGTCAAAGATGATGTGGAATTGAATACTTTGACTAAAAACTTCACCAACCAAAAATTGAGTTTCGCACAAAAACAAAAATTGTGTTTGTTGGTTTTAGACAGCTTCAATTTTGATACCCAATCCAAAAAATCTATATTAAAAAAGACTAATGAATACAATATCTTCGTAGATAGCGATCCTATGATGAGCGACAAAACAACTATGCAAAAAGAACACTACAAGATATTTAATTTCTTCAAAACAGTAGTTTCTGCATACCGAAACAATGTTGCCAAGAATAACCCCTTTGAATAGGAAAGGAGACGCTCTTGAAAAGTATCTTCAAAAAATTAGGTTCTGTCGCTTTTTATTCTTTGGTTATTTATGGGGGCTTAAACGCTATCAATACAGCATTATTACCGAGTGAATACAAAAAATTGGTGGCTTTAGGCTTTAAAAAAATCACAACACTCTATCAAAGACATGACGACAAAGAAATTACAAAAGAGGAAAAAGAATTCGCCACTAACGCTTTGAGAGAAAAATTACGGAATGATAGGGCGAGAGCAGAGCAAATTCAAAAGAATATTGAAGCGTTTGAAAAAAAGAACAACTCTTCTATTCAAAAAAAAGCGGCTAAGCACAGAGGATTGCAAGAATTAAACGAAATTAACGCTAACCCTTTGAATGACAACCCTAATAGCAATTCTTCCACTGAAACTAAATCTAATAAAGATGATAACTTTGATGAGATGATCAATAAGGTGAATGAAGCTTTTGTGAAACCTGCTGCTCCGCTTGTGCCTGATGAGTGGAGAACACCTGAAATTGAAATCATTATCAATGAGTGTATTATTTCAAGCAACGATTACGATGGGTTAAGAAAGTGTTTGATCAAAGGAATCAAGGATCAAAAAATTCTTGCCCCCTTATTAGAAAAAATTCAAGAAATAGAGACAGAAAATAACAAGTTTTCTAGACAACACTTGAGTGGTTTAAAACTCGCTCTTAATAACAGCAACAATAGAACCTTTCTTATAGCTTCGTGCGCTATTTGTGAGAAGAGAAAGAAAGAAATGGAGCAAGAAAATAACTACCAAGATACTACAAATGCAAGCGAGTTTGGCACTACTGATACAAAAGAAAATGAAGCAAAAGATGCAACATTCTCAAACAATCGCTCTAAATCTGAACTGCCCAATAGCGTCATTAATCAAATAGAACAAAGCATCGCTCATGGAAAAAAATAGCGATCCAAATTATTAGCTCAAAAAACAACTAGAGAAACAAATCCCAAAGGTTAGAAATCATAGCCTATCGTCTCAGAAAAATCATTTAACAATGATCTTACTTGATTGCCTTTCTTGTAGGTATTGTCGCTTACTTTGTTCTAGGGATCTTTCTAATGCGTCCAACTCCTCTAAATAATTTAAAAAGACCTTGTTGTGAGCTAAC
This sequence comes from Helicobacter pylori PZ5056, assembly GCA_000448465.1. GTDB lineage: Bacteria > Campylobacterota > Campylobacteria > Campylobacterales > Helicobacteraceae > Helicobacter > Helicobacter pylori_CI. The sequence goes on along the minus strand of ASYU01000190.1, from coordinate 21,711 downwards.
ATAAGCTTTCTGATTCCTTTGATGAAATTTTTATTTTTTAGGCTTTCTACAAGCGTCTGTGAAGCAGTGATTAAGGAAGCTGTACCTCCAATGTTGCTCTGATATGCCTTTAGAGAAGTTTCTAAACGCTCTCTTATATTTTGTTTTTCTTGCTCGATTTTCAGCTTCCCTCCACAATAAAGAACTAAAATTTTATCGGATATTCCGCATTGCTGCTCAGCAGTCTTTTGGTCTAAGGGATTGATTTTCATATAGGTTAATAAAAGTTCAGGGCTAGACATATAAGTCTTAAAAATCACATCTTCTGAGATGAAAAATAACTCATTCGCTTCAAAATTGGCTTTCAATAACGCTAAATCTCCTCTCAAAGCCATGGCCGCTTTTTTGATGTTTAGAGCATCTTCTTCACCCATTTTATCATTAGCGCTAGGGCTAGTGGTTGAAAAAATCTCATCTAAGTTTTTGAGCACTTGTTGGTTGGTCTCTTGGTAGGTGCTATCTAGTTGCTTTAAGCCGCTTGTTATATCTTCTGCCATCAAAACAGACAATAGCAAAAAAGAAGATATGGTATTTTTCACGAGTGTTTTCATTTGACAATAACTTTAGAGCCAGCAATGTTTCTTGCTGTCGTTTCTCTCTCTAATTTCAGTTGTTCTTCCCAAAGGTCGGCTTTTTTTTCAAGATTCTCTATATAGTTTAAATGATTTTCTGCGTTTAAGATAGCAGCTTCTATAAGCGCGTTCAAATCTACTGATCCTTTTAAGGTTTTGATTTCTCCATTGATCCCATTCAAATAAGCGATATTTTGAAAATCTGCATCACTCAGTTTATTTTGAATAAGGGCTACAATCATTCTGTAATTCTGAATAACCTGTTCCATAAGGCATGCTGAAATTTTTAGCCCATCAAGATAGGGGCATTTTGTGGGTGCTAGAGTGAATGTTTCAATGATTCCAAATGGTGTGCCCATGCTTGAAAAAAAACTAAGAGCAGGCGCATAGATGGCGCTTTGAAACAAAGCCTGACCTGTTAGGGAATTATAGTCAATAAGGGTCGCTTTTTTCATAGCCTCTTTCAACCATGTTTCAAAACCTTCTAAGGTTTCTTCAAACGCCTTGATGCCGACCGTATTGTAAGCGATGTATTTAGCGTTATTAGAAGAATTTCCTAGAGCTTGAGAAAGCATTTCCATTTGTGTTTTTAGAGTAACGCTCGGTTCAAAGCTGTTTTTTAACGCTTCTAAGAGAGCGTTTTGCTGGTTCATTTTGAGCTTGATTATTTCGTTATTTTTTTGGAGCGCGATTTGCATGTTTTGGATTTCTGTTTGGGTGTTAATTTTTTGTTTTTCCACGATCATTTTGACATTCCCCCCCAATGCGCTAAGCGCGCTTGAATACCCTTCCATGACGCCAAGCAAGATATCTGAACCTGCAAAAAACCCCCCTGTCATGCCATTGACACCATTAATAACGCCATTAGCCCCTTTTAACATAGCGCTCATGGTTGCAAGCTGGGTTCTCAATTCTCCCTCTATTTGCGCTTGAATGGCTTTTTCTTTGGCACTAGACTGAGCCTCTATGGCTTTCAATTCGGCTTGAGCGGTTTTTTGTTTGGCTTGTGCGTCCGCCTGAATGGCTTTTAAGGCAGGTTCAAGCGTCATTACTACTTCTGCACCATTCAGAGACAAGCCACAAAAAGTCAAGAAAGAAAATATACTTAAAAAACATTTCACATCTCTTTCCTCACTTCACGATTATTTTAGTTTGCACCCTTTCTGTTAAGTAGCTATCTTTTTGCCCCTTAAGCTTGTCTTTGATGTAATCAAGGTAAGTCAAATGCGATTTCAAAAAAGATTTATTCGCTACTATATTGTAATTGTATAGCGAGCTTATGTTAGAAATCGCTTGAGTGTCATAGGTGCTAGTAGCTAATCCTGATTGATTAAGTATCATTTGAGAAGCGTTCTGCAACAAATTGGTATTGTTTTTCACAAATTCTATATAGTATTCTCTCAAAATTTCTGCTACTTTTTCAGCATAGCAATAAACGGCAAGAACTTTGTCCCCAATAGGGCATGCAGGAGTGGTCATAGGATTAACGCCTGAAGTTAGGGCATTAGTGGCTAATGCTTGGTATTTGGCATAAACAGTGGGCATAGAAACACTTATGGGCGTCATAGAAATTTGCATGCAACTAAAAAACACTTTTGATGAGCCAACAAGTGCACCTAAAGCGGTACAGCTATCAAGGGAATCGGCTGTATCATTCATTGAGCTGTTGCTTGCTTGAGAACGCAGTTGCTCTTGTAGAGCTAGGGCGTATTTTGGTGCTGCGCTTGTAATATTGCCTAAGATACCGCTCATCATTTCAACCGTTGTTGGCACACTAGGAACAGCGATTTGATTCGTCGCATAAGCTTCAATAGCGCTAGGATTTTTAGGGGTAGTGTTACTCGCTAAAATGCTTGCAATCTGACTATTAACAGCACTAATTTGCGCGCCTTGTGTGTTGCCTTGTGCGTTAAATTCCCCTGTTAATTTGCTGATATTTAAGATATTGTTCCCCACAGCCATGCTTTGATCGTTAAAACCTTGATACAATTGGTTGTACTGTTGGTTAGCGGCTTTCATAGGCATGCTTACGGCTTCAGCGATGCTTTGATTGTATTGGGTCATGATAGCGGTCATTTGCGGATTAGTAAATCCCACAACAATAGGAATAATCGCTGCTGACATAGCACCCGCTACTATTCCTGCAAATGGCCCTGCAACACCACTTGTGCTTGAGATGATTGAGGAAATTTCCGATAAGAATCCTGCAGAAGATGATTCATATATAGCTTGTGTACCTGCCATGTTAATACCCCCTAGTTAATACCCTAAGATCGGTGGTAAAAACGATGAATCTGAGTATGTTGGTGCATAACCATACATGAAAGGATTGTTTGGACCGTAATCGCCCATCATTTGGCTCATGAGAAGATTTTGAATGCCCCACATCGCATTGATACCTAGATTATCATTAGGTTGGAAACTCCCTAAACTTATGTCGTCAAACTTAATATTAACATTCTTATCATTATAGTCATTGAGTATGGCCACTTTTTGCTCTAGGGTTTCTTTAGGGATCTCTATTTTTAGCTGATCTCTAGAAACAAGCCCCACGCTATTTAGCGCCATATCTTCAGGACTAATATCTTTTATATCCGTGTTTTGGTCAGCGTTAAGTGGAGCGTTAAACATGCCAATGATAAGACACCAAGCAAATAGTAATTTAATTTTATAAAAGTTCGTTTTCATACTTTTGACTCCTTTATTCTTATTTTTAGCATTATTCTAGCGCATTAACACCACTCAATCACTGTTTTTGTTTTGATTTTCTTGATCGAGCATTTTGTTTGTTACTTCATCAATGTTTTGAAAATATTTTTCAAAAAGCTCTTTCTTTTTAGCTTCAACGCTCATATCAGTTTGAATCCAATTAGGAATAATGGAGTCCATGATCAAATGCGTGAAGTCATAGGCATGATTGGTTGGGTATATTTTGTTCTGAACATAGTATTCTAAAAAATTCGCTTGAACAAAAAAATTCTCTATATCGCTCTGCATGTCCTCGCTTATGTTGTTATTGATAGGTTTTTCTAGTAATCTGAGAATCCTATACGACTGCCTGATAGTTTCTAGCATGAAGTAAGCATAAACATAAACTAATGAGACAAAAGAATTATTGGCTTTAAACGAGCTTGCATCATTTTTCCCACTTTGAAGAGGAATTAATCTTGATAATGTTTTTTGGGGATCTTGCCCTTCGTTTATTTCTTTAAAAAAGCGGAAGTCTAAATCCTGATTACTGAGAAATGACTTGACAAAGTGAAGATTAGCGTTAAGACTATCTATGAGACCTGAATAAAGGTGTTCTGTTTTGACATCATCTATATTCAAAACATTCTCATAAAACACATTGACATGGTCTTCTAAGAAATTAGAAAAATCATAAAGAGCGGTAAGGTTTTGTTCAGTGATTTCACCTTCCATTTCTTCTTCTATGAAGTCCAATTCTTCTCTCAGTTCAAAAAGGTAATTAGAAAAACTATCCAAAATCGTCAAGACATCATTTTCTAAAATTTTCAATAATTTTTGTTCGCGCAAACTTTGTTTCATTTTAATACTCCTTTATTTGTTGATACATTTGCCTCAAGGCCTGATATTTATCTATGATACTATGGTTTTGGATAATCTTGTCAATTTCTTTGACAAATACAGTATCTGTGGATAAAATTTTCAAATATTCTTTAGGAATGCCTCTCAAATTAAAACTAGCGATAACGCTAGGGCTTCCATCCTGTTTGTAGAGAATTTTCCTATCTAGCCCCTTAGTGATGATTTCAAATTCTTTTTCTGTAACATTGGCTAATCTTTGGTAATCAGAAAGATTGCCCCCATCGTTTCTCAAAAAAATCTTTGTAGGGCATTGTTCTCTAATCGTATCAGCAATAGGGCAAGCCAAAAGATCAGTGATGCTTTGAGTCGCAAGTCTAACAATAGCGTTTCTTTTCCTTGCAGTTTTTAGCATGTCTCTCACAAAATAAGCCACCTTTGGATCGCCTAAATATTTCCACGCTTCATCAATATCTAAGACAAATCTACGCCCATCCATTGCCTCTTGGATACGAGCGAAAAGGTAAAAACAAATAAAGGGCGAAACATCATTATTGTCTAAGAAACTTGACCCATCAACGCCAATAATCGTTTTTGAAAAATCTAAGCGATCTGTTGCTTTATTATCAAAAAGCCATTGAAATTCACCATTGGTTGATTTGCAAAAAGGCGCTAATCGCGCGACAAGCCCATTAGGATCATTGTGGTCTTTTCCAAAAGCGTTAATAAGTTGAGTGATGGGATAATCTAGGTTCATATCTCCTGTAATAAGGTTGGTTACTGCCGCTGCAAGCGTGTTAGAATCTGCTAGGCTAAAAGAGACGCTGTTGCCATTTTCATCTTTTTCATCGCTTTTGGTCGCTAGGTTTTTCACAAGCTCTTTGACAACAGAAATAGCCGTTTGTTTTTGCTCCATTGTTGCATCTGTTTTTTGCACGCAAGCCGCCCAAGCAAAAGGATTTAATCCTGTATCTGTCCCTAGCTCAATCTTGACATACTCCCCACCCATTGCGACAATATTCCCATAAGCGCCATAATCTTTATCCATATAGACCATAGTGAGCTTTTGTTTGTCTTTGCTGACATTAGCAGGAAAATTATAGGCAAATTGCCCCATAGCGTTTAGAGTCATGGACATAAACACTGTTTTACCTGAACCGGTTGAGCCAAGTATCAAAGTGTGTCCTGCTGAAGCTGATCCAAAATCAGTAGGCATGTGGAAGTTCAAATAAAAAGGCGAATTGATCTCGCTTTTTAGCGTCATCACGCTATTACCCCAAGCGTTATTCTCTTCTTTGCCATCAAAACTCATCGCTCTCATCGCTATGAAATCAGCAAAATTATTAGAAGTTACATCAAAAATAAAAGGAAGCGTGATAAAAGAGCAATGTTTGGCAAAAAAGTAATTTTCCATAGAGAAAGTCGCTGCGTTGGCTAAAAAACCTTTAGCGTTAAGACTAGAGACGCATTCCTTAACGCTTTGTTTCATTTTTTCAAAGCTATCAGCAAACAGCACTAAAGAATTACCATAACTGCCTAGCGTAATATCACCATTACCCACTAATTCGCTTAAGCAACCCAAAGTCATGCCTTGCTCTTTGGAGCCTCCACTAATAATAATCCTTCTAGAGGTGAAAGCTAGTTTGTCCTTTAAAACTTGTGAGTTTTTAGGCGAATAAGCATGCATAAAGATGAATTCGCTGTCTAGAGCGTTGATTTTATCAAACAAATCGCTCTGTGATTTAGGGGCGTATTCACTAATTTCAATAGCGCTAAAATATTTTTCACTCAAATCATCATTCAAGATTTTTCCATGCTTATTAGCAAAATAAACTTCTTTCACCCCACCATGCATTTTTTCTTTCAGATACAAGTCTTTTCGGTTGCAAATAAAAGGGGCTTCATTCATTCCCACAAGAAAATTATAAAACTCGCATTGTTTGGAATAAATAACGCCATCTTTGGTGTATTCTTTTAATCTAATGGGGTGGTATTTACTCAGTAGCTCTTCTATGAGCTCTATCCTATCCTTGAAGTTTTCAAGCTTGGCTCTAATAATCCTTTGAAACTCTTCAAAATTATTGTCTGCAAAATGCTTTTTATTCATAACGGGTTCATTGAGAGTGTCTAATAAATCTTGCTCTATGGTGAGATAAAAACTAATATCATAAAAACTTTCTCTCTTTTGCTTCTCATTATAGGCTCGCATGAAATCATTAGAAAAAATAAGACTATAATCCCTATTGGTTTCATCAATAACGATTTTCTTTTTAATAGTGTGAAAATAAAATTTGAATTCAGGGGTAACAAAATTCCTAAAAACGCTATAAATAGAAGCGTGTAACTCTATGAGATCTTTTTTGGAAGTGGTTAAAAAATCAATGCCCCCCAATTTGATTGTGCCTAAAAGAGAATAGTTGTTAGTAAGGATCACCCCATCATCTAAAAAACATTCATAGTTATTCGCTAGATAGGAATTTGCAGCGCTCACAAGTCTGTCTTCTCTGTTTGGATTTAAGTGGATGTCATTAGCCATTTCTTTACTAGGCTTCATGGAAAAAATGCTCATGAATGCTTTGTTTTTCACACCCTTAAACAAAAAAGGTTTTTTAAATTTCATCGCTCGCTCCATTCTTTGATAAAGCCTATAATCTTTCTTGAATCCAAGAGCTACAAGCACAATAACAATCGCTACAATCAAAACAGGTTCATAGGCTTGAAAAAGAATAACAGATAATACAATTGTTACAAACAATATAAATATGGAGGAATAAATAAAAGTTTCAGGGAAACCAAACAACCTATTCCCCCCATCAAATAAGACTTTAAAAAAGGGATTGACACCTTTTTGCATGTCTGCTTTAAGCTCTTCTATTTTTTGAAACTGCCGCTTTTGAACCTCTTGCTCTATGACTAGCTTTTTTTGTTCGTCAGCTTGTTTGCTTGCCACAAACACCCCTCTCTTTATAGATATACCGCTTCACATGTAATCGTATAAAAGATTTTTTTGAGAGACTCTACGGTGCTAATATGTTTCAAAAGATCATTAGGATCATAAGAATTGAATACGGCCAATAAAACATTATATAGCTTATCATCGCATAAAATTTCTCTTGTTTCTCCGCGCAATGACAGAAAGCAGCGTTGTTTGTTGGTCGTGCTGATGCTTTTAAAAGTAAAAAAGTCTTTCACTTCAGGATTGATCTGTAATTCTATATTCAATCCCATTTCTTTACCCTTTTCATCAAAGATTTTTTCAATGATTGGATCGTAATGCTTCAAATCCTTTATTTTTTTAAGGACTCTATTGACAATCACGAAGTCAAAAACTTCATCTTTGATAATATCGGGATTGACTTCTTTGAAAGTTACTTTCTTGTCTTTCAAATTTTTGATAGTCGCTTTAAAACTATCAAAATCTAAATTCGTATAAACAAGCTCATTGGGAGTGTTTTTTTCTTTTTCTGGTGCTTCTTTTTTGGCTTGATTATCGTCATTTGCTGACCCATACGAACTGAAAACAACGAGACTTAAGAGAACTTTCAAAAAAAAGCCTCTCAGTTTTTTATTACTATTATTATTGATCAATTTAGCTAGCTCCTCCACCTTCGCCAATATTGAAGCCAAACTTAGCGCTCAAATAGATAATGCCGCCTGCCACCGCTAACATAGCTATGGGTTGCGCGTAAGCAAAAACAGTCGCCTGACCTCTTTTGATGTCATCAGAGATTTTCCAAATATCTGCTATGCCTTTGACCCCTAGAGCGCAACCACCTACGATCGCTAAAACAGAAATGATCTGAATAACCAACGTTTTAGTTTCAGTAACGCCCGTTGCAGGACTAGTAACCGCCATTAAAGGATTGGTTGTCATCACTAGCCCTAAAGTTACTACAACTTTCTTGTAGCTGTCAGTGATTCTTGTAAAAAATTTCATGCGTTTCCTTTCAAATTGAAATCAATCGCTTAAGTATATCAAAAAAAAGTATTTTTATACTATTCATACAAGCGCTACTTTATAATTTAAACCAAAACCGACGCTTTTGTTTGACAACTGACATAATTTAGGAACAATAAACCTACTTGTCCCAACCATTTTTCTTTCTCAAATCGTTGTAGAATTGTAGATCTTTAGGATCTTTGATGTATTTTTTAATCGTCTCAGGTTGAAACCTAAAAACAAGCAGAAACAAACCCAAGCTGATCAGAGTGAGAATAAAGCTCCATTTTAAGCAACTCCATAGACCACTAAAGAAACTTTTTTTGAGACTCTCTTTGAAAATCTGTCCTATTGATTTGTTTTCCATTTTGTTTCCCATGTGGATCACAAACGCTTAATTACAAATACATACTTAATGGTAAGTATGACACACACAAACCAAACTATTTTTAGAACGCTTCATGCACCCACCTTGCTTCCAACCATTTCTCCAACCATCTTTAGCGTTGCATTTGATTTCTTCAAAAAGGCTCATTTCTTAGTTTCTTTTATTCTTAAAATTCTTCCATTTTAGCAAATTTTTGTTAATTGTGGGTAAAAATGTGAATCGTCCTAGCCTTTAGACGCCTGCAACGATCGGGCTTTTTTCAATATTAATGAAAAAATGCCAAATATTCTGGTATTATGATAATGTTCAAAGACATGCATGAATTGATTACTCAAAGTGTGTAGCGATTTTTAGCAGTCTTTGATACCAATAAGATACCGAATAGGTATGAAACTTTAGATCATAGTAAGGAGAAACAATGACTAACGAAACTATTGACCAACAACCACAAACCGAATCGGCTTTTAACCCGCAGCAATTTATTAATAATCTTCAGGTAGCTTTTCTTAAGCTTGATAACGCTGTCGCTTCATTTGATCCTGATCAAAAACCAATCGTTGATAAGAATGATAGGGATAACAGGAAAGCTTTTGATGGAATCTCGCAATTAAGGGAAGAATACTCCAATAAAGCGATCAAAAATCCTACCAAAAAGAATCAGTATTTTTCAGACTTTATCAATAAGAGCAACGATTTAATCAACAAAGACGCTCTCATTGATGTAGAATCTTCCACAAAGAGCTTTCAGAAATTTGGGGATCAGCGTTACCGAATTTTCACAAGTTGGGTGTCCCATCAAAACGATCCGTCTAAAATCAACACCCGATCGATCCGAAATTTTATGGAACATACCATACAACCCCCTATCCCTGATGACAAAGAAAAAGCAGAGTTTTTGAAATCTGCCAAACAATCTTTTGCAGGAATTATCATAGGGAATCAAATCCGAACGGATCAAAAGTTCATGGGCGTGTTTGATGAATCTTTGAAAGAAAGGCAAGAAGCAGAAAAAAATGGAGAGCCTACTGGTGGGGATTGGTTGGATATTTTTTTATCATTTGTATTTAACAAAAAACAATCTTCTGATGTCAAAGAAGCAATCAATCAAGAACCAGTTCCCCATGTCCAACCAGATATAGCCACTACCACCACCGACATACAAGGCTTACCGCCTGAATCTAGGGATTTGCTTGATGAAAGGGGTAATTTTTCTAAATTCACTCTTGGCGATATGGAAATGTTAGATGTTGAGGGTGTCGCTGACATTGATCCTAATTACAAGTTCAATCAATTATTGATTCACAATAACGCTCTGTCTTCTGTGTTAATGGGGAGTCATAATGGCATAGAACCTGAAAAAGTTTCATTATTGTATGCGGGCAATGGTGGTTTTGGAGACAAACACGATTGGAACGCCACCGTTGGTTATAAAGACCAACAAGGTAACAATGTGGCTACAATAATTAATGTGCATATGAAAAACGGCAGTGGCTTAGTCATAGCAGGTGGTGAGAAAGGGATTAACAACCCTAGTTTTTATCTCTACAAAGAAGACCAACTCACAGGCTCACAACGAGCATTGAGTCAAGAAGAGATCCGAAACAAAATAGATTTCATGGAATTTCTTGCACAAAACAATGCTAAATTAGACAACTTGAGCGAGAAAGAGAAAGAAAAATTCCGAAATGAGATTAAGGATTTCCAAAAAGACTCTAAGGCTTATTTAGACGCCCTAGGGAATGATCGTATTGCTTTTGTTTCTAAAAAAGACCCAAAACATTCAGCTTTAATTACTGAGTTTAATAAGGGGGATTTGAGCTACACTCTCAAAGATTATGGGAAAAAAGCAGATAAAGCTTTAGATAGGGAGAAAAATGTCACTCTTCAAGGTAACCTAAAACATGATGGCGTGATGTTTGTTGATTATTCTAATTTCAAATACACCAACGCCTCCAAGAATCCCAATAAGGGTGTAGGCGTTACGAATGGCGTTTCCCATTTAGAAGCAGGCTTTAACAAGGTAGCTGTCTTTAATTTGCCTGATTTAAATAATCTCGCTATCACTAGTTTCGTAAGGCGGAATTTAGAGGATAAACTAACCACTAAAGGATTGTCCCTACAAGAAGCTAGTAAGCTTATCAAAGACTTTTTGAGCAGCAACAAAGAATTGGTTGGAAAAGCTTTAAACTTCAATAAAGCTGTAGCTGAAGCTAAAAACACAGGCAACTATGATGAAGTGAAAAAAGCTCAGAAAGATCTTGAAAAATCTCTAAGGAAACGAGAGCATTTAGAGAAAGATGTAGCGAAAAAATTGGAGAGCAAAAGCGGTAACAAAAACAAAATGGAAGCAAAAGCTCAAGCTAACAGCCAGAAAGATGATATTTTTGCGTTGATCAATAAAGAGGCTAATAGGGACGCAAGAGCAGTCGCTTACGCTCAAAATCTTAAAGGCATCAAAAGGGAATTGTCTGATAAACTTGAAAATATCAACAAGGATTTGAAAGACTTGAGTAAATCTTTTGATGAATTCAAAAATGGCAAAAATAAGGATTTCAGCAAGGCAGAAGAAACACTAAAGGCCCTTAAAGGCTCGGTGAAAGATTTAGGTATCAATCCAGAATGGATTTCAAAAGTTGAAAACCTTAATGCAGCTTTGAATGACTTCAAAAATGGCAAAAATAAGGATTTCAGCAAGGTAACGCAAGCAAAAAGCGACCTTGAAAATTCCGTTAAAGATGTGATCATCAATCAAAAGATAACGGATAAAGTTGACAATCTCAATCAAGCGGTATCAGTGGCTAAAGCAACGGGTGATTTCAGTGGGGTAGAGCAAGCGTTAGCCGATCTCAAAAATTTCTCAAAGGAGCAATTGGCTCAACAAACTCAAAAAAATGAAAGTCTCAATGTTGGAAAAAAATCTGAAATATACCAATCCGTTAAGAATGGTGTGAACCGAACCCTAGTCGGTAATGGGTTATCTCAAGCAGAAGCCACAACTCTTTCTAAAAACTTTTCGGACATCAAGAAAGAGTTGAATGCAAAACTTTTTGGAAATTTCAATAACAATAACAATAATGGTCTCAAAAACGGCAAGGATAAAGGACCTGAAGAACCCATTTATGCTCAAGTTAATAAAAAGAAAACAGGACAAGTAGCTAGCCCTGAAGAACCCATTTATGCTCAAGTTAATAAAAAGAAAACAGGACAAGTAGCTAGCCCTGAAGAACCCATTTATACTCAAGTTGCTAAAAAGGTAAATGCAAAAATTGACCGACTCAATCAAATAGCAAGTGGTTTAGGTGGTGTAGGGCAAGCAGCGGGCTTCCCTTTGAAAAGGCATGATAAAGTTGATGATCTCAGTAAGGTAGGGCGATCAGTTAGCCCTGAACCCATTTATGCTACAATTGATGATCTCGGCGGACCTTTCCCTTTGAAAAGGCATGATAAAGTTGATGATCTCAGTAAGGTAGGGCGATCAGTTAGCCCTGAACCCATTTATGCTACAATTGATGATCTCGGCGGACCTTTCCCTTTGAAAAGGCATGATAAATTGGCTCAGAAAATTGACAATCTCAATCAAGCGGTATCAGAAGCTAAAGCAGGTTTTTTTGGCAATCTAGAACAAACGATAGACAAGCTCAAAGATTCTACAAAAAACAATACTATGAATCTATGGGTTGAAAGTGCAAAAAAAGTGCCTGCTAGTTTGTCAGCGAAACTAGACAATTACGCTACTAACAGCCACACACGCATTAATAGCAATATCCAAAATGGAGCAATCAATGAAAAAGTGACCGGCATGCTAACGCAAAAAAACCCTGAGTGGCTTAAGCTCGTGAATGATAAGATAGTTGCGCATAATGTGGGAAGCGTTCCTTTGTCAGAGTATGATAAAATTGGCTTCAACCAGAAGAATATGAAAGATTATTCTGATTCGTTCAAGTTTTCCACCAAGTTGAACAATGCTGTAAAAGACGTTAAGTCTGGCTTTACGCAATTTTTAGCCAATGCATTTTCTACAGGATATTACTCCTTGGCGAGGGAAAATGCGGAGCATGGAATCAAAAACGTTAATACAAAAGGTGGTTTCCAAAAATCTTAAAGGATTAAGGAACACCAAAAACGCAAAAACCACCCCTTGCTAAAAACAAGGGGTTTTTTAACTTAAAATATCCCAACAGACACTAACGAAAGGTTTTGCTCTTTAAAGTCTGCATGGATATTTCCTACCCCAAAAAGACTTAACCCTTTGCTTAAAATTAAATTTGATTGTGCGTTCGTGCTTTATAGTGCAGAATCAATTAAGGGTTATAAAGAGAGCATCAACTAGAAAAAACAAGTAGCTATAACAAAGATCAAGTTCAAAAAATCATAGAGCTTTTAGAGCAAATCAATCGCGCTCTTAACCAAAGAAAAATCAGAAAAACCATAGGAATTATCACACCTTATAATGCCCAAAAAAGACGCTTGCGATCAGAAGTGGAAAAATGCGACTTCAAGAATTTTGATGAACTCAAGATAGACACTGTGGATGCCTTTCAAGGCGAGGAGGCAGATATTATCATTTATTCCACCGTGAAAACTTATGGTAATCTTTCTTTCTTGCTAGATTCTAAACGCTTGAATGTAGCTATTTCTAGGGCAAAAGAAAATCTCATTTTTGTGGGTAAAAAGTCTTTCTTTGAGAATTTGCGAAGCGATAAGAAGAATATCTTTAGCGCTATTTTGCAAGTCTGTAGATAGGTAATCTTTTCCAAAGATAATCATCAGACATTCTTCGCTTCAAAACACTTTCGTAAATCTCTCTAAAGCGCTCTATAATCAACACAATACCCTTTATAATGTGAGCTATAGCCCCTTTTTGGAATTGAGTTATTTAACCCTAAATTTTTATTAGCGTTACAATTTGAGCCATTCTTTAGCCTGTTTTTCTAGCCAGATCACATCGCCGCTCGCATGAAATTCCACTTTAGGGAATGCACATGCGTTTTTCTTAAGGGTGTATTTTTGTTGCAAATATTCTACAATAGCATCGCCCGAATGGATGAGTAGGGGGGGCGTTAAAAGGGCAAAATGCTCCATGAAATAGCCCTCAATTTTTTGAGCGATCAAGGGAAAATGCGTGCAACCTAAAATAATCACTTCAGGTAAAATCTTTAAGGGAGTGAAATAATAACGCATGCAAGTTTCTAACAATTCGCCCTCTAAAATACTTTCTTCAATCAAAGGCACAAAAAGAGAAGTGGCTAAATGCGAAACATTCAAATAGCCTTGTTGTTTCAGGGCGTTGTCATAAGCGTTAGATTGAATCGTCGCTTTTGTCCCTAGCACTAAAATAGAGGCGTTTTTATCTTTCACTTGCCGTTTGATCGCTAAAATGCTTGGCTCAATCACGCCCACAACAGGGATTTTGGAATGCTTTTGCATCTCTTCTAAAGCCAGAGCGCTCGCTGTGTTGCATGCCACAATCAATAATTTAATCTGGTGCGGTTTGAAAAAATCCAAAGCCTCTAAGCCAAATTGCTTGATCGTGGTGGGGTCTTTAGTGCCATAAGGCACTCTAGCGCTATCGCCATAATAGATGATTTCATCAAATAGTTGCGCTTTTAAAAGGCTTTTTAAAACGCTAAACCCTCCCACACCGCTATCAAAAACGCCTATTTTCATGACACTTTTTTTAATTTAATGGGATTAATGAGAGATTTTATTTTTCATTCATCAAATTTAAAAATTCTTCATTGTCCTTAGTTTGTTGCATTTTAGAATACACAAAGCTTAAGGCTTCTATGTCATCCATTTGTTGCATCACATTCCTTAAAACCCACACTTTAGTCAAGCGGTCTTTGCCAAGCAAGATATTGTCTTTTCGTGTGCCGGATTTTAAAATATCAAAGGCCGGGTAGATGCGCCTGTCTGCAATATTTCTCGCTAAAACGATTTCGCTATTCCCAGTGCCTTTAAATTCTTCAAAGATCACCTCATCCATTCTAGATCCCGTTTCAATCAACGCCGTAGCGATAATCGTCAAGCTCCCGCCTTCTTCAATATTCCTTGCGGCTCCAAAAAAGCGCTTGGGTCTGTGCAAGGCGTTTGCATCCACGCCCCCGCTTAAAACCTTACCGCTTGAAGGCGTTACGGCGTTATACGCTCTAGCTAAACGGGTGATAGAATCTAATAAAACCACCACATCTTTTCCCATTTCCACTCGCCTTTTAGCCCTTTCTAAGACTAATTCAGCGATTCTTATGTGGTTATTGGCGGGCAAATCAAAAGTGGAGCTAAAAACTTGACCCTTAACGCTTCGTTGCATATCCGTAACTTCTTCAGGGCGCTCATCCACTAAAAGGATGATCAGTTCCACTTCAGGGTGGTTAGAAGTGATGCCTTGGGCGAGTTCTTTCATCAGCTCTGTTTTCCCGGTTCTTGGTGGCGCGACGATCAAAGCCCTTTGACCTTTCCCCACAGGGCTGAATAAATCTAGCATTCTGCCGGTAACTTTAGTGGGTTCGTATTCTAATTTGATCTGTTCATCAGGGAATAGGGGGGTTAGATTGTCAAATAAGGGGCGGTTTCTAATCTCATCTGAAGGCGAGTAATTGATAGCCTCTACTTTTAAAAGGGCGTAGTATTTTTCCTGGTCTTTTGGGGATCGCACTTGACCGGTAACAATATCGCCATTCCTTAAAGCAAAACGCCTGATTTGAGAAGGGCTGACATAAGTGTCGTTATGCCCGTCTGAAAAACTCCCATCAAACCCTCTTAAAAAGCCATAGCCATCAGGCATGATTTCTAAAATCCCGGTAAAAAGAATGTATCCGCCTTGCGTAACTTGGGTTTTTAAAATTTCAAACATCAAGTCTTGTCGTTTGAATTCTTGGGGGTTTTCCACTTTGAGCTTGTTAGCGATTTCTAAAAGCTTTTCAGTAGGGTAGGCGCGTAAATCTTCAATGTGATAACCGCTCACTGGCGTGTGGGTTTTAACCTTGTGCGAACTTTTGTGCGTAGGCGCGTTTTCGTTCATTAAATTTCCTTTTAATTAAAAAGAGATTTCTAGTTGTTTCAATTAAGATAAAAGTACAAAAAGCTAAAGCATTCTTAAAGAATTAGTGTAATCAAAAGATGCTAATAAGTGGCACATGCCACAAGCGTTGAATTTCGTAATGCTTCGTTATGCTATCATAATTTTTTTAACAAAGTCAAATTTTATTTTAACTTTAGAGTGGTTTTAATCTATTGTTACTTATGCTATAATTTTAAGTTTAAATTTAAAAATAAAGGATACTTGATGAAAAAAGGCATTCACCCCGAATATATCCCATGCAAAGTTACTTGCGTAACGAGTGGGAAAGAAATTGAAGTTTTAAGCACCAAGTCTGAAATGCGTATTGATATTTCTAGCTTTTGCCACCCTTTCTATACCGGTAGCGATAAAATCGCTGACACTGCAGGGAGAGTAGAGAAATTCAAGCAACGCTACAACTTGAAGTAACTTTTTTAAAAAGCGTGGCTTTTTGTGTTGTATTTTTTGCCCACCCCAATAGGTAATCTCGCTGACATCACGCTACGTGCTTTAGAAGTTTTAGAGCGTTGCGAGGTTTTTTTGTGCGAGGATACAAGGGTGAGCAAGAGGCTGTTGCACTTGCTTGCAAAAAACCCTGTTATTAGCCATTCTTTCCCTAATATTGCGGCTAAAAAAAGGGAGTTTATCGCATTCCATTCGCACAACGATCAGGAATTTTTAAACCAAATAGAGCTTTCTTTTTTTGACAAAGAAATCGCTGTGATGAGCGATGCGGGCATGCCTAGTTTGAGTGATCCGGGCATGAGTTTAGCCGCTTACGCTTTAAAACACAACCTCCAATACGATGTTTTGCCCGGGGCTAACGCGCTCACTACGGCGTTTTGCGCGAGCGGGTTTTTAGAAGGGCGGTTTTTTTACGCCGGCTTTTTACCCCATAAGAGCAAGGAAAGGCGTTTGAGAATTATTAAAATTTTAAACGCTTTAGCGTATTTAGAAGAAAAAACCCCGGTGGTTTTTTATGAAAGCCCGCACCGATTGTTAGAGACTTTAAAGGATTTAAACGATTTGGCTCAAGGCATGCATTTGTTTGCGGCTAAGGAGCTTACCAAACTCCACCAGCAGTATTATTTGGGAGAAATTTCTCAAATCATAGAGCGGTTGCAAAAGAGCAATATCCAAGGGGAGTGGGTTTTAGTGCTTTTGAATGAGAAAAAAATAGAGCCTTGCATGGGGTTATCGGCGTTATTGGAGTTGGATTTGCCTCCTAAAATCAAGGCTAAAATGGAAGCCGCTATGACGCAAAAAAACGCTAAAGAGCTTTATTGCCAGCGTTTGTCAGAAGAAAAAAAACAATGCGATTAGAAAGGGGTTTAGCATGCAAGCAGTGATTTATGGCAAGCAGGTGATTACGCACCTTCTAAACTCCCATCATGAAAAGTTGCAAGAAATCTATCTTTCCAAAGAAATAGACAAAAAGCTTTTTTTCGCGCTCAAAAAAGCATGCCCAAATATCATCAAAGTGGATAATAAAAAAGCGCAAAGCTTGGCTAAAGGGGGGAATCATCAAGGGGTTTTAGCTAAAGTGGAACTGCCCTTAGCGGCTTCTTTAAAAGAAATTAAAAAAGCTCAAAAACTTTTGGTGCTTTGTGGCATTACGGATGTGGGGAATATTGGGGGTATTTTTAGGAGCGCGTATTGCTTAGGAATGGATGGCGTTATTTTAGATTTTGCTAGAGAGTTTGCTTATGAGGGGATTGTGCGATCCAGCCTAGGGCTTATGTATGATTTGCCTTTTAGCGTTGCACCTAACACGCTGGATTTGATCAATGAATTGAAAACGAGCGGGTTTTTATGTTTGGGCGCAAGCATGCAAGGCTCTAGCCAAGCAGAAAATCTGTCCTTAAAAAAATGCGCTCTTTTTTTAGGGAGCGAACATGAGGGGTTGTCTAAAAAAATCCTTGCTAAAATGGATGCTATATTGAGTGTAAAGATGCGAAGGGATTTTGATTCGCTCAATGTGAGCGTGGCGGCAGGGATCTTAATGGATAAAATCAACTAGGTGGTCAATTGAATGGAACAGAATAAAAAAAGTTTAGAAAATTTAGATCTTTCTGATGTTCAAAACGTTTCTAAAGATATTTCTGGCGCGGCATTAGAAGAATTATCGCTTAAAAATTTAGATAAAAATTTGCAGATTCTAAAAGAAGTTGGAGTGGCAGAAATTTGCAAGGCGACTAAAATCGCTTCTAAAAATATCCATTCTATCTTGGAAAAACGCTATGAGTCTTTATCAAGGGTGCATGCTAGGGGTTTTATACAGATTTTAGAACGCGAGTATAAAATTGATTTGAGCGCATGGGTGAAAGAATTTGACAAAGTGTGTGTTTTTAAAGAGGGCGTGGGAGAAGAGCAAAAACAAGAAACAAGCCCTGAAGAAACAGCAAAAAAACCCCTTAAGGTTGAATTGGATTACAGCATCAATCAAGCCAATACTTCATTATCCAAAAAGTCTTCCAAATGGAAACCCTTTGTTATCGTTTTAGGGGTGGTTGTCATTATTTTAGCGGTCGTTATCATTCAAAACAGCTCTTCTTTAAAAGAAGAGAGAGAGCAAGAAAGTGCTATTAAGCCCGACACCAAAAATAGTTCTTTCAATGAAGTTAGTCCTACAGAAGAAAAAAAGTTAGAGCCAACGCCTAAATTAGAAGAAAAACACAAAGAACAAGACAAGCAAGAAAAAGAAGCGATCAAAGAAAATCCTAATACCATTTATATTATCCCTAAACGAGATATTTGGGTAGAAGTGATTGATTTAGATGAGAAAAAAAACTCTTTTCAGAAGGTTTTTAAAAAAAGTTATCCTTTAGAGGCTAAAAACCACCGCTTGTTGTTACGCTTTGGGCATGGGCATCTTATTCTTAAAAACAACCATCAAGAACAAGATTATAACGATAGCAAAACCAGGCGGTTTTTATACGAGCCAAATAAAGGCTTAACGCTCATCAATGAGGCCCAATACAAAGCGCTCCAGCAATGAAAAACCTTTTTTTAGTTTTTATTGTTGGGGGAATGCTTTTAAACGCTGATGCTTTAAACGATAAGATTGAGAATTTAATGGGGGAGCGATCCTACCACATGAACAAGCTTTTTTTAGAGCATTTGTTTAAAAATCGTAAGGCTTTCTATGTAATGGGGCGTTTGGATTCCTTGAAACTGCTCAACACTCTCAAAGAAAACGGGCTTTTGTCTTTTAATTTTGACAAGCCAAGCATGTTGAAAATCACTTTCAAGGCTTCAAGCAATCCCCTAGCGTTTGCCAAAAGCATCAATAATTCTTTGAACATGATGGGGTATTCGTATGTTTTGCCCATTAAAATGCAAAGCTCTTCAGGCGAGAATGTTTTTTCATACGAGCTTAAAACGGAATATGTTTTAGACCCTAACATTTTGATAGAGACGATGAAAAGGCATGGTTTTGATTTTGTGGATATTAGGTGCATATCCTTGAAAGAGTGGGAATACGATTTTTCTTTACAAGAAGTCAAGCTCCCTAATGCGAGAGCTTTAGTTTTGAGCAGCGATCCTGTGGAGTTTAAGGAAGCGAGTGGGAAATACTGGCTGAGCGTGAATCAAAACGCGTATTTAAAAATAAGCTCTAATAACCCTTTGTGGCAACCCAAAATCATTTTTTATGATGAAAACTTAAAGATCATTCAAATCATTGCTAAAGAAAACAGACAACAAGAAATCGCTCTTAATTTGCTTGATGGCGTGCGTTTTATCCATATCACTGACGCGAAAAACCCTATCATTTTAAAAAATGGGATTAGCGTGGTTTTTGATGCGATGCCTTAAGTAGGGGTAACCCTTATTTAATTGATTGGAATATGAGAAAATACGCTTTTAGACTTAAAAAAAGAGAGCCTTAATAATAGCGATCCACCCAATATTTACCAAAAAAAATCTTTTGTATCACACAGCCCACCAATAGATCAGCTCCCGCTTCTATAAAAAAGACAGCCCACCAATTAATAAAACCAAACCATACAAAAAACAAATGCGCTGGTAAAGCGCCAAGCAATAGTGAAACGCCGCTCACAATAGAAATTCCAAAGCGGGTTTTAAGGATTTTACTTTTTTTGCCAAACGCCATGTCTGCTACAAATTCCCCACTAAAAGAAATCAAAAACCACCCAATCAAATGTTCAGGCATCAATAACCAAGCAACTGCGCTACTTCTATTAACCGCTGTAATGACAAGAAGTGAGAAAAAATACACGCTTGCAGATGCAAAATGCCTACCCCTATTCCTTAAAGACCAATTCCTAGAAAAGCGGCTTTTGATTTTTTCATGTGTAACCATAGGATTTCTTTCTTTTTTAAAATACCATTAGACCTAACTTTTGTATTGTAAAATAAGAATGCTTTCATTCAATACTCTGATCATGATGATTGTCTTTTTATATTCAAACAAAAGGATAGAATAGCAGATTGGTAACATAATGATGTTTTTTATATTATTTACAAACTATGTAAAATATCCGCTTTTTTCTAAAATGATAGCAAGTAGTGAAAAATTTGGCTTTGTTCTCATTGAGCGTTGGTTATAAAAAAATATTGTATTTTTTAAGATTGGATAATAGAGAGCCTGATTTTATCAAGCGGTATTTTTTAAAGCGGTCTTTAGGGGGGATTTTAGTTGTAGGGGGCAATTATTTCAAAACGCCCCTTATCTCCTTAAGAAAATGGGTTTAAAATAAAGTTTAAAAACACAATCTTAAAAGTTAAAGAACCAATTATCAATATTTCATTAAGGCAAAGTTTTTTATAGATCTAATTCATGCTCTCCACAAACGAGCCAAGCGACATCAATTTTTGATAGCGGTTGTCAAGGAAATGAGGGTCTTGTTGGATAGTCCTTAGAGCGTCTAAAAAATACTCTTTGATCGTGTTGGCGGCTGAAAACTTGTCTCTATGAGCCCCTTTGCTAGGCTCTAAGATAATATCATCAATAAGCCCCGCCTCCTTTAAATCTCTAGGCGTGATTTTCATCGCTTTAATAGCCACTTCAGTCTTGCTAGGGTCATCCCAAAGAATTGCCGCGCAACCTTCTGGGGATATAACGCTAAAAATGGAATATTCCATCATGGCTAACTTGTCTGCCACTGCAATTGCTAACGCACCACCACTGCCCCCTTCACCGATAATTACAGAAATAGTAGGGACTTTTAAAGAAGCGAACTCTTGGAGGTTTTTAGCGATCGCTTCACTCTGGCCTCTTTCCTCTGCACCAATTCCCGGATACGCCCCGGCTGTATCTACAAGCATTAAAATAGGCAAATTAAATTTTTCAGCAAACTTTGCCATTTTCAAAGCTTTACGATAGCCACAAGGGTTAGGCATGCCGAAATTTCTTAAGAGCTTGTTTTTAGTCCCTCTGCCTTTTTCTTCTCCGATCACCACAACCGGGACATTATCAATTTTCCCTATAAAGCACACGATCGCTTTATCATCGTTATAATGCCTATCGCCAAAGACTTCATATTTATCTTTTAAGATGAGATCAATGTAATCCATAGCGTAGGGTCTGTCAGGGTGTCTTGCTAATTGGAGTTTTTGAAAGTCTGTGAGATTGGAGTAAATGGTTTTAACTTCTTTATCCAATCTTTTTTCTAAGATTTCTTTAGCGTCCTCATCGCCTCTAATGAGAGCTAGTTCAATTTCATTTTGAATCTCTTTAATATGATTTTCAAAATCTAAATAGATCGCCATTCACAAAATCCTAAATTAAAACTAGGCTTTTTTGAAAATCACAACACCATTAGTGCCACCAAAACCAAATGAGTTACTCATCACCGCATCCACTTGTTTTTCTCTGGCCGTATTAGGGATATAATCCAGATCGCATTCTGGGTCAGGCGTTTCTTGATTGATGGTAGGAGGTAAGATCCCTTGATTCATGGCCATGATAGAAATAACGGCTTCCAACGCGCCCGCAGCGCCCAAGCAATGCCCAATCTGCCCTTTAGTGGAGCTAACAGGAGGGACTTTTTCTTTAGAGCCAAACACATTTTTTAGAGCGATGCTTTCATATAAATCGTTATAATGCGTGCTTGTCCCATGGGCGTTCACATAGCCTACTTCCACTTTCGCCATTTCTAAAGCCATTTTCATGGCTCTAAAAGCCCCTTCACCCTCAGGGGCC
>ASYU01000189.1:0-836 GCA_000448465.1 Helicobacter pylori PZ5056 | reverse complement strand
ATTTGAGCGGCTTCACCGATCTGATAGCCCGCGCTGATAAAAAAGCCGTTGTCTTCAGCGTTTAAAAGCGATGAAGCGAGAGAGAGAGAGTAAAAGGGTTTTTTTCATAAATATTCTCCTTGGAATTAAAATGAGTGATTGGAATTTTATACATTAAGAATGTATTTAAAGCATTGTAGCATGAAATCGTTTTTTTTTTTTTGTCATTTGGAGAAAATTTTAGAATTTTTGCATTTTTTGCGCGTTTGTTTGGGTGGTATTGGAAAGAGTTTTTAGATTTTATTTTAATGGAGCGCTAATGATAAAAGCTTGATTTTAATGGGGATTTTTGTTTGCGCGTTTTTCAAAGCGAGCGGTTTTATCAAAGCACCCCCCCAAAAAAAGGGGATTTTATAGAGTGCTTTTTAAAAAGTAAAGAAAAGTTACAAAAAGCAAGGGGGCTTACATCATGCCGCCCATGCCTCCCATACCGCCCATGCCACCCATATCAGGCATTGCTGGGGCCGCTTTTTCTTCTTTGATTTCATGCACGGTGGCTTCTGTGGTTAAAAGCAGGCTTGAAACCGAAACCGCATTTTGTAAAGCGATCCTTTCTACTTTTAAGGGGTCAATAATGCCTTCTTTAAACATATCCACATACTTGCCATTGCTAGCGTTAAAACCAAAATGCCCTTCATGTTTTTCTACTTCATTCACGACCACACCGCCATCATAACCAGCGTTAATAGCGATTTGAGCTAATGGGGCTTTAATGGCGCGCATGATGATTTCATAGCCCACTTTTTCATCATCGTGTAAATTCAAATGCACTTTTTGAGCTGCACGAATGAGAGCCG
>ASYU01000188.1:0-1137 GCA_000448465.1 Helicobacter pylori PZ5056 | reverse complement strand
TGTCGTGCCAAACTCCGCGCCCTTAGTCCTTAAATGATCGCCCATGGGTGTAGTGTCTTCGCTAGGGAAAGGCCCATTACCCACACGAGTAGAATACGCTTTTGTGATGCCTATCACTTCATTGATCGCTTTAGGGTTCAAGCCGGTGCTCACGCATGCGCTAGCACTCGTGGTGTTGGAGCTTGTTACAAAAGGGTAAGTCCCTAAATCAATGTCTAAAAGCGTGCCTTGCGCCCCTTCTAATAGGATTTTTGCACCTTTTTGGTTCGCTTCTATCAGCATGCTTGTCGTGTCTTTGATAAAGGGGCGGATTTTTTTAGCATAAGTTTTAAAATACTCCCTCAAATCTTTTTCGTAATCCTCGCCCAAATCATACGCTTCTTTAAAAGGCTCAATGGCTTTGAAATGCGCTTTTAGTTTCTCTTCTAATATGGTATCGTCTAATAAATCCCCCATTCTTATCCCGCTTCTGGCCATTTTATCCTCATAGCAAGGGCCTATGCCTTTTTTAGTCGTGCCGATGTTTTGAGATTTTTCTTTAAAAGCGTCTTTTTTGGCATGATAGGGCAAGATCACATGGGCTCTGTCGCTGATAAACAAACGATTTTCTAAATCCTCAAACGCGCTGATTTCTTCGCACAAATCCTTAATACTCACAACCACTGCACTAGAAATGATGTTCTTGCATTTGGGGTATAGTACTCCTGAGGGCATTAAATGCAAAGAATGCTTAACCCCCTTATGCACAATGGTATGCCCGGCATTATGCCCGCCTTGATAGCGCACCACAAAGTCATAATCCCTAGCGATCCTATCAACAATTTTTCCCTTCCCCTCATCTCCCCACTGGATCCCCACAACGACATCTGCCATAAAATATTATCCTTAAAACAAAGTAGATTGGATGGTTTAAAAGCTTGTTAGAATACCAAAAAAAAGTAAAGAGCCTCTTTATAAGCCCTAAAAAGAGCTTAAAAACCTATCGTGTAATTGATATAGAACGCATACAAACGCCTGTAATCCACATCAGCCCCATTGGCCCTCAAATACCTTTGATTGATAGCCGGGATTTTCACGCCAAATTCCATCCCATGCTGGATGCTTTGAGACGCGCTCAAAAACCGGCGGTGCATGGTG
>ASYU01000187.1:0-4551 GCA_000448465.1 Helicobacter pylori PZ5056 | reverse complement strand
CATGATTGATTGCAGAAGGAGTGGTGCCCCAGTCTTCGTGGATTTTAAAGCCAATCGCACCGGCTTCAATTTGATCGGCTAAGCTCGCGTCGTTAGAAGCGTTACCTTTAGCCAAGAAACCTAAGTTCATAGAATATTCTTCAGCCGCTCTGAGCATCCATTTTAAATTTCTTCTGCCTGGAGTGATAGTAGTCGCGTTAGTGCCATCAGCAGGGCCAGTTCCGCCACCAATCATGGTTGTTACACCGCTTGCAAAAGCTGTAGGGATTTGTTGGGGTGAAATGAAGTGGATGTGTGTGTCAATACCACCAGCCGTTACGATCAAGCCTTCACCGGCTAAGGCTTCAGTAGCAGGACCCACGCTAAGATTGTTTTTAACGCCATCTTGCATGTCTTTGTTACCGCCTTTACCAATGCCAGCGATTTTGCCATCTTTAATACCAATATCCGCTTTATAAATACCGGTGTAATCCACGATTAAAGCGTTAGTGATGATTAGATCCAGTTCTTCTTTGCTGGGGTTGTTAGATTGGCTCATGCCTTCTCTTAGGGTTTTACCGCCACCGAATTTAAGCTCTTCGCCATAAATGGTGTAGTCATGTTCTACTTCAGCGATCAAGTCCGTATCGCCCAATCTCACTTTATCGCCTGTAGTAGGGCCATACATAGAAACATATTCTTTTCTGCTAATCTTTTTCATTCCTTACTCCTTAATTGTTTTTACATAGTTGTCATCGCTTTTAGCGCCATGAAAACCACGCTCTTTAGCTCTGTGTAAAGCAATTTTTTTGCTTTCGTTATCGGCTTGCCTATCAACCAATGCGTTAAATCCAAAGATTCTTCTGTTACCGCCAATGTCAATCAATTCTACGGATTTTTCTTCGCCAGGTTCAAACCTTACCGCTGTCCCGCTCGCAATGTCTAAGCGTTTGCCGAAAGTTTTTTCTCTGTCAAAGTCTAAGCATCTATTCACTTCAAAGAAATGGAAGTGTGAGCCGATTTGAACCGGTCTGTCGCCAACATTTTTAACTTTCACGCTAACGGCTTTTTTGCCTTCGTTGATAGTGATGTCTTCATTTTTTAAGAACAACTCACCAGGAACTAATTTACCATTAGCCTCAATAGGGGTATGCACGGTTACGAGTTTGGTCCCATCAGGAAACATCGCTTCAATACCCACTTCATGGATCATGCTTGCCACGCCATCCATCACATCATCAGGTTTTAAAAGAGTGCGACCTTCTTGCATCAATTCAGCCGCAGTCTTTTTACCAGCTCTCGCTTCTTCCATAATATGGGCACTAATCAAAGCTACCGCTTCCACATAGTTAAGCTTAATGCCTTTTTCTTTGCGTTTTTTAGCCAATTCTCCAGCGTAGTGGAGCATCAACTTATCTAACTCTTTTGGGGTGAGTTTCATCTCATTCTCCTATTCTTAAAGTGTTTTTCCTTGAATACATAACGAAATCAAGGTTGGAGTAATTGTAGCAATGTTTTGATTTACTAAGATTAACAGAAGCGTTCATTAACTGATTATTATTTAAAATGAATTAGTGTTATAGTTTTGGAGCGCCATAAAAGTGTTACTTGTAAGCGCGTTTAATACCCTTTAGAATCATTTGACAAAGATCAAAAACCCACAAAAAACAAGAATTAATGAGAATTAGGATTGGAGTAATAATGGTGGCCACGACTGGACTTGAACCAGCGGCCACTACCATGTCAAGGTAGTGCTCTACCAACTGAGCTACGCGACCTTTTATTTTAAAAAGGGCAATTATGCCTTAATTTTGTTTTGTTTTTGCTTAAAAAAGAATTGTCTTAACAATAAAACGCCCACGCCCACATCTATCATGACATCAGCGAAATTAAAAATGGCAAAATCAAAGCCATAATGATAATACACATAATCCACCACGCCCCCATGCACAAACCGGTCTAAAACATTAGAAACCCCAGCACCAAACACCATGCCAAACTCTATCGCATGGTTTTTAAAAAGCTCCTTTTGGCGCATTAAAAAGATAAAAAGCCCTAAAATCAAAAGAATTTGCAAGTATTTCAAACCCCCCTCTAAAAAACTGAGTAAGGAAAACGCCACGCCTTTATTGAACACTAAAACAATATCTATCATCAAGCTTTCATAGCGAAACCCCTCTAAAATAGCGTATTTAATCGCTTGATCCGCGCCAAAAATAAGAAAAAAAACCCCTATAAAAACCAACAGGCTTTGTTGGGTGGTTTTTAGCACAAATGCCCTTCAAAAAACTCTTTTAATTCTTGCATTTTGGATTCTAAAAGTTTTTCATCTTTAGCTTCTAAGAGGATGCGTAATTTGTTTTCAGTGCCGCTATAGCGGATCAAATGGCGGATTTCTAGCTTGTCTAACTCTTTTAAAAGAGCGCTATAACCTTTCAGGCTTTCTAAAGGAGGCTTTTTTTGGATATTCAAATTCACTAGGTTTTGAGGGTATAATTCAAAGGGGTTTAACGCAACAGAGCTTACCTGCTTGCTTTCTAGCACTAATGCGCTCACTTGCAACGCACACACCAAACCATCGCCTGTTTTAGCGTAATCGCTAAAAATGATATGCCCGCTTTGCTCGCCTCCAAAATTGGCTTTGTTCAATTGCATGCATTCGCTCACAAACTTATCCCCAATCGCGCAATGCTTCAATTCTAAATCTTGGGATTTTAAGTATTCTTTAAGGGCTAAATTGCTCATGTTTGTAGCGACAATCGCTTGAGAAGAAAGGGCGTTTTTAGATTTTTGATAAACCCCTAACACCCCTAAAAGCTTATCCCCATGCACGATATTCCCTAAATTATCCACCACCACTAGCCTATCCGCATCGCCATCAAAAGCAAAGCCTAAATCCGCGCGGTATTTTTTCACTTCCTGGCTTAGTTGGTTAGGGTGTAAAGCCCCGCATTGCTCATTAATATTACACCCGTTAGGCTCATCATTAATCACTAAAACATCAGCCCCAAGCTCGCTAAAAACTACCGGAGCCACCTTATAAGCCGCGCCATTAGCCGTATCTAGCACGATCCTTAAACTCTGTAAATTCAAATGTTTGGGGAAAGAGTGTTTTAAGTGCACGATATAGCGCCCTATGACATCGTCTATCCTTTTAGCGCTACCGACGCTCTCGCCCACTTTATAGCTAGAATGTAGCAATTCTTCATCATGAAAGATTTCTTCAATCGCTCTTTCTTCTTCTTCTTTAAGCTTATAACCATAAGAATTGAAAAACTTAATGCCATTATCTTCAAAAGGGTTGTGGCTTGCGCTTATCATAATACCCGCATCACAGCGCATGTCTTCGGTTAAAAACGCAATCGCAGGGGTGGGCATAGGCCCTATTTGAATCACATTATAGCCTATGGAAGTTAAAGCGCTCACTAAAGCGTTTTCTACCATGTAGCCGCTTTTTCTGGTGTCTTTGCCAATTAGAATTTTATTCGTTTGAGAATGTTTTTTAAAATACAATCCGGCAGCAATGCCTAAACGCATCACAAACATGGGGGTGAGTTTCACCCCTGCTTTACCCCTCACGCCATCAGTCCCAAAAATTTTCATCGTTATAAAATACCTTTTAAACTATTTTTAATCAATTTTTAGATAGGATTATGCCAAATTTTACATTACAAAGGGATTAAAACAAGGCTATGGCAAATCATAAGTCCGCAGAAAAGCGAATCAGACAGACCATTAAAAGAACCGAACGCAACAGGTTCTATAAAACTAAAGTTAAAAATATCATTAAGGCCGTGCGTGAAGCGGTCGCTGTCAATGATGTGGCAAAAGCTCAAGAGCGTTTGAAAATCGCTAATAAAGAGTTGCATAAATTTGTCAGCAAGGGGATTTTAAAGAAAAACACCGCTTCTAGGAAAGTCTCAAGGCTTAACGCTTCAGTGAAAAAAATCGCTCTCGCTTAGTTTTAGGGCGTTTTTGACTTCTTTAAGCTCAGTAATGGGTTTTTGTTATTGGGCTTCTTTTTAAGTTTTGCGTTTTTTAGATTGTTACATCTTTTATTCACATCTTTATTATAGGTAGTCTCGCATGTCCATTCTAGCTGAAAAGCTTTCTTCCATTCTCAAACGATACGACGAACTCACAGCGTTGCTTTCTAGCACTGAAGTGGTTAGCGACATTAAAAAACTCACCGAATTGAGCAAAGAGCAAAGCTCCATTGAAGAAATCTCCATAGCGAGTAAGGAGTATTTGAGCGTTTTAGAGAATATCAAAGAAAATAAGGAGCTTTTAGAAGACAAGGAATTGAGCGAACTGGCTAAAGAAGAGCTAAAAATTTTAGAAATCCAAAAAAGCGAGCTAGAAACTGCCATTAAACAACTCCTTATTCCTAAAGATCCTAACGATGATAAAAACATTTATTTAGAGTTAAGGGCCGGCACGGGGGGCGATGAAGCGGGCATTTTTGTAGGGGATTTGTTTAAGGAGTATTGCCGTTATGCGGATTTGAAAAAATGGAAAGTAGAGATAGTAAGCTCTAGCGAAAACAGCGTAGGAGGCTATAAAGAAATCATC
>ASYU01000186.1:0-742 GCA_000448465.1 Helicobacter pylori PZ5056 | reverse complement strand
AGCGAAAGCGTCCCTTAAAGCCTTCATGGGAGCGACTAAATTGCTCAAGCGCTCATAAATCGCGATTTTTAACGCACTAGGATAGGCGTCATTAGTGGATTGAGAGCGGTTGACATGGTCGTTTGGGTGGCAAAATTGATACTCGCCCTTTTGATGCCCCATGTATTCTAAAGCCAAATTAGCAATCACTTCATTCATGTTCATGTTCGTGCTTGTGCCAGCCCCCCCTTGAATCATATCCACAATGAATTGATCATGGTATTTGCCATCAATGAGCAAATCGCACGCATGGCAAATCGCAATTTTAAGCTTTTCATCAATCAAGCCTAATTGCGCGTTCGCTAAAGCAGCCGCTTTTTTGACTTGAGCGAAAGATTTGATAAAAACAGGATAACTGCAAAGTTTGTCGTTGGTGATGAAAAAATTTTCACTCGCTCTTAAAGTTTGAATCCCATAATAAACTTCATCGCTAATTTCCATTTGCCCAATGAAATCATGCTCAATACGCATAAAAGCTCCTTATGTAATAATTGAAAAATATTCTAGCTATTGTAACCAAATCTTGAGCTATTTTTCTTTTAAGCGTGCAACTTTTGCCCCTAAAGCGTTAATTTTATCCTCTAATCTCTCATAACCCCTATCCAAGTGGTAAATCCTATGCACCCTACTCACGCCCTTAGCCACTAAAGCGGCT
This sequence comes from Helicobacter pylori PZ5056, assembly GCA_000448465.1. Lineage (GTDB taxonomy): Bacteria > Campylobacterota > Campylobacteria > Campylobacterales > Helicobacteraceae > Helicobacter > Helicobacter pylori_CI. Next base: position 48 of record ASYU01000186.1, on the reverse strand, counting down.
AAAACGAGAGCCGAAGAAGCCCTTAAATCGGTCGCCATCACATCGCTT
>ASYU01000185.1:0-5711 GCA_000448465.1 Helicobacter pylori PZ5056 | reverse complement strand
TGTCCTGCCTGTGGATAACACAGGCCAGTTAGCTAACAGAAACATCAAGGGTGGTATCTCAAGGATGGCTCCATAAGAGCCAAAGCCCTTACTTCAAAGCCTCCCACCTATCCTGCGCATGATATTCCCATTAGCAGTGCTAAGTTGTAGTAAAGGTCCACGGGGTCTTTCCGTCTTGCCGCGGGTAGGAGGAATTTTCACCTCCACTACAATTTCACTGAATCTCTGGTTGAGACAGCTCCCATCTCGTTACGCCATTCATGCAGGTCGGTATTTAACCGACAAGGAATTTCGCTACCTTAGGACCGTTATAGTTACGGCCGCCGTTTACTCGGGCTTCAATTCAACGCTTCATCTTGCGACTGACGCATCCTCTTAACCTTCGAGCACCGGGCAGGCGTCACACCTTATACTTCCTCTTACGAGTTGGCAAAGTGCTGTGTTTTTGGTAAACAGTCGGGAGGGACTCTTTGCTGAGACCACATCGCTGTGGCACACCTTATCGCGAACTTACGGTGCTAGTTTGCAGAGTTCCTTAACCAGAGTTCTTTCACGCGCCTTAGAATACTCATCTCATCTACCTGTGTCGGTTTGCGGTACGGACGACTATGGATATGCTTAGAGGCTTTTCTTGGCACGACGGTATCAGCGATTCTCCCTTTGTCCTAAAAGGACTCAAAGAGCCTGTTTGGGTTTCAAATACAGAGGTGGATTTGCCTTCCCTCCAATCTACGCCCTTAGACTAGCGCTTCCATCAGCTAGCTCGCTTAACCCTATGCGTCCCCCCATCACGCTCCATAGTCGGTATTGGAATATTAACCAATTTGCCATCACCTACCCCTTTCGGACTCGGCTTAGGACCCGACTAACCCTACGATGACGACCATCGCGTAGGAAACCTTAGATTTACGGCGGATACAATTCTCATATATCTTATCGTTACTCATTCCTGCATGCTCACTTCATACCGCTCCAGCACTCCTTACCGGTATACCTTCAACGCTGGTATGAACGCTCTTCTACCACTGTGTCAAACACAATCTACAAATTCGGTGTCTATCTTAGCCCCGTTATATTTTCAGCGCATGACCACTAGACCAGTGAGCTGTTACGCTTTCTTTAAAGGATGGCTGCTTCTAAGCCAACCTCCTGGTTGTTTGAGTAGCCACACATCTTTTTCCACTCAGAATAGAACTTAGGGACCTTATTTGGTAGTCTGGGTTGTTCCCCTTTTGACGATTGATTTTATCACCCACCGCCTGACTCCCAAGATACGATAAAAGGTATTCGAAGTTTGATAGGGTTTGGTACCGCGGCGAGCAGCCCTAGCCCAATCAGAGCTCTACCCCCTTTTATTATCACTTGAGGCTATACCTAAATATATTTCGAAGAGAACCAGCTATCACTAAGTTTGTTTGACCTTTCACCCCTATCCACAGCTCATCCCAACCCGTTTCAATGGGTACGAGTTCAGTCCTCCACGCGCTATTACACGCGTTTCAACTTGACCATGGATAGATCACTTAGCTTCGGGTCTGCAGCATCTGACTCAAGCGCCCTATTAAGACTCGCTTTCGCTACGGCTTCGCATTCGCTTAACCTTGCCAGATACCACAACTCGCAGGATCATTATGCAAAAGGCAGTCCATCACCCTGATAAATCATAGGGCTCTGAATGATTGTAAGCAGATGGTTTCAGGTTCTATTTCACTCCGCTCACTGCGGTTCTTTTCACCTTTCCCTCACGGTACTTGTTCGCTATCGCTCAAAGAGTAGTATTTAGGGTTGGAGAGTGGTCTCCCCGGCTTCAACCTGGATTTCTCGTGTCCTGGCCTACTCTGGATACTGCTACCTGAGAACGCCTTGTCGCATACAAGGCTATCACTTTCTATGGCTTACCTTTCCAGGTAACTCTGCTAAAGCGTTCTCTTGGATATTGCAGTCCTCAACCCCGAATGCAAGCACTCGGTTTGCCCTTTTCCCCGTTCGCTCGCCACTACTTAGGGAATCTCGTTGATTTCTTTTCCTCTAGTTACTGAGATGTTTCACTTCACTAGGTTCGCTCTCTATAATTAGAGTAACTAATATCTCTATTAGTTGGGTTGCCCCATTCGGACATCTACGCATCAAAGCTCCTTGACAGCTCCGCATAGCTTATCGCAGTCTAGTACGTCCTTCATCGCCTCTCTTTGGCAAGGCATCCGCCATCTGCTCTTAAAAGCTTGTTTTAAATTTTAAAATATCCTTTAAAACCCGCCCTTTTATAATGAATAACGACAATTGCACGAATATTCTTCAGCGCTACCACTGCCTTAATGAATATAAGACAGAGTTATTGTAGTTTTACTTTACTTTTACATAGGCTATTAACAATGTTAAATCAAATAACTTCGTTTTTCTTTAAAAACTTGCTATAATCGCTCTGTTAAACCCTTAAAGAAGACTAAAAATGCTTGATCCCTAATCTTTTTTAACGCTCAAGTTTTATCAGCTGGTGGGCTTTTATATTATAAAGCTTTTAGCTTTTACAACTTGCTTGAGTTTGAATTAAAGAACTTTTTAAAGCTTGTCTTTAAAAACGAAATGTAATTATAGACATCCAATGCTTAAAGTTTGCTTAAAGTTTTGAGAGTTTGAAAGAAAATTTGGAATTTGAAAGAAATGAATGAAAGTTATTTGGAAATGATTGGAAATCATTGGAAATGATTTTGAAATGATTGGAAATTGATGGAAATGATTAGAAATTGATAGAAATGATTAGAAATTGATAGAAATGATTAGAAATTGATAGAAATGATTGGAAATGATTGGGGAACTAATTTGGAATGGGGGGCTAAAAAATAAAGCTTTAAGATCAAACGCATCATTAAATCAAACGCATCATTAAATCAATTAAATACCGCTAGATACAATACCCCAAGTCATCTTTTTTTCAAAAAAGGGGTAGGAATGGCATTCAATCATTCAATCATTCAATCATTCAATCATTCAATCATTCAATCATTCAATCATTCAATCATTCAATCATTCAATCATTCAATCATTCAATCAATCAATCAAGCAACGCTACCCTATTTTTATCACTATTTATCCTTTTACAAAAGATCGCTTAAAAATCTTTTACTTTTTATTATTCCCCCTTTTATTAACCCTTTTATTAACCCTTTTATTAACCCTTTTATTAACCCTTTTATTAACCCTTTTATTAACCCTTTTATTAACCTTTTTATTAACCTTTTTATTAACCTTTTTATTAACCTTTTTATTAACCCGCACCACCTTTTTCAACCATTTGATTCCATAAGCCCCATTTTTAAACCAGTGGGGCTTACAGAGTTAAATTCAATACAAGGAGAAGATAATGGCTCAGTTAGAAGATTTAAAAGCGCATGAAAAATACAATTTGTTGTTGTGCATGGTTTCAGGCGCGTATAAGGGAACTATTCCAGGGAATGAGGATTTTAAAGAATGGTGCGATGAATGCACTTTGACAGGTTTTCGTCCAAGAATGGGCGAAGTGGCTCAATACGAACATTTTGAACTCATGCGTAAAGCGGATTATGTGATTGGTATTGTGAATGAGGATTCAACGACTAGAGGGGCTGAAGTCCAACGGAGCGTTTTTGCCCTAAAGATTGACCATGACACTATCGGGACTGATGAAGAGGGAGCGCTAAAGGTTGAGGGCGTTTGCGCTCAAAAAGGGAGCCAAGAATACGAAGAATTAGTCAATAAAAACACTTGGCATTTCACGCGCAGCACCCGACTTGGAAAACCAAAATTGATTAAAAGAAAAAGTTAAAGGATTGTGGGTTTTTAACCCATAAACCCAATCATTTATGAAAGGATTTTAATGGAATTGTTAAATTTAGACGGCGTGATTGGAAAAGGCGTGTTTGAAATCCCCAGCTATCAAAGGGGGTATGCATGGCAGATGAGGCAATTGAAGGATTTTTGGAACGATTTAGAGCATGCCTCTAAGCTGGGAGATAAATTCCATTACATGCACAGCCTAACCTTAAGAGGGCTTGAAAATGAGCTTGAAGATAGCGCTTTTGAAATCATAGACGGCCAGCAACGATTGGCTACGAGCCTGATTTTATTAGGCCTTTTAGCCAAGATTACCCAACATAAAGACCCAAAGTATGATTCAATGAACCTTGAACCCGTTCTGTCCTATAAGTATTATGGTTTAAGTGAAGCTTTTGGGGCGATCATGGGAGAAGAAAAAGATTTAGAAAGGTTTCAAACTTCTTTTTACGCTAAAAATTTGATTGACGCTTGTGCGTTTTTTAAAGAAAAAATCAGCGATACGCCTATGGAAACGCTTGAAAACATGTTTGATGCCCTTATAAAGAAAATGCTTTTTAGCGTAGTAGAATTGAATGATAACCGAATCGATCCCTTCAGTTCTTTTGAAACGATTAACAATCGTGGTAAGGATCTATCCACTTTGGAATTGTTAAAAAACCGCTTGCATTTTGTGGCGCATAAGATTTGCGATGAAGAAGATTTAGAAAATCTTCAACAAGAAATCAATGACACCTACACTAGGATTTATCACGATTTGAGATTCTTTAAAGATGATGATTTAGAGGGTTTTTTAAAGCATTTTGTGGCGTATTATTATGGCGAGAACAGCAACAAGTTTAAAGAAAGGTTATTGGAAATGGAATTTAACGCCCATAGAAAATACGATGATGCAAACCTGGATGATGAATATGACAAAATAGACGAATTGTTATTCTATCTTTCTTATTCTTCTAAGGTTTGGGTTTTTTTACACATGCCTAATGATAAAGAACTTGATAAAGAACTTGAGATTGAAACCACGCCTAAAACGCGCACCTTGTTAGACAAAATGCGGCGCTTAAACGCTTTGAGTGATAACGCTTTTCTGCCCTTATTGCTCTCTCTTTTTACGATACAGCTTGAAGGGAAACACGCTAACAAACAACCTTATACCACCAAAGAATTAGAGGGCTTGTTAGAATATTTAGAGCGTTTCGGGTTTTTGATCTATGGGGTTGCTGGTAGGGATACAGCTAAAAATGAATGGATTAGATTGGCTTTTATAGCGTTCAGAGCGTATAGATATGGGGAAGAAAATATCACCATTGAAGATCTCCCAACGCTAGAAAAGAATTTTTTCAACAGACAAAAAAATAGTGCTTTAGAATTGCTTGAAGAGAATATCCATTCTAAAAAGAAACCCAGAAAATGGTATGAGTGGGGCAAGGCGCTGAATTACTTGCTTTATGAATACGAGCTATACCATAACCCTGAAACGACTCTGAATTTTGATGGCAGTATAGAAAGCATTGAGCATATCCTGCCCCAAAACCCCGATCAAGGCTATAGCGCTAAAGAAAAAAGTTGGGCTAAAAATCCCCATATCGTGCATGCTTTAGGGAACTTGCTCTTAATTCCTAAAAACGCTAACAGATCTTTAAGCAACAAGCCTTTTGATGAAAAAAGAAAGGCATACTTTAAAGGCTCTTATAGTGAAAAAGAAGTGGCTAAAAACGCTTCTTTCGGGCTTATAGAGATTCAAGAAAGGAGCGAAAAATTATTAGACTTTTTAATCTCACGCTATCGTATCGCTGAATTGGTGGGCGAAAATGCAATTAAAGCTTTTAAAAACGCTCTTTTGAAAGAGATCAAATGAAGCGATCACTCAAAAATAAGGGGGCGTTTGAAAAACGCCTACA
>ASYU01000184.1:0-3228 GCA_000448465.1 Helicobacter pylori PZ5056 | reverse complement strand
CCAAGGAGTATTTTATGGGTTTTCAAAACGAAAATAAATTAAAAGTGGGTGCGTCAGTCAAAGCCACGATCAATAACAAAGTGGTGGAAGCTAAAGTCATTAGCATTGGGTTCAATCGTGTAACCTTAAGGAGCGAAAAAGGCAACGAAGCCTCTTATGTTTTCAATAGCGACAAGTTCTTAAAGTGGTTCAATAAAGTTCCATTGACCGAGCATATGAGACTTCACGCTAAAAATAAAAAAGCGGACATTTTAGATGGCGTTAAAGTGGTAACTAGCGGACCAAGTGTTAAGGAAAGGACTTCTACTCCTAAAGAGCCTAAAGAGAAAGAGGACAAGTTTAAACTCTCTTTCGGTTTTAGGGATAAAGATAGGACTAGCTTTGAGATTATGGCGGAGAGTTATACTTTGGGCGAGAGAAAAAGCCGACTTGGTGTTTTAATGTCGCCGATGTTCTTTGATGGTAAGGGTAATCAAGCGACCGCTATTATTGTTACCGCTCTCGCTCACGCTAAAGACTTAAATAAACATAGCGATGCGGAGTGGAGCGCTATGCTTGATAACCGAAATACTGATGAGTGTGATTATGACACTTTTGATTATATGGATAGAGTTGGGACTACTTTATTCTGTGGCGTGATTAAGGCGTATGCGGAGGGTCGTGAGGAATTTAACGATGACTTTAATGATTTTTCTCCGAGTGGTTTTTGGGCTACGGTTTTACCTAAAAATAAGAGCGAGGCGTTGTTTATCGCTCAACTCTTATGTGATGGGGGTATCAATAAGTATAATCTCTCTTGTGCGGGACTTACTGAAAATTTGTTAAAAGACATTTATAATTATATCGGTTTGGCGAGCATTGGTGAGGTTGATGAGTATTTTGATAATTTAGATAAGGGCGAGGCTGAAAATTTAGAAAGCTAATCCCCCCCCACTCTTTTGGGGGTCTCCTTTTTTTAATCTCTCTTTTATTCTTTGATTTTTCTTTTTCAATGTTGCTTGGCGTTTCTTGTATCTTTATTTAATCGTTAGAATGCTATAACCAATTTATAGCGTTCTTTTAAGAAATCGTGCGCAAATACCCGTTTTCGCTCAGCATGACATACAAGCGCCCCATGATTTCTTTCTTTTCTTCCATGTCCAGTTGGTTGTTGTCTTCAATTTTTTGTTTTAAAAGGCGCTCGATCTCTTTAGTGTCATAGTCCAAATCGTCTAACACATCTAAAATCGTTTGGGCTTCGCAAATATCTTCCACCTCATAATCGCCTTTTTCATCAAAAACCACGCTAAATTCTGTAGGGTGCGTGAATAAATTGTGCTTCATGCCTAAAACTTCTTGATACGCTCCCACTAAAAAGAACGCTAAAAAGTATTCTTCTTCATCTATGTCTATATCATGCAAAAACAAGGGCTTCGTGGAATCAAAAGCGATTTCCCCATCGCTATCGCAAGTAATATCCCACAAGCTCGCGCTCCTGGTGGGCTTTTCATCTAGTTTATTCAAGGGCATGACCGGGAAATTCTGCCTCAAGCCCCAATAATCCGGCAAGCTTTGGAAAAACGAACAATTCAATAAATAGCGCTCTTGGACCTGCTCTTGAATGCGTAAGATATCGTTGTGATCCTTAACATAAAGCAATTGCACCGCTTTTTTGACAATCAAATGGGCTAAAACTTCAGTGTTGCTCCTGTCAATCAAATCAATATAGCCCAAATCAAAAAGCGTGAACAGCGACTCGGTGTGATCAAAACTATCATGCAAGTATTCAATGGCGTTTTTTTCATTGATATTAGCGAGCAAGTCTAGCATTTCATCAATCAAGGGGGGGTTATTACTTTCTTTGATTTTTAGGGATTTTTCATTGTATTCATGCGAAAACAATTCTAACACCGGGGCCACTAAAACGGCATGGTTAGCGGAAATGTAACGGCCTGATTCAATGAAAATGTCCGGCTCGATTTCTTGCTTATTTTTCACAATTTCTCTCAATAAAAACACCACATCAGCGCTGAATTCCTCTAAAGTGTAGTTTTTATCTTGGTGGTGTTTGTGTTGGGTGTATTCTACGGCTAACCCCCCTCCAATATTCACGCTATTGAGATTTTTAGCACCCATTTTACGCAATTCTGCATACAAGTTGCCCGCTTCTCTTAAAGCCTTTTTTAAGGGCGAAATATCGCTGATTTGAGAGCCTATGTGGAAATGTATCATGTGGAAATGCTCTAGTAAGTCGTTTTCTTCTAAAAGGCGCATCGCTTCTAAAACTTCAGTGCTGCTAAGGCCAAATTTAGAATTGATCCCCCCACTCTTTGCCCAAACGCCAGTGCCAGCGCTGTGCAAACGGATACGAATGCCAATTTTAGGGCATGCTACAAAATCGTTTTGTTTAGCCACGGCGATAATGGTTTTTAACTCATTCAAACCCTCAATCGTTAAAGTGATCTCATGCTGCATGCTTTTAGCGATAAAACCAAGCTCAATCATTTCCTTGTCTTTAAAGCCATTCACGGTGATAGGGGCTGTGGGGTTAGTGTAGCTCATCGCAATGATGAGTTCGGATTTACTCCCGGCCTCTAAACCATAATCCAAACCCTTAGCCCCTTGCACTAAAGGCAAAACAAACGAGGGCATTTGATTGACCTTTAAAGGGAAAACCGCCTTAAAAGCCCCGCTGTATTGATACTCTTTAATCGCTGAAGAAAACGCATCAAACAGGCTTTTGATTTGTTTTTGCACCAAATGGGGGAATCGCACCAACAAAGGCCCTCTATAGCCCTTATCGCGCACGCTTTGAACGATTTCTAAAAGCGAGGGGTTTTTGCCATGACAAACTTTAACCAAGCCTTTTTCTATCTTAAATTCGTTATTGCTCCAAAAATTAATCCCATAATCATGGACTTCTTGCATTTTTTATCCTTTATCACGATAAGGTTTTAAAGAGGTTAGGGTTGTTTTTAAAATCTTTGATCGCTTCTTCATAAACCTTTTCAATTTGAATGACTGAATTTTCTAAAGTGTAGTTTAAAGCGCTTTTAGCGTATTCGTTTTGCATTCTTTCTCTTTCAAGCTTGTTTTCTAACCACCAGTCTATTTTAGCGCTCAAATCTTTAGCGTTATTAGGCTCAAATAACGATCGTTCATCTAGCGCGAATTGCCTGGTCGCGCTTAAAGGGCTATTAGCGATAACAGGCACAATCCCCACGCTAATGGCTTCCAAACACGCAATCG
>ASYU01000183.1:0-378 GCA_000448465.1 Helicobacter pylori PZ5056 | reverse complement strand
TTTTTCTGGCTGATCCAATAGGACTGCCAAAGACGAGATCGGAGGGTTCGTTGGGGTTTTGGTGGAGGGTGATTGTGTAGCGTTGGCTTAAGATGAAATACAGAGTGCTCTTTTTAAATTCTTCAGCGCCTCCCCACCAATTCGCCACAGCGATTTTTAGGGGGGGGGGAGATTTAAAAGTAATTTTTTTTTAATTGGAGCGCTTTCTATAAAGGCGTCTAGTAAGGGTTGGAACATGGTTATCCTTTAAACCAATTTAGGCAAACTCAAATGGCGTTTGAAATACGCCAAGATCACAAGAATAAAAGGTATCGCTACCAAAAAGTATAAAAAAGTAGGGATCGGCAAGGGATCGCCTGCGGCATAGCTGTGCAAGCC
>ASYU01000182.1:0-1841 GCA_000448465.1 Helicobacter pylori PZ5056 | reverse complement strand
GTCGGGGCCGCGGGTTCGATCCCCGTTTCCCGCTCCATATTGATTTAACTTCTAGAGCATGGTTTCTATTTAGTTTGCCCAGGTGGTGGAATTGGTAGACACAAGGGACTTAAAATCCCTCGGTAGCAATACCGTGCCGGTTCAAGTCCGGCTTTGGGCACCATTTTTGAGTGCGATTTGATTTTATTTTTTGAATACGCTAGTGTTAAAATTTAAGGCGACATAGCCAAGTGGTAAGGCATGAGTCTGCAAAACTTTGATCCCCCGGTTCGAATCCGGGTGTCGCCTCCATATTGTAGTCATTTAGGGACTTTTGCAAGGGACTTTTATAAAAATAGCGGGAGATGGCTGAGTGGTTGAAAGCGGCGGTCTTGAAAACCGTTGAGGGTCATACCTCCGGGGGTTCGAATCCCTCTCTCCCGGCCACTTGATTGAAATCCTTTAAGCGATTGGTTTTGGCAAATTCATCTCTTCTTTTAACAAAGAATTTTGTGAATATTGATTGTCTCTTTTAATTGAAATTTAAGGATTGATTTAAAGGATTTTATTCGGTGGGATTGTCAGCATCAAGCCTTATTGTTCCTCTTATCGTTATTTTAATGGTGGTTTTCACTAAAAGAGTCGCGCTCTCGTTATTTACAGGCATTTTAGCGAGCGCTGTTTTAATGCATTCGTTGCACCTTTCCCAACTTGTAGAATATATTTATCATAAAATCACTTCCGTTTTTTACACTTATGAGCCAGAAAAGGGGCTTGACTTCAATCTTTCCAACCTCTATGTTTTTGGGTTTTTAATCTTTTTAGGCATCTTAAGCCAAGTGATTTTAAAATCCGGTAGCGTGCAGAACTTTGTCAAAAAAGCCAAAAAATACTCTAAAAACGCTAAAACCCCTGAATTTATCGCCTTTTTTTCAGGCATCATTATTTTTGTAGATGATTATTTTAACGCCCTAACCGTGGGGCAAATCTCAAAATCTTTAAACGACGCTCATAACTCCACACGAGAGCGCTTGGCCTATATCATAGACTCCACTTCAGCGCCGGTGTGCTTATTAGTCCCTATTTCTAGCTGGGGGGCATATATCATGGGGATCATGAATAACGACAACTCGCCCTTATTGAAGGATAGTTTTTCGGTGCTTCTCCAAAGCTTGAGCAGTAATTATTATGCGATTTTTGCGCTCATTGCGGTTTTTCTCACCATTTTATGGCAAATCAACCTCCCTAGCATGAGGAAGTATCAAAACATAGGCGTGAAGGATTTTTATAGCGAGCAAGAAGAGGATTCTTCAAAACTAGCCCCCTTAAGCTTGTTACCCCTTTCCATTTTATTATTGATCGTGTCCATTTCATCATTGATTTTTTATACCGGAGTGATCTTAAAAAACACCGATGCGAGTTTTTCGCTCTTTTATGGGGGGCTGTTTTCACTCATTGTCACTTATCTTTTGGCTTATCCATTTTTAGAAAAAGGGAGTTTTTTAAAACTCATTGTTGAAGGCTTTAAAAGTGTGGGGCCGGCGATACTGGTTTTAACGCTCGCTTGGGCTATTGGGCCTGTGATCAGAGACGACGCTCAAACGGGGCTTTATTTGGCTCAAGTGAGCAAGGGGTTTTTAAATAGTAGTGGGGGGGGCGTGTACATGCCTTTAATCTTTTTTTTAATCTCTGGGTTTATCGCCTTTTCTACTGGAACAAGCTGGGGAGCGTTTGCAATCATGCTGCCCATTGGAGCGGGCATGGCCAATGAAAGCGATATTATTTTGATTGTTTCAGCAATCCTTTCTGGGGCGGTTTATGGCGATCACACAAGCCCCATTTCTGACACGACTATACTATCA
>ASYU01000181.1:0-447 GCA_000448465.1 Helicobacter pylori PZ5056 | reverse complement strand
GTGGAAATTGCTCCCGCCTTTGCCGAGTAGAAACGCCGGCACGCTTGCAAGTGTCCCTCTATTAATGAAACGCCCGCTGTTAATGGGGATTTATTTGCTTGTGATCATGGTTATCTCTGGGCATTTCACCACTTATAGCTATATTGAGCCTTTTATCATTCAAATCAGCCAATTTTCTCCTGACATTACGACGCTAATGCTGTTTGTGTTTGGGTTAGCAGGCGTGGCAGGGAGTTTTTTATTCGGCCGTTTGTATGCGAAAAATTCAAGAAAATTTATCGCTTTTGCAATGGTTTTAGTCATTTGCCCACAACTCTTGCTTTTTGTGTTTAAAAACTTGGAGTGGGTGATCTTTTTGCAGATTTTCTTATGGGGAATAGGGATCACTTCACTCACCATTGCGTTACAAATGAGGGTGTTGCAGCTCGCGCCCGATGCCACGGATGT
>ASYU01000180.1:0-398 GCA_000448465.1 Helicobacter pylori PZ5056 | reverse complement strand
TAAGTAAGGAATAAGAAATTAAAACCCAAGAAGTAACAAGTAAAACTCCAACACAACAACTACAAACCATAAGCAGTAAAAACCTTAAGAACACAAAAAAACAAGAAGCAAAAAGTCCAAACATAAGAATTAAGAAAGTCCAACACTAAATCCAACACTCAAACAAAAGAAATGAGATTTAAGAAAAATAAAATACGAAACACAATCAAATCAAAATCAAACTAAATAAAAAGCAAGAAGTAAAAACCATAAGCAGTAAGAAACCAAAATCAAGCAAGCAAAAGACAAGGTGAAACAACAAACTAAGATTATAAGCAGTAAAAACCTTAAAAATACACAAAACACAAGAAGCAAAACACCAAAACTAAAACTTTAATATTAAAGCGTAAAAAACAAAA
>ASYU01000179.1:0-8998 GCA_000448465.1 Helicobacter pylori PZ5056 | reverse complement strand
GCTTGCTCATTGAAGTGTTTGGCTTGGAGCAAGCAAACCGATCCGGTTAGACTAGGAAGCGCGCTAACGACCTGAAAACGCACGCCTTGCTTTAACAAATTGACTTCTTGCAAATCGCCATTGACCAATTTCACATCAGGGGCTTTATCGCCCACTTTTAAGGCTTTCCCTTTACACATTTTTTAATATACTCGTATTTTGTAGGATTATGCTCGCTAATATAAGCGTATAAGCCTGTTGTAACTTGTCTTTGCTAGTGTGTAAGTTTAGCTCTCTTATTAGCTCTCTTATTTGCGCATTTTGCTTCTTTTGATTAGATTTATTATATTCCACAACGCCCCCATAGGCAAGCGGTGTTAAAAGATTGTAAGCTTTGAAATCTTGCTCACTTATTGGCTTCATTTACTTTTCCTTGCTATAATGCTCGCATGGAGTTTATGTAGCCATAGCATTTGCTCCTAGTAGGTGTATAGGGATATCGTTTCCATAGACATGTCTTTTTTTTGATTTTTAAGTTTTCTCTTACTTTTTATTACTTACCTGCTTGGGCTAGTCCCTTATCATTAATCTTATCAAATGCTGTTACTTTGTTTAAGCATTTCTGTATTTTGCTCATCTTTGATTAAATCATCATATTCATCGGTATTCATTAAGTCCATGTTGGTGCTGAATATATTCATTTTCTGTAATTCTTGGTTTAAATCGCTAATGTTAGCGCCTAGCTCCCTAGCCCCCATGAGTAAGTTCATTTTCATATTATCTGTTTCTAGCTTTCTAATTGGTATGTCTCTTCTTTAAAAGTAACTTTTTGCATGGTTAAATCCTTTCTAATGAATTGCTAATTGCGTTAGAATAGTAGTCAATTAAAATTAACTTTCAAAAAATTTAAAGAGGATTTGTTAAAAAAATCGTTTTCATTTTAAAAAACCCCTTAAAATCCACAAAATTTGCATAACGATTTAATTTTTAAGAAAAGATTTACCAAAAAGTGTTAAAAAATGATTACAATAGTCCCACCTAATCACAAGGAGAAAACATGTTTACATTACGAGAGTTGCCTTTTGCTAAAGACAGCATGGGGGATTTTTTAAGCCCTGTGGCGTTTGATTTCCACCATGGGAAACACCATCAAACTTATGTGAATAATTTGAATAACTTAATCAAAGGCACGGATTTTGAGAAAAGTTCTTTGTTCGCTATTTTGACGAAGTCTAGCGGAGGCGTGTTTAATAACGCCGCTCAAATTTACAACCACGATTTTTATTGGGATTGCCTAAGCCCCAAAGCGACTGCCCTAAGCGATGAATTAAAAGGGGCTTTAGAAAAAGATTTTGGCTCGTTGGAAAAATTTAAAGAAGACTTCATTAAGAGCGCGACCACTTTATTTGGCTCTGGTTGGAATTGGGCAGCGTATAATTTAGACACTCAAAAAATTGAAATCATTCAAACGAGCAACGCTCAAACCCCGGTTACGGATAAAAAAGTGCCGCTTTTAGTGGTGGATGTGTGGGAGCATGCTTATTACATTGACCATAAAAACGCGCGCCCTGTGTATTTGGAAAAATTCTATGGGCATATCAATTGGCATTTTGTCTCTCAATGCTATGAATGGGCGAAAAAAGAAGGCTTAGGCTCAGTGGATTACTACATCAATGAGTTGGTGCATAAAAAAGCTTAAGCGTTATTTTGCATGGAGTGGTTTAAAGGTTTTTAAACCACGCTTCTTTTTTGAATGAAAGACACTCTGTTTAATCAATCCCTAAACAAACGCTTTTGTTTTGATGAGAAAGTCGCTCATGTTTTTGATGACATGCTGGAGCGCTCCATCCCCTATTATCATGAAATGTTGAATCTGGGAGCGTATTTTATCGCTCAAAATTTAAAAGAAAATATCTATCCTAAGCCCTTGGTTTATGATTTAGGCTGTTCTACCGGAAACTTTTTTATCGCGCTTAACCAACAAATCCAACAAGATATTGAGCTTGTAGGGATTGACAATTCCATGCCCATGCTCAAAAAAGCGCAAGAAAAATTAAAAGATTTTAACAATGTCCGTTTTGAATGCATGGATTTTTTAGAGGTTGAGTTTAGAGAAGCGAGCGCGTTTTCATTGCTTTTTGTGTTGCAATTTGTCCGCCCCATGCAAAGAGAGGTGTTGCTCAAAAAGATTTATAACAGCCTTGCGTTGAATGGGGTTTTATTGGTGGGCGAAAAGACCATGAGCGAAGATCGGATATTAGACAAGCAAATGATAGAGCTATACTACCTTTATAAACAAAATCAAGGCTATAGCCACAATGAAATCGCTTTCAAAAGAGAAGCGTTAGAAAATGTGCTTGTGCCTTATAGTTTAAAAGAAAATGTCGCGCTTTTAGAAAGCGTGGGGTTTAAGCATGTGGAAGCGCTGTTTAAATGGGTGAATTTCACGCTGTTAGCCGCCAGAAAAACTTGAGTGTTTTAAAAATATAGAAAACTTGAGTTTTTTAAAAAATATCCACAGGATCCATGTTCACGCTGCAAGGGATATTGGGGGCGGTTTTTAAAAACGCATGCACGCTTTTGATTAGGCTTAAAGGGTTTTTGGAACGCAATAAAATAAGGTAGCGGTAAGAAGAAGCGATTTTTTCAATGGGGGCTTTGAAATTAGAGAGCGTTACGCCCTTTTCTAAACACAAAGAAAGGGTTTGAGAGGCTTTTAGGCTCAATTGTTGGGCTTTTTCTTCATTTTTATGCTTGAATTCTAACAAACACAGCCTTGAAAAAGGCGGGTAGAGTTCGCACCTTTCTTGCAATTCGTATTGTAAAAAATCTTCATAATCTTCTAAGAAATTTTCTAACAGATCCGTTTCGGTGCTTTGAATGAACACTTGGCCAGAAATTTGCCTAGCGCTCCTCCCAGCGATTTGATAGAGTAACGACACGCCTTCTTCTAAAGCCCTGTAACTATTAGATTTAATGATATTGTCTATGCCTAAAACAACCGCTAAACTCACTTTAGCGTAATCATGCCCCTTGCTTATCATTTGAGTGCCGATTAAGATATTGGTTTTTTGAGCGTTGAAATCGTTTAAAATATTGTGGAGTTTTTTTGGCGTGCTGGTGTGATCTTTATCTAAGATCGCTATTTTAGCGCCTTTCAAAAGGCCTTCTAACTCGTTCAACACTTGCATGGTGCCTATCCTTTTACCCACTAGAACTTCGCTTTGGCATGCGCTGCAAATTTTAGGGATAGGGCTTGAAAAATGGCAATAATGGCACATGAGTTTGTTGGTCTTTAAATGCAAACTCATATTCACGCTGCAAAAGGGGCATTGAACGCTTTTATAGCAATTTTGGCACAGCAAGGTTTTGAAATTAGCCCTTGTAGGCACAAAAATAATGGCTTGCTCGTTTTTGTCTAGGACTTGTTTTAGTGCTTCTAGGAGTTTGGGCGTGATAAAACGCTCGGTTTTTTCAAAAATAATGTTTTTTTGCGTGGGGGTGTAGCGCCCCTTTAAGCGCACTAAAGCCTTATCTTTAAAGCGTTTATAACTACTCAAACTTGGCGTAGCAGAGCCTAAGATCACTTGAATAGGGAATTTATGGGATAAATACAAGCATAAATCCCTAGCGTTATACATAGGGCTTTGATGAGACTTATAAGAAAAGTCATGCTCTTCATCTACAACGATTAAACCCAAATCCTTAAGGGGTAAAAACAACGCGCTTCGTGTGCCTACCACTAATTTGATTTCTTGCGAATAAAGCTTTTCTAAAAATTGCTTTTTTTGATTTTGAGAGAGTTTGCTATGCCACAAGCCTAAATTCTCTTTAAAAACTTTTTTAAGGCGTTGTTGCATTTGAGGGGTGAGAGCGATTTCTGGCACTAACAACAGAGCGCTTTTTTTTTGCTCTAATATTTGAGCGATTGCATGCATATAAATTTCGGTTTTCCCGCTGCCCGTATCGCCAAAGAGCAAGCTTGCTGGATGTTTTTGCAATTCTTTTAAAGCGTTGGTTTGCGTTTGGCTTAAAACATTGAGGGTAGGCTCAATTTTTTCTAACCCCACTAAATCGCATTCTTTAAAAGGGGCAAAAAGGCTTAAGACTGAAGAAAGATTAGCCGAGTAATATTGAGCGATAAAAATAGCGAGCTCTATTTGAAAGGGGAGTAAAAAATAAGGGGTTTTTTCTAACTCTAGGCATTCAAAAGAGGGTTTTGAAACTTCTTCAAGGACAACGCCCAAAAGCGTTTTATTCCTTAAAGGGATATTGACTAACGCTCCTTTAAGGTGCTGTTCTTTAGAAAAGTAAGTTAAAGGGGGGGTTTTATTTTTTAAAGGAGCGATCAAGTGATAGAACATGATGAGATTTTTTCTAAAAGCTTTTGGAGTTCATTGTGCAAATACTCGTTTTGACAACTTTCATGCAAATAATCCTTTAAAAGCTCTAAGGCGTTTAATTCTTGGTTATGGAAACGCTCCTTTAGGGTGCGTTTCATCTCATCGCTAAAGGTGTTGTTGAGAGAGATTTTATAGCGTTTGCCTAAATAAGTGATTTCTAAGCTATCGTTTTCTGAATGCATATTTTTAATGGTTTATGACAATAAATCAGAGATTTTGTCATAAAGACCTTGAATACCCTTATCTTTAGCGCTCAATTCATCGTATAAAATAGCGATTTGAATGTCTTTTTCTTCATTTTGCGCATTCAGGGTGGTGTTTGCTTGGCGTAAAGCGTTCAACTCTTCTTCTTGTTTTTGGATTTTTTCAATCAATTCGTCAATTTTAGCGCCCAATTGGTTTAATAAACTTAGAGATTGCATAGTAAGCCTTTCATGGTTTTTAAAAGTTATTATATCAAAGCTATTTAATTATCGCAAAATACCCCTATCCCCTTAAATAAAGTAACTAAACCCCATGTTTTAAACCATTCTTATGGCGGTATTTGGTATTTTTGATTACCATAACGCAACAAGATAGAAAGCTTGACATGGGAGTGGTAAATGCAAAAAAATATATTAAAAATGACTCTGTTGTTGGTTTTCCTCTTTTTAAGAAACGCTGTTGGTTTAGAGGATAAAAAAGCGGATCTTAAAAGCGTTCAAAATACGCCCAAAAATTTACCCCCTATCCAATTAAGACTCAATGAAGTCCATGAAGAACTTATAGAAATGTTAGAAAATATGGGGAAAGGCACGCAGTATGAGTTCCCTAAAATCAAAGAAATCCTAGAGCAAAGCGAAGAAGAATGGCTCAAAGTCGCCCATGAAGAATGCGTGGCGTTAGTCATGCTAATAAGCCCCAAAGCTTCTATTGAAAATAGCCCGATTTATAAAAATTGCTATGAAGCTTATGTGAAGCAAAGAATCCATGATTTATATGATTTTTATATAGAAAGCAAAAAGGTGAAAAGAAAAATCAAAAAAGCCCATAAGCAAGAGACCGCTATTAATCAATCCAAGCCCCTAACAAAAGAGCCACCTAAAAACGAAAATAAAAAGAGTTTAGTAAAATCTAACTTAAAAGATGCGAGTATCCCTAAAGGGTATTACTTGCAAATTGGGGCTTTTTTAAATTCGCCCAGTAAGGATTTTTTGCAAACGCTCAAAACTTTCCCTTACCAAATAAAGAAAAAAGACTCCCTCACGCATTATTTGATTGGCCCTTATAAAACGAAAGAAGAAGCCCTAAAACAGCTTGAAAATGCGGCTAAAAGCTTTAAAAATAAGCCTGCGTTGGTGGAAAAGTAATCGTTTTAATTATCCTTATTTGAAAATAAATCTATAGTTTTATTGGATTTTATAAAGCCACCTAGCTATTAGCGTGACAAACAAACTCGCACTCAAAAACGCATAGCCTATCATTTTATAAAGGGGGATAAAATTTTTTTGAATTTCTTCTTCTGCAATAATGATTTTAGAAACCCCTAAGCGGTTAGTTGGGGCACTGTCTGTGAGGTAAAAGCCCTGTTTTTTAAGCGCGAAATAAGGGGTTTTAATTAAGGCGTCATTTTTAAAAGAGGCCACAAACGCCCCGATATTAGAAAACTTGACTTTGTTATCCGCATCCAATAAGACAAAGGGGGTGTTTTTGAATCGTTCTTCTAAGATTTTTAAAGGCTCTAAAGAAGAGGTATTATCCAATTCTAAAAGGCTTTTAGCGATCGCATCAGCGGTGTATTGCATGCGTATTTGGGTGTTTTCCAAAAGGTTATTTTTCGCATAAAAGAAAAACAACGCTAACAAAACCCCCACTAAAAGCAAGGTAGAAAGGGTATAAACGATTAAAAAACGCTTTTTAAAAGAATGGGGCATGACGAACCTTTTTGTTGGTAGTGGGTTGAACAACATGGCTTTTTTATGATTGGATTAAAAACGCTCAAACGCAACCCCTTTTTCTACCATATTTATTTAATTTTATGGTAAATTTTTGAAAAATTGTTATAATTCCTACACTTTTATTGGTAAATTCATTTAAAAAAAGGAGTTTAGAATATGCTTGATATATGGATAGATATGATAATCTGTATTTTTTATTTGCTCTTTTTTACGACTCCTTACATTGTAGGCGATATTTTGCAATTGAAATTTATCCGTCAAAAGCTCTGCGAGAAGCCCGTTTTACTCCCACAAAAGGATTATGAAGAAGCGGGAAATTACGCCATTAGGAAAATGCAATTATCCATTATTTCTCAAATTTTAGACGGGATCATCTTTGCTGGTTGGGTCTTTTTTGGTTTGACGCATTTAGAAGATCTCACGCATTATTTAAACCTTCCTGAAACGCTAGGCTACTTGGTGTTTGCTTTGTTGTTTTTAGCGATTCAAAGCGTTTTAGCTTTACCCATTAGCTACTACACCACCATGCATTTGGATAAGGAATTTGGCTTTTCTAAGGTGAGCTTATCGTTGTTTTTTAAGGATTTTTTCAAAGGGTTATTGCTCACTTTAGGCGTGGGGTTGTTGTTGATTTACACTCTTATTATGATCATTGAACATGTGGAGCATTGGGAGATTAGCTCGTTTTTTGTCGTGTTTGTTTTTATGATCTTGGCTAATCTTTTTTACCCTAAAATCGCACAGCTTTTCAACCAATTCACCCCTTTGAATAACCGAGATTTGGAGAGTCAAATTGAGGGCATGATGGATAAGGTGGGTTTTAAATCTCAAGGTATCTTTGTGATGGACGCTAGCAAGAGGGATGGGCGTTTGAATGCGTATTTTGGGGGCTTGGGTAAAAACAAGCGGGTGGTGTTGTTTGACACTTTGATCTCTAAAGTTGGGACAGAAGGGCTTTTAGCCATTTTAGGGCATGAATTAGGGCATTTTAAAAATAAGGATTTGTTGAAAAGTTTAGGGATTATGGGAGGCTTGCTCGCTCTTGTTTTTGCTTTGATCGCTCATTTGCCACCGATCGTTTTTGAAGGCTTTAATGTCTCACAAACGCCAGCGAGTTTGATTGCGATTTTACTCTTGTTTTTGCCGATGTTTTCCTTTTATGCCATGCCTTTGATCGGGTTTTTTAGCCGAAAGAACGAATACAATGCGGACAAGTTTGGGGCGAATTTAAGCTCTAAAGAGGTTTTAGCCAAAGCGTTAGTGTCCATTGTGAGTGAAAATAAAGCGTTCCCTTATTCGCACCCTTTTTATGTTTTCTTGCATTTCACGCACCCACCCCTATTAGAGCGCTTGAAAGCTTTGGATTATGAAATTGAATGACCCTTTCACAAGCCCTAAATAAAGCCAAAAAAGAATTATCGCCAAAAGGCTTTAGGGGGGGCTTGGAGTCTGAAATTTTATTAGGCTTTGTCTTGCAAAAAGAAAGGGTTTTTTTGCACACGCATGCCTATTTAGAATTAACCCACGAAGAAGAAACACGCTTTTTTGAATTGGTAGGAAAGCGTTTGAATGACTGCCCCATAGAGTATTTATTAGGAAGCTGTGATTTTTATGGGCGTTCTTTTTTTGTGAATGAGCATGTTTTAATCCCACGGCCTGAAACCGAGATTTTAGTCCAAAAAGCCCTTGATATTATTTCTCAATACCATTTAAAAGAAATAGGCGAAATCGGCATAGGGAGTGGTTGCGTGTCGGTGAGTTTGGCTTTAGAAAACCCTAATCTTTGTATTTATGCGAGCGATATTTCACCAAACGCTTTAAAAGTGGCGTTAAAAAACATTGAACGCTTTAATTTAAAAGAGCGTGTTTTTTTAAAACAAACGCGCCTTTGGGATCATATGCCCATGATAGAAATGCTTGTCTCTAACCCGCCCTATATCGCTAGAAATTATCCTTTAGAAAAATCCGTCCTCAAAGAACCGCATGAAGCCCTTTTTGGGGGGGTTAAAGGCGATGAAATCTTAAAAGAAATCATTTTTTTAGCCGCTGGATTAAAAATCCCTTTTTTGGTTTGCGAAATGGGGTATGACCAGTTAAAAAGCTTGAAAGAATGCTTGGAATTTTGCGGTTATGATGCAGAGTTTTACAAGGATTTGAGCGGCTTTGATAGAGGGTTTGTGGGCGTTTTAAAAAGTTTTTAAGATAAGGTTAAAACTTAATTACCCTTTTAGTGTTACAATAAAAACACTTAAAACAATAAAGGATGTCGCTCATGTATATTGAAAAAATTCTCCAATCTTTACAGAAAAAATACCCCTATCAAAAAGAGTTCCATCAAGCCGTTTATGAAGCTATTACTTCGTTAAAACCCCTTTTAGACAGCGATAAAAGCTATGAAAAGCATGCGATTTTAGAGCGTTTGATTGAGCCTGAAAGGGAGATTTTTTTTAGGGTGTGTTGGCTAGATGATAATCATCAAATCCAAGTCAATCGGGGGTGTAGGGTTGAATTCAATTCGGCTATTGGCCCTTATAAGGGGGGCTTGAGATTCCACCCTAGCGTGAATGAAAGCGTGATCAAGTTTTTAGGCTTTGAGCAAGTGTTGAAAAATTCGCTCACCACTTTGGCTATGGGGGGTGCTAAGGGGGGGAGCGATTTTGACCCTAAAGAAAAGAGCGA
>ASYU01000178.1:0-16259 GCA_000448465.1 Helicobacter pylori PZ5056 | reverse complement strand
GGTTGAACTAGGAATACAACAAAAATCCCAAATTGAGAGAATTTTATAGCTCTTTATAGGATTTTATAGGTTTGTAGTAACGGCTTTAAATTCAATGATCACTTCCACTTCGTTATTTTCATTAAGAATAGCGCTGTCTATTTTTTTGGTGGGCTTAACCTTGTATTTAAAAATGCCTTTCAATAAATCATTAAAAGCGTCGTTGTGGTGATTTTCATTTTCTTGTTGGTTGGTTTCTAAAAAGGCGTTAAAAGCGGTTTCAAAAGCTTTCAGTTGCTCTTTACTTGGGTGGTTTGTGTTGGGTAAATCTAATTTTTTATAATCCATGTTAATTCCTTATATCGCTTAAAAACACATGCTTTAAAAGTTTATCGTTGTTTAAAAAAGCGTTTTTCAACACCGCGCTTTTATAAGTGTAATGCTTTTCAATGCTTTAAAATTGGATAAAAACGATTATAACAAAAGCGCCATGAATTTTAAATAAAACGCTTTTCTTTGAAATTGTTTCATGTGAAACATTAGGGTAATTGAGCTTATTAGCTCTAATCTTTACGATTTAAAACTTCATTGATCAACGCGCTTAATTGATCATTGCTCAACTTGGTTTCGTATTCAATATTCACGCCTTGCTTTTTTAAAGCTTCAAAAAATTTTTTAGCGGTTGAAATTTTCCGCTCTTCTTCAGGGCGTAATTCGCTTTTTTTATCAACCCCCTTAGTTTCTACCACTAACAACACTTTTTTATCGTTGTTTTCAACCACATACCCAAAATCAGGGCTATAAGTTTGATTTAACCCTACCGGGATTTTAACCTTAGGGAGCTTGCCAAAAACAATGATTTTAGTGTCGTTAGATTCTTCAATCGTGTCTTTTTCAATCTCGCTATCCACTTGCATGAAATTTTCATACAGGCATTTTTCTTGAGCGCTTGGATTTTTAATTTCATATTTATCCGCCCCCAAACTCCCATCTAAAAATTCTCTGATTTCTCCCTTTTCATCATAAAACGCATCGTTTTTTCTGTTTTTAATCGTCGTTTCGCGCATTTGATAGGAAATTTTATCCTCAATATTTTGATAAATGATTTCCAAAAACAGCTCTTCTAAGCGCCTTAAGCCCTCTTGTTCGTTTTTTTTAATTTCATTAAACTTGTTTTCATCAATGTTTTCTAACACTTTAGCCACGCTTTTAAAACTCAATTTCACCTTATTAGACAAGGCGCTGATAAATTCATGCAGACTCCACACGCATGCGCTTTCTCTATCAAAAATCTCTGTTTTGGCGTTATTTCCCATCGTTTCTACTTTTTTATGCGTCGTAACCGAAACACTTTTTGAACTGACATTAAAAGAAGCATTGATCTTTTTGACAATCTCATCAATCAAGCTCTCGCTATCCATGGCATAAGCGATCCGGGCTTGATGATTCAAACCCGCCCATAAGGTTTCAAATTTTTTAAAATTTTCTTTATTGATTTTGATTTTTTCAGTTTTTCGCTCGTTTTTGTTCCTCACTCTAGAATTACCAACCAAGCGATCTTTTAAAAAATCTTTTAATTTTTCAAAATCCAAGTATGTTTCATCTTTTAATTTTTCAAGTTCTGGCTCTTTTTTTAAAAATTCGTTTTGGTTGATGGTGAGTTTAAAGTTTTCATCATCTGTTCTTTCTCCAAAACCCAAACCCTCTAATGTTTCAAACAAAACCCCATAATACCCTTTTTTAACCATGCCGCTTTTTTCTAGCTCTTCCCCACTGAATGATTGTTTGATCAAGCTGTGTTCGCTTATCTCTTGCTGGATTGCTCCCACAAAATCCCCCTCAACTTGTGGCACGATCACCACCAATTCATTGACAAAATCAAAATCAGCATGCTCTTTAGTGATGCGTTCGCCCTTATCATTCACAGCGAGCCTTAGCCCCCTACCGATTTGTTGCAATTTAGTGATATTGGAATGGCTAGGGGCTAATTTGCAAATCGTCATCACGTTAGGGTTATCCCACCCCTCTTGCAACGCCCATTGCGAAAAAATAAACCTGAGATCGGAATCAAAACTCAGCAATTTTTCTTTTTCTTTTAAAATGAGTTCGATCGTTTTAGTTTCATCGCTCTCTTTCTTGCTTTTAGCAAAATACCCTCCATGCACTTTGTAAATAGCGTCTTTGGTGCGCTCTAAATACGCTCTATAATTTTCATCTAAAGGCTTTTTTAAGACTTCTTCAAGCTTTTGTTGGTAGAGTTTTTCAAATAAAAGGGCTAATTTGGCCGGCTGTTCATCTTCGCTTAAATAGCTATTCACCCCGCTAATAAACACCATGCACAAGGCTTTAATCCCCTTTTTAAAAAGCCCTTCTTCTCTTTCAAAATGGCTTTTTATCGCTTCTTTCAGCATCACTTCTTGCTCGCCCTCTACAAAATAAGAAAAAGGTTCTTTTTGATCCAGTAACAAATTAACGCCATTGAGAAAACGCACCTCTTTTTTAGTGATGTTTTCTACAATGTAATCTTCTAAAGCGCTGATATGAGTTAGCGTGCCTAGATTATCATGCGTTTTGACTTTGACGCTTTGAGTTTTATTTTCTAAATTCGTGTAATTGATCGTCGCTTCATTTTGTTTTTTGTTAGCCTCTTTAAGCTCTAAAAAATACTCATCACTCTCCCCCACAGACGCCACGCTAATGCTTTTCACTAGGGTGCAATCAAACGCTTTTTTGCTGTCTAGCGCGTAAATCAAATTATGATAATCATCTTTAAAAGTCGCCCCAAACCTGAGCGTGAGTAAAGCGTTTAATTGTTCCAAATATTTTTTTGTTTTATCGCCTAAAAATCGGTGCGGTTCGTCCATGATTACGATGGGGCGCATACTCGCTAAAGCTTGCATGTAACTTTTTGCGCCATTGAATAGATTCGTGTTTTCTAGGCATGATTGATTGATAGTGTTTTTCTCTTTATTAAAGGCAGAAAAAGTCATCACCAACACACAGCATTTATGGTTGCTCGCTAGAATGAATCTTTCTACATCTTCATAGCTTTCTAAATGCGTGTTAGAATACTCGCTTTTAAAAAATTCTCTGGTGATTTCAACGCTCTTTAAAACCCCTAATTTAATGGCGTTGCTTGGCGTTAAAACGATAAATTTTGACAAATGGTGGTTTTTGTGCAAGGCATAAACGCATTCCAAAAAGCAAAAGGTCTTCCCGGTGCCTGTTTCCATTAAAATATCGCAGTTTAACGACTTCTCAATCCCTACGCTTCCCTGGGTTATTTTTTGTTTCGATCGTAAATTATCAATATTTTCTAATAAAAGATCCTTGATCGCCCCTATTTCAAAAACAGGGTTAGCAATCCTTTGAATATCTTCTTTTGACTCTTCAAAATAGATCCCCTTAAACACCCCTAAAATTTGGTCCCGGCATTGCTCCTGATAATCCAATCGTTTGAATTTGATTTTCACCTCTACCCCCTAATCTTTAAATCGCCGCTCTCTAATTTCAAATCAAACAAATTACTGCCCAATTCCAAACACAGCCTGTCGTTACTGATAGCGGGTATATACATGCTGATTTTTTCCACCCCTTTATCTTTCAAGTTTTCTAAAACTTCGCTCATTTCTACATCCCCCACAATGAAAGCCGTATTTAAAGCCAGATACAAGGCGTTTTCAATCAAGCAAGTTATAGGCGTAGTGAGCTCCAAACCCTCGCAGCCTAAAAGCTTGATTAAAATCGTTTGGGTTTCCCATTTTTTGGGGTTGGAATAAGCGAATAAATCCTTTTGATGGGCTTGACTGAGATTTTTATCGTTAGCATGCGTTTCATCATCAATGATTTCAAACGCTCTAAACCCTACGTCTAAATTGGGGCAAGCTTCTTGGATTTTAGCCCCCGCTCTTTTAATCCTTTCTTCGGTGATGTCAAAAATGCTCGGGGATTCAGATTTTAAGGTGTTCAAACAAAAATCATATGCGTTTTTGTTGTTCTTGTTTTTGGGATCAATTTTTTCATCTAACTGGACGAGAATGAAGCGCCTTTCTTTAAATGCGGCGTTCAAGCCATTAAATAACCCCCCCCCTCACTTAATTTTTGATAATCGCTCTTATTACTCTCTAACACGGCATGCGCGGTTGTCCCGCTCCCGGCGAAAAAGTCTAAGATGGTGTCGCCCTCATTAGTGTTATTGCTACATATAGAAATTAAATATTTGATTAAGCTCACAGGTTTATTAAAATTAAAAATTTTGTTATCATCAAATAGTTTTAATAACTCCTTTGAAGCAGTTTCATTTGTTCCTACATTATCCTTTTTTGATATTTCATTTGTAGGCATAACAATTCTTTCACCCTCTCTACAATAACGAATAGAAAATTTTTCGCTTTTTACGACTAAAAATACATTATTAATTATTTCTTCGTTCAATGTTTCTTGCTTCCAACGAAAATGCCCTTTTAATCTAAAACTATTTATTATTTTCCCATTATAAACTTCAATATCATCTAAAACTTCAATTTTATCTCTAATGCCTTTTTTATAAATTCCATTTTTTAAATTTGAAAAAACATAATTTGCAGGAAAAGTTAAAATTCTTTCAGAATTTGTTTCATTCCAAAGAGGGGCATCTCCTCCATCAGAAAATTTTGCAATCATTTTTTTATTATCTTTATTTTTTTGATAACATAAAATAAATTCATGCGTTTTTCTAGTTTTATTTGATGCAGATGGTGGCGTTTGCGTTTTGTTCCATAGAAATGTTTCTATAAAATTCCCCTCCCCAAAAATCTCATCGCATAAAAGTTTGAGTTGGGCGCACTCGTTATCGTCAATGCTGATGAAAATCACGCCGTCTTGTTTGAGCAAATCTCTAGCGAGCAACAATCTAGGATACATGAAACTAAGCCACCCGCTATGGCATTTTGACCCAAAAAGATTCTTAATGTAATCCAGCTTTTCTTTAGAATAATCCAATGTTTTTAAAACCTCTTCATTGGATTGTGAAAAATCATCGCCATAGATAAAACTATCGTTTTTCGTGTTGTAAGGCGGATCAATGTAAATCATTTTGATTTTTTCACTATAGCTTTGTTTTAAGATTTTAAGAGCGTCTAAATTATCGCCCTTGATGAGAACGTGCTTGCTCGTGGATTCATTTAAGGGCTTCAAAATCTTATTGTTTTTCTTAAAAGCTTGATTTAAGGCGATTTTCTTACCCACAAAATCCAACCCATAGCCCTCTTCTTTTATCTCGCTAAAATCCCCTAGTAACGCTTTTAATTTTCTTGTATCCAGCGTGAGTTGGTTGTCATTTTCTATACTCAAGCAACCGGGAAAATAACGATTGAAAACCTCTAAATTTTTTTCATTAACGCTTTTTTCTTCACCAATTTCCTTATTTTGCATTGCTATCCTTTTTTTAAATGATTTAAATTACCCAATTCTGCCTTAATTTTCAATTTTCAATTTTCAAATGTTCCATGTGAAACGCTAGCGGCCTTTAAAAAATCCTGTTTCACTTCAGCGATAATGTTTTCATCTTTAGCTAAGTCAATGTATTCAAAACTATTCCCGCTCTGCTCCCCGCCCTGGAGTAAATCCCCGCTTTTTCTGTATTCTAAATCCAATTCAGCGATTTTAAAGCCGTCCAATTCATCAGCAAACTTTTCTAATCGTTCGTTTTCTTCTTGGATCGTGCATAAAAAACAATAGCCTTTCAAGCCGTTACGAGACACGCGCCCCCTTAACTGGTGTAAAGTCGCTAAGCCTAACCTTTCGGGCGCTAAAATCACCATCACGCTCAATCGTGGTAAAGAAATACCCACCTCAATGAGCGTAGTCGCTAAAAGAATGCTCCCTAACTCTCTAAATTCTTCAATCACTTCCTCTTTATTTTTATCTTGCCCTGAAGTGGTATAAACGTTTTTAAAGCGCTTTTGCCAAAAACTCGCCCCCTCACTGAGCGATAAATACGGGATTTTTTCGCTCTCATTCACCAGCGGATAAACGACAATGACCTGGTGGTTTTTAGCGATTTCTTCGCTAATTTTTTCCATCACTATTTTAAATTCCCTTTTATGCAAAACCAGAGTTTCAATCTCCTTAGGATAAGGGATTTCTCTAATCATGGTCGTTTTCACAAACGCGCTTTTGGCTAAAGCCAGAGTGCGAGGAATGGGGGTAGCGGAAAATTGCAAGGAATGGGGTTTATTGCCCTTACTGCTTGCCATTTTTTCTAATTGGTAGCGCTGTTTTGTGCCAAATCGGTGCTGTTCATCAGTGATTACTAGTGCGAATTCATCTAAATCGCGCTTATCAAACAACAACGCTTGCGTGCCGATAACAACATGCGTGATTTTTTCAAACAAATGATTGGATCGCTTTTTATGGCTCCCACCGAGCAGTAATTCCACTTCAAAATAAGGGGGTAAAAATTTTAAGGCTTCGTGATAAAGCTGTTTAGCGAGAATGGAAGTGGGCGCCATTAAAAGGGTTTTATTAGGGTAGGCTAATACCATGCTCGCTAAAATCACCATTGTTTTCCCGCACCCCACATCGCCTATAATCAAACGCTTGCACGCTATGGGGCTAGTGAGATCGCTTTGGATTTCTTTAATGGCGTTTTGTTGATCGTGCGTGAGCTTAAAGGGTAAAGAAGCGATAAACGCTTTCAAGCGTTCGCTGTTATTGGGGCATGCGATTTTAGCGCCAAATTGCAATTTTTTACGCTCTAAATTTTTCATATAAAAAAGCATTTCAATGTATTTTAATGCATTTAAATGTTGTGAAGGGAAATTTTTATTCGTTTCAAAATCCTTGACAAAATGCGGCGTGGGGAAAAAGATTTCTAACAATAAATGCGCGATATTCTCTTTAACGCCTTCCTTTTTTAAATTTTCTAGTGAAATGAGTTTTTGTAAATTTTCTTGTATTTTTTTATGGTTTTTAACTTTTTTAAAAATTAAAGAAATCTTGCCAAATTCGGTAAGGATTTTAGGCGTGTTAATGATATAAGCTTGATTAAAAGAGCTTTGCTCTAATTTACCATAAATGAACAAACTCTCGCCGGTTTTAAACTGGTTATAATGAAACGCGCTGTAATTGAAAAAAACAAGCTCTAAATTTTTGTAAAATCGTTTGGAATAGGCGAAAATCTTTAAAACTTTGGCGTAGTTTCTTTTTTCTAAAATACCCACTTCTAAAACGCCGCTCAAGCCCGTTTCAAAACGCTCTAATAAATTCAAATCTTTATAGCCTTTGGGCGTATAAACAAGCAAGGCTTCTAAAAGCGATTTCACATTCAATATTTTTAATAAGTCATCTGTTTCTTGCAATTTGTTCTTACCCTAGCCAATCCTTAATCGTTTTTATGATAAGATAGTCAAATTATACATTGACTTAAGGAAATTTAATTGATGAAATCTAAAATCACTCATTTTATCGCTATCTCTTTTGTTTTAAGCCTGTTTATTGCATGTAAAGATGAAGTTAAAAAATCGTCCCAATCGCACCAAAACAACACTAAAACCACTCAAAACAATCCAATCAATCAAGCGAATAAGGATATAAAAAAGATTGAGCATGAAGAAGAAGATGAAAAAGTCACCAAAGAAGTGAATGATCTGATCAATAACGAAAATAAAATTGATGAAATCAATAATGAAGAAAACGCTGATCCTTCGCAAAAAAGAACGAACAACGTTTTGCAACGAGCCACTAACCACCAAGACAATCTCAACTCCCCACTCAACAGGAAGTATTAAAGTGTGAAACTTTTTTCAAAGGATTTATTTAAAAAAGTAACCCCTTTATTTTTAAGCGTTTATTTTTTAAACCCCACCCTTATGCAAGCCAAAAGCCGTTTTTATGTGGCTTCTCAATACCAGGTGGGGAAAATGATTATGAAAAAATACAACGATCTCAAACGCACGATTGAAGGGGCGAGCTTTTCTTTAGGCTGGGAGATTAACCCCACTAATTATTGGTTTTATTCTCGCTATTATTTTTTTATGGATTACGGGAATGTTATTCTTAATAAAAGAACGGGCGCTCAAGCGAACATGTTCACTTATGGCTTTGGAGGGGATTTGATTGTGGAATACAATAAAAACCCCTTGTATGTTTTTTCCCTATTCTATGGCATGCAAGTTGCCGAAAACACATGGACGATTTCCAAACACAGTGCGAATTTCATCATTGACGATTGGCGCAGCATTCAAGGGTTTTCGCTCAAAACTTCCAATTTTAGGATGTTGGGTTTAGTGGGGTTTAAATTCCAAACCGTGCTATTCCATCATGACGCTAGTATTGAAGTGGGGATCAAATGGCCTTTTGCTTTTGAATACGACTCACCCTTTGTAAGGCTTTTTTCTGTCTTTATTTCGCACACTTTCTATCTTTAGACTAATTCCAACCCCACCGGGCAATGATCACTTCCTAAAATATCTTTATAGATTAAAGCGTCTTTTAAGCGCGTTTTTAAAGGGTTAGAGCATAGAAAATAATCAATGCGCCAACCAATGTTTTTATCCCTTGCTTGTTGCATATAACTCCACCAGGTGTAAGCCTTTTCTTTGTTAGGGTAAAAATAACGGAAAGTGTCAATAAAACCAGCGTTCAAAAGCTCGCTGAATTTTTCTCTCTCTTCATCGCTAAAGCCGGCGTTTTTTCGGTTGGTTTTGGGGTTTTCTAAATCAATTTCATTGTGGGCCACATTCAAATCCCCGCACACAATGACCGGTTTTTTTAACTCTAAAGCTTTTAAAAATTTTTTAAATTCCACTTCCCAACTCATGCGGTAATTAAGCCTGGATAGGGCTTGTTGGGAATTAGGGGTATAAACATTCACTAAATAAAACGATTCAAATTCGCAAGTGATAACGCGCCCTTCTTTGTCATGCTCTTTTATATCAATGCCATAGCTCACGCTTAAAGGCTCTTTTTTAGTGAAAGTTACCACCCCAGAATAGCCCTTTTTAATCGCACAATTCCAAAAATCAAAATACCCTTTAAATTCAAAAATGTTTTGTTCTTGCTGCATTTTAGATTCTTGAATGCAAAAAACATCCGCATTTACGCTATTAAAAAAATCCATAAAGCCCTTAGTCATGCAAGCTCTTAACCCGTTCACATTCCATGAAATCAATTTCATTTTAATCCTTGTTTGATTTTGAATGAATTATATCTTTTTAGTCATTTTTTTAAAAATTAAGCTTTGTTTTACCTTTTTTATGTAATAATTGTCTTTTGCTTGGCTTGATAGCTCAGTCGGTAGAGCAGAAGACTGAAAATCTTCGTGTCGGTGGTTCGATTCCGCCTCAAGCCACCATTTTAAACTTCGTTGAATAAATAATTCCCCTTTTTGACACACACAACACGAGAGTTTTCAATGCTCAAAGGCGTGCTTTTGGCTCGTGGTTGCTCTTCTATTTCTAAGGCCATGCACACCCCTTCTTTAAAGCGCACATGGTTTTTAACCCATTCTTTGTATTCACTGCTTTCTTTGACTATATCGTTTAAATAATGCCCCTCATACACTTCCACAAATTCCATGAATTTTTCATTCAAATTCAATTCATTGTGCGTTATTTCGCTTTTTCGTGTGGAAGAATAAGCCAATTCGCTGGTTTCATAAAAAGTCGGCTCTACTTGATCGTCTTGTTTGGGGCGCTCATAAATAGCTTTCACTAATTGCGTAGTGATTTCATACTCACTCTCCCATGTTTGTTTTAAAGGCTCTTCTATCAGATAGCATTGCCTGGTCGTGCCGTCTTTTCTCGCTCTGGCCCTTTTGCATTTTTCTGTAGAGCTTCTGGCTTGGAGAATGGCGAAATTATTTTTAGTTTCAAAAGTTTGAGGGTCTTCTAAAGGCTCTGTTTTATGAACAGAAATTTTAGTATAAGGGGTAATGATCTTACCGCTTTTATTTTCAGCGGTGCTGTAATCGCAAGGGGTAATGTCTGTTGTAACCTCTTTATCTTTATCAACGCGTTTTAAAATGCTTGGGCGATAGGCTTGTAAATTTTCATCATCATAAACCCACTTCCCGCATGCGAATTCTTTGATATTAGGATCTCTAATCGCTTGTTTTTCCACATTATCCCTATTTTCGTTGTTTTCATTGTTTTCATTCGCATCAGCGTTAGGGGTGTTGTTATTAGGGAGCGTTTTTTCAGTGGGTGGCGTTACAAAGAGGTTGTTTTCTTGATCTTGTGAAGAATGTTTTAAAGGGGGATTAGCGTCGTTTGTTGGCGTTTTAACTTCATTAGTAGGACTTACTTTGCTAGGAGTTACTAAAGGCTGCAAAAGGCTGTTTTTAGAGTTTTTAGAGCCTAGTTTGGATTCTGGATAGGAAAAGTTTTGAGGGGATTGTTGCGATGAGCTGGGTTTATTTTGTGGTTTTTGCATGGGTGCGTTTAAAGAAGGTATTGGGTTTGAGTGTGGTTCTTTCAATTCTTTTGAAGAAAAAACGATTTGGGTGTTTCTGGGAATAGTAGGGCGGTTAGGGCTTAAGGTCGTTTCTAAAGAAAGTTTTTCATCAAGAGGTTGATAGACGATTGCAGTGGATATGTGGGTGATAGTGAGCGTGAGTTTTTTGTGTGGGGAGATATTATAAATGCCCAAAACTTGTTTGGGTTCTTTAGAATCAAGGACTTTAGCCTTAAAAGTGCCTTTATGCGGCGAAGTTTCGATCTCTTCTAAAAGCTCGATCACAAGGGCTTGAAGAGGGTTAGAGAAGGTCAGAAAGAAAGACAAACAAAGGGATTTTTTCATGCTTATTCCTTTTTATTTTAGATTTTTGGATTATATCTTAAAAAAAGGTTTAGTAAAAGTCATCAATAAGTTATAGATAGGTAACACTTTAATTAATAATAATTTAGTAACAGTAGTAGGGGTGTGAATGGATGGAATGAAAAATTAAAAAGCTTTAGGGGTGCGCATTTTTAGGGGGGTTGTGGGATTTGAAAAAGAGTGAATGAAACGCTTTTTCATAAGCCTTTTTTCATTCACTTGAATTGAAAGCGGTTTTTTTATCGTTCAATTCGTTCAATTCGTTCAAGCGGTTTTTGATTTCTTCTCTAAGGCTTAAAATAAAAGGGCTTTTTTCTTCTTCAAGCATTTTTTTAACGCCAGAATACATTTTAGAAATGCTTGAATGATCCTTTAAATCCAAAAATTGAGCGAGCAAAAGCGTGGGGTTGGGGGTATAAAGCCTGGCGAAATACACGACTAATTTTCTCGCTAAAGCGACATTTTTTTGGCGCGAAGAGACTTTGATTTCGCTGGATTTGAGATTCAAGCTTTGCGCGACAGCGAGTAGGATATTTTCTAAGCTTGAGCCTTCAGCATGATCTTTTTGCAAATCTTCTAAAACGGTTTTAGCGAGGTTCAAATCAATGGTGGCGTTCATTAAGTTCGCGTTCACGCTGATTTTAATGATCGCGCCTTCCATTTGGCGGATATTGTCGCTGATGTGTTGGGCGATGTATTCCATCACTTCTTCGGGCAAAGTGATTTTATTGAGCTGGCATTTTTGTTTGACAATGGAAAGTTTGGTTTCTAAATCAGGGGGCATGACTTTAGCGGTTATCCCCCATTCAAAGCGCGATTTTAAGCGATCTTCTAAGCCGGCGATGTTTTTAGGCGATCGATCTGAAATCAACACGATCTGTTTGCTGTTGGCGTGCAATTCGTTAAAGGTGTGGAAAAATTCTTCTTCTAGCTTGGGTTTTCCTTGCAAAAATTGGGCGTCATCTAACAAGAAAAAGTCGCAATGGCGGTATTTTTTTTTAAAAGAATCCATGTTTTTGTTGTCTAAATGCTTTAAAAAGTCTGTCAAAAAATCTTCTGAAGTGACTAACACGACTTTTTTATGCTTTTCTAGGGCGTGGTTACCGATAGCGTTTAAAATGTGCGTTTTGCCTAACCCTGTGCCGCCATAAAAAAGCACCGGGTTATAAGGGGGCGTATCGCTTTGGGCGACTTTTTTAGCGATTTCATAAACGGTGTTGTTGCATGAGCCTACGACAAAATTTTCAAAAGTGTAAGAGTCTTTGACGCTCGTTTTTACCGCTTTGTAATTGATATTAGATTGGGCGTTAACCTGGATTTTAGGCGCCACTTCAATGCGCACGTCCACGCTGTGGGCTAAATGCATGCCGACTTTATTCTGGCTTAAAATTTCTTTGAGTAACGCGCCGTATTTAGCCGTAATCGTGGTGCATAAGACTTTGTTGGGGGCATAAAAAAAGGCAATATCGCTCTTGCTCGCGTTAGGGTTGTATTTGAGTTGGCTAAAGTAATTTTCATATTCTATGAGGCTAACTTTTTGTTTGACTAGTGCCAAGATTTCTTTTTCAATATTGTTGTTGGTATCCATGGCGTTATTATAGCGTGAATAAGTGGTGAATGAAAAAGGAATGGCATGTGAATGAAATGTGAATGAAGCCCTAAAATTAAGGTGTTTCTTTTAAGGGTTTGTCTATAATGCTTGCTTTATAATAAGCTAATGGATGCAAAAAAGGATTTTCATGCTGCTTTGCGCGGGAAGGAGTGAAACTTTAAAAAAAGCGGTGCCTATTGGTGTGGGCTTGATAGAGAGCGCGATCAATTTAACGAGAATGTGTTTAAAAAACCCTGATATTAAGAGCCTTATTTTTATAGGGAGCGCGGGGAGTTATAGCCCAGAAATTAAGCTTTTGAGCGTGTTTGAAAGCACTCAAGGCTATCAAATTGAAGAGAGTTTTAGCCATTTAAACAGCTACACGCCTTTGGATAATTCCATTCACATAGAAACTAAAGAGCAGGCTCTTTTTGAAAGGGTGTGCGTGAATAGCAGTAACTATATCCACACCAATGAAATGTTTGCTAAAAAAATGGTTCAAAAGGGCGTTTTATTAGAGAACATGGAGTTTTTTAGCGTTTTAAGCGTGGCTAAAATTTTTTCTTTAAAGGCTAAAGGGATTTTTTGCGTGAGTAATCATGTGGGACTTAACGCGCATAAAGAATTTAAAGAAAACCACGCCAAAGTCAAACAGATCTTAGAAAACATCATTGATAATTTAATAGTTTAGCTATCATGGAGCATTCTAAATTAAAGGCGATCACATGTTTGAAAAAATACGCAAGATTTTAGCGGATATTGAAGATTCGCAAAATGAAATTGAAATGCTTTTAAAATTAGCGAATTTGAGTTTGGGGGATTTTATTGAGATTAAAAGAGGGAGCATGGACATGCCAAAGGGCGTGAATGAAGCGTTTTTTACGCAACTAAGCGAAGAAGTGGAGCGCCTAAAGGAGCTTATCAACGCTTTGAATAAAATCAAAAAAGGGTTATTGGTGTTTTAAATGTGTGGGATTGTAGGTTATATAGGGGATAGCGAGAAAAAATCCATTCTTTTAGAGGGTTTAAAGGAATTGGAATACAGAGGTTATGACAGCGCGGGTTTAGCCGTATTGAGCAATGATCGTTTGGAAGTGTTTAAAACTCAAGGGAAATTAGAAAACCTTAAACTAGAGCTTAAAAATAAAGAGTTTTTAAATTTTGGCGTGAGTATCGCTCACACGAGATGGGCGACGCATGGCAAGCCAAGCAGCGCGAACGCCCACCCGCATTTTACAGAAAATTTAGCCTTAGTGCATAATGGCATCATTGAAAATTACGCGAGTTTGAAAAAAGAATTGGAAAGTAAAGGGCATGCGTTTTTAAGCCAAACGGACACGGAAGTGATCGCGCATTTATTGGAAGAAACGCTTAAAAGCGAGGGCGATTTATTGAAAGCTTTTGAAAAAAGCATCAGCCTTTTAAAAGGGAGTTATGCGATTTTAATGCTCCATAAAAGGGCTAAAGAGAGCTTGTTTTACGCTAAATCTTCTTCGCCTTTGATCGTGGGCAAGGGCAAAGAGGGGGTGTTTTTTGCGTCTAGTTTGAGCGTGTTGGCCCCTAAGGTGGATCAATTTGTCATTTTAGAAGAAAACAGCGTGGGGCGGATTTCTTTAGAAAATTTTAAAGATTTAAACAATATTGAAAACATGAAAGATTACGCTTTTGAGGATAAAGATTATTCTAAAGGGGATTTCAGGAATTATTTAGAAAAAGAGATTTATGAGCAGCACAGCAGTTTGTTAGAGTGTTTAGAGGGGCGCTTGGAAGCCTTGAGTGTGTATTGCGAGATCGATCCTGAATTTTTGGAAAACGTGAGCGAAATCACGCTGTGTTCTTGCGGGAGCAGTTACCATGCGAGTTTGGCGAGCGTGTATTTGTTTGAAAGATTGGCTAAAATAAGAGCGAGGGCCATTTTAGCGAGCGAGTACCGCTACGCCCATTTTAAAAGCAACCCTAACGAGCTTTTTATAGCGATTTCTCAAAGCGGTGAAACCGCTGACACTTTGGAGGCCTTAAAATTAGCCAAAGCCCAAGGGCTTAAAACCATTAGCTTGTGTAACGCCCCTTTTAGCATGATGAGCCGCATTAGTGATCACACGCTTTTGATTAGAGCGGGGGTGGAGCGGAGCGTGGCATCCACTAAGGCGTTTTCTTCGCAAGTGATGCTTTTATGGCTTTTGAGCGTGTATCTAGGCAAACAATTAGGGACCATCTCTAAAGAAGAAGAAAGAATCCAGGCTAAAAACATGCTCAATAGCGTGAAGGCGATGAAAGTAGAGCCTAAATTGCATGAAAAGATCAAGCGTTTATCCAAACGCTACTTGCATGGGCATGGCTTTTTTTATATCGGGCGCGATGTGTTTTACCCGCTCGCTTTAGAAGGAGCGCTAAAACTTAAAGAAATCAGCTACTTGCACGCTGAGGGGTATGCGAGCGCGGAAATGAAGCATGGGCCTATTGCGTTGGTGGATTCTAACCTTTTTACCATTGCTTTATTGTCTAAGCACTTGTTATTTGATAAAACCAAAAGCAATATTGAAGAATTGAGCGCTAGGGATTCTACGATTTGCGTGTTAAGTTCTGAAATTTTAGAGATCGCTGATGATTTTATCCAATTAGAAGAGAGTGAAAGCTACATGGAAGAATTTTTCCGCATGAATTTAGCGGTGCAGCTTTTAGCTTTAGAAATCGCTATGCGCCTAAATCACGACGTGGATCACCCAAGAAACTTGGCTAAAAGCGTTACCGTGGAATAAAAAGCGATATTAGGAGTCAAATAATGGAAGTGATTTGTAAGCATTACACCCCTTTAGACATTGCAAGCCAAGCGATCCGCACTTGCTGGCAGAGCTTTGAATACAGCGATGATGGCGGTTATAAGGATAAGGAACTCATCCATAGGGTGGGGAATATTTTTAGGCATTCTTCCACTTTAGAGCATCTTTATTACAATTTTGAAATCAAGGGTTTGAGCAGGGGAGCGTTGCAAGAATTGAGCCGGCATCGAATAGCGAGCTTGAGCGTGAAATCAAGCCGTTACACTTTAAGGGAATTGAAAGAAGTGGAGAGCTTTTTACCCCTTAATGAAACGAATTTAGAAAGAGCCAAAGAGTTTTTAGTTTTTGTGGATGATGAAAAAGTGAATGCAATGAGCGTTTTAGCTTTGGAAAATCTCAGGGTTTTATTGAGCGAGCATAACATTAAAAACGATTTGGCCAAATACGCCATGCCTGAAAGCTATAAAACGCATTTAGCTTATAGCATTAACGCTAGGAGCTTGCAAAATTTATTGACTTTAAGAAGCAGTAATAAAGCCTTAAAAGAAATGCAAGATTTAGCCAAAGCTTTATTTGACGCTTTACCTGGCGAGCATCAATATTTGTTTGAAGATTGTTTGAAGCATTAGTTTTAAACAATACCGCTTAATAACTCTCATTCTTTAATGTTTTAAGAACACCTTATTTTTAGCATTTGTAAAATGAGAAGTTTTAAGGGGGTTTGTTGTAGAATCTCATCACGCCCCATAAGTTCGCATTATGGGGCAAACCACATAAAGGAGCATGTTATGCCAAAGACACATAACAAACGCTCTTGGAGATCATTATACTTTGAGTTTGCTTTTTTGGGGCTTAAAGTGATCGTTTCTGTGAAACGCTGATTTTTCTAAGAGCGTTCCCTTAAGTTTAAAAGCTTAGGGGTTTCCTTTAAAAAGCGGGTTTGCCCTTGACTTTTGGGGCGTTTATTATCTCTTTATCTTTTCATTCAATTTTTTAATCTTATTTTAGCGTTTGTAAAATGAGAAGTTTTAAGGGGGTTTGTTGTAGGATTTTATCACGCCCCATAAGTGGCTTTATGGGGCAAATTCCAACTTAAGAAGGGTTTATCATGC
>ASYU01000177.1:0-1131 GCA_000448465.1 Helicobacter pylori PZ5056 | reverse complement strand
CCCATCCGTAATCAGCGCAACCTTATAGCCCATATCCTGCAAAGCCCCTAAATTCGTGGTGAGTTTGTGCAATTCTGGCATGCCGTTAGATTTAGGCCCTTGGAAAGGCAAGACCGCCACAAAGTCCCTTTCTAATTCTTTATTTTTAAAGCGTTCTAAAAATTCGCTTTGGGTTTTAAAAACAATCGCTCTAGCCTTAACTTTCCTATGCTCATCTTTAATGGCTGAGATTTTAATCACGGCCCGCCCTAAATTACCCTTTAAGATTTTAAGCCCCCCATTAGCGGCAAAAGGCTCGCTAACAGGGCGTAAAATGTCCGTATTCAAGCTATGATTGATGGCGTCTTTATACACCAAGTGGTCGTTTTCTAAAAAGGGGGTTTTGGTGTAATTTTGCATGCCTTTTTGCGTTTCTGTATCCATAATCGTATGCGTGTCTTCAAATAAAAGCCCCTCTTTTAACAATTCTTTGATCACAAACGCTAAGCCCCCACACGCTTCAAAAGCGTTCACATCCGCTGATCCGTTAGGATAAACTTTAGCTAAAAGGGGTATGAGGTTAGAAACGGCGTCAAAATCGTCCCAATTGAGGATCACCCCACAAGATCTAGCGATAGCGATCAAATGCAAAGTGTGGTTAGTAGAACCTCCTGTTGCCATCAAGCCTATAAGAGCGTTAAGAATGCTTTTTTCATCAATGAGTTTGGCTAAGGGCAGGACTTTCCCGCTCGCTAATCTTTTAGCGCTCTCTTCTACTAAAACCTTTCGTAAGGGGTTGTTAGGGTTGATAAAACTAGAATTAGCCACATGCAACCCCATAAACTCCATCATCATTTGGTTGGAATTAGCCGTGCCATAAAAAGTGCAAGTGCCCACATCATGATAGCTTTGCATTTCCACTTTTAAAAGCTCTTCTCTGTTGATCTTTCCCATTGCAAAATCCTGGCGTGCTTTGGCTTTTTTATAATTTTCTATCCCGCTCACCATAGGCCCGCTTGGCACAAACACGCTCGCTAAATTCCCAAAACTTAACGCTCCTATGAGC
This sequence comes from Helicobacter pylori PZ5056, assembly GCA_000448465.1. Lineage (GTDB taxonomy): Bacteria > Campylobacterota > Campylobacteria > Campylobacterales > Helicobacteraceae > Helicobacter > Helicobacter pylori_CI. The sequence continues at coordinate 86 of ASYU01000177.1, read as the reverse complement.
AAGCCTGGCACGATTTTATCGCACACGCCCAAAAAAAACGCCCCGTCAAAAACATTATGGCTTAACCCTACGGCGGTGCTTAAAGC
>ASYU01000176.1:0-3914 GCA_000448465.1 Helicobacter pylori PZ5056 | reverse complement strand
GCGTTGGCAAACGCCCTAGTGCGCTGTTAGACGCAGGAGCGAACACGGATTGCAAGCCTGAATATTTGATTGATTTTGCTCTCATGGGGTATGAATACGCTAAAAGCGTGTTGCATTATGACAGCCCTAAGGTGGGTCTTTTGAGTAATGGCGAAGAAGATATTAAAGGGAACATGCTCGTTAAAGAAACGCATAAAATGCTGAAAACTTATGACTTTTTTTATGGCAATGTGGAGGGGAGCGATATTTTCAAAGGGGTTGTGGATGTAGTGGTTTGCGATGGCTTTATGGGGAATGTGGTTTTAAAGACAACTGAAGGGGTCGCTAGCGCGATAGGCTCTATTTTTAAAGATGAAATTAAAAGCTCTTTTAAATCTAAAATGGGGGCTTTGATGCTTAAGAATGCGTTTGGTATTTTAAAACAAAAAACCGACTACGCTGAGTATGGGGGAGCGCCGCTTTTAGGCGTGAATAAAAGCGTGATCATTAGCCATGGCAAGAGCAACGCTAGAGCGATTGAATGCGCGATTTATCAGGCCATTAGCGCTGTTGAAAGTCAGGTTTGTTTGAGGATCACTAATGCGTTTGAGAGTTTGAAGTCTCAATCTTTTGAGAGCCAAAGCGATCAACAAGACGCCTAAAAATAACTATGTAAAGGGATTGAATGGAATTTTACGCCTCTCTTAAATCCATTGCGATGCATGTTCCAAGCGAGCGTGTGAAAAATGCAGAGTTCCAACAATTTTTGGATACCAGCGATGAATGGATAGAAAAAAGGACCGGTATCAAAGAGCGCCGTTTCGCTAACGATGAAGAAAAAAGTAGCGATTTAGGGGTAATAGCGGCTAAGCAGGCCATAGAGAGAGCGCATTTGACTCCAAAAGACATTGATTTAGTGGTTGTGGCCACTTTAAGCCCTGATTTTTTGGCCATGCCTTCAACCGCTTGCGTGCTGAGCGCGAAATTAGGCATTGAAAACAAGCCGGCTTTTGATATTTCAGCCGCTTGCACGGGTTTTATTTATTTATTATCGGTGGCTAAGGCTTATGTTGAGAGCGGGATGTATGAAAATGTGCTGATTGTGGGGGCAGAAAAAACGAGTAGCGTGTTGGATTTTAAGGATAGGGGGACTTGTATTTTATTTGGCGATGGGGCTGGGGCGTGCGTGATAGGCAGAACCAAGCGTTTAAAAGAAAGTATTTTAGACGTGCAGATTTCAGCGAATGGGAATTTTTCTAATTATCTCTATACGCCAAGGACTCTAAAACCCACGCCCTTTAACTCTAAAGAAGAAACTTTAGAGCCTTTTTTATGCATGAAAGGCAATGAAGTGTTCAAACTAGCGGTAAAAACGCTTTTAAAAGATGTGGAAACGATCTTAGAAAAAAACGCTCTCAAACCTGAAGATGTGCGTTTGTTCATCCCGCATCAAGCTAATTTTAGGATCATTCAAGCGGTGCGGGAGCATTTGGATTTTAAAGATGAGCAAGTGGTTTTAACCGTGCATAAATACGGCAACACTTCAGCAGCCAGTATCCCTATGGCCATGTGTGAAGCTTATGAAGAGGGGCGTTTGAAAAAGGGCGATTTAATGCTTTTAGACGCTTTTGGTGGGGGATTGACTTGGGGTTCAGCGTTGGTGTATTTTGGAGGAAGTTAAGAAAAGATTGAAGGAATATTTTGATGAAAAAGGTTGTTTTTTTATTGTTAGTCATGCTAGGGGGTTTAGAAGCGCAAAGTACTTATTGTAGTGATCATTGTGAAGGCACGCCAGATAGCCGTATCCCTCCTATGGGGTTTCATTTCAGTTTTGTGCATTCAGTGAAATATTACTTGCAAGACCCACAAGAGCGCGATCACAAGCTTAAAAAATGCCATGATGCCTTTGATTCGACGCTTAAGGTTAATTTTATCACGAAGTCTTTTAAAAAGGATTGCAAGCATGCGCAAATGGCTTTAGAGCAAGCTCAAAAAGAAACTCCATGAAGGGGTTTCTTTAGGGATTTTATTTCTTATAGCAGAAATTATTTTTAAAGTAAAAGACGAATAATGTTTAAAGGCATTCTAGTTTTTTTAATACCTATTGTTCTTATTGGGTTAGTATTAACAGCTATTAGAGCTACTATAATGGCATTTAGAGGCGATACTGATGATTTTTTTAGTAGAATATGGGATAAATTCGTTGAATATTTCGGCTATATTCTAGTTACTATAATAATGTTTTTTCCTTATAATATAATTGGTCCAATTATTGTCATAATATTTATACTTATCTGAGTTAGGTTATATAAGCTTCTTTAACCTTATAAGATGAATAACTGACTATTATTTTTTATATTTCTTTGAACCCAACTCTTCCAATGACTAGTAGCGTCTCAACTAAAAACGCAGAAACCCAACCAACAACCCATTGAGAACCCAATAAATATAGAAATTAATATTCTTTAGTCTGTTTTTTAAAAATAGGGCTTTGGTTGCTTGGTTTGATAGCAAAACTCTTAAGGGGATAGGGGGATATTTTGCGCTTTAATACCCCTTTAACCCCCCAACTAAATCCCCTCTAACCCTCTAATACCGCATTACAAGAAGCTATCGTTTGCTACGAAAACTTTTATATTAAAAAATGTTTTTAGCATTTTTAAATTTTATCCCCAACACCCCATTAGAACAAAAACCAAATTTCTATTTGGAAAATTTATGGTAATACTCGCCCTTGTCCGTGATGATTTTAACTTCTAACAATTGGTTAGGCTTGCAATCCAGGCGGTAAAATATTTGTTGCGAATACTTTAACTCATGATCAAAGAGTTTTTCTTTTTTAAACTTATCGCCAAATTTGGGTTCCACTTTTTTAGTCGCTTCGCATGAATTTCCCCTATTGACAATCAGGTTTTTAATCACCACCGGTTCATCGTTCATAGAAGTGATGCTTAAAAGACTAGAATCCGTCATTTTCCCCATGAGTTTCCCCCCAGTCGCGCGATAATCCAGCTTGAAATCCAAATCCTTTGCCCCCACATAAACACCGCTTATAACAATCAGGCTCAAACACATTTTTTTAAACATCAAAATCCTTTCACTTATAATATTGTGGGGTATTATAATCAAATTTGATATACCCTTTTTTAATCGTTGGGTTATTACACTCTTTTTTTATCCACTCAAACAATTTTAGAAAATTCTTTTTTGTTTCTTCGCTCACCGCATCGTCTTTTTCTCCATACAAAAGCCTTGTTTTAAACGCCATGGCCAATTCCATTCGCTTATTTTTAGCGTATTTTTTTCTATCGTTTGCGCTGAAACAATCTTCAATTTGTTTGAAATGCCTGTCGCAGTCTGAGAGTTGTAAGATTGTGATAGGTTTAAGCAATTCTTCATTAGCTTTTTTAAATCGTTCGCTCGTTGCGTTTTGGTCAGAATCGCGTTTTCTGTCATCATCTATCAAAACAATGGGGTTATTGTCTAACTCGCAGAGTTTTTGAATGGTTTCTTTCATAGCATTTGGATTGTTTTTAAGCCCTGAAATGGGTAAGAAAGTGAAAGGAATGGGGTTGTCCTTGTATTCTTTGTAGCACTCATTGAAATACAATTTAAAAGCGCTCAAATAACAATAATCCGTGATGCCTTCTACAAAGATGATTCGGTGTTTTTGGGGGTTATGGAAAACATGCTGACCCACTCCTAAAGAGTGCTTGATTTTATCTAGGGCGTCGGAGTCTTTGCCCGCATTATTTAGGGGATAGTTAAAGTGATTCTTAATCGCAGAGCCTTCTGTTTCCTTTTCCACAATCCTTATTTCATCTAAATGATCCGTATCCACTAAAAAGGGGCTACAAACAGCAACTAAAATCCTATAATAATCCATAAAACACTATAATTTTTGTATAGGTTATTAAGTTTTGTGTTATACTGCT
>ASYU01000175.1:0-320 GCA_000448465.1 Helicobacter pylori PZ5056 | reverse complement strand
TCTCAAAACACCACTTTTAAAATCTATCGCAAAGCCTATCAAAAATCCTTGCCTTTGTTGCGCGCTGTAAGGAGATGGGTTAAAAAATTGGGTTTGTAAAATTGGGGGTAATCAAACCCCTTGCGCTATCATCGCAGACGCCACTTTTCTAAAACCAGCGATATTAGCCCCTAAAACAAAATTAGTAGGGTCTTTAAACTCTTTAGCGGTTTGAGAGACATTCTTATAAATCTCTTTCATGATATGGTGTAATTTCGCATCCACCACTTCAAAACTCCAAGGGTGCATGCTCGCATTTTGCGCCATTTCCAAGCCGCTCA
>ASYU01000174.1:0-3583 GCA_000448465.1 Helicobacter pylori PZ5056 | reverse complement strand
TTTGAACTCTTTACTATCAGGGTTAAACATGTCCTTAGTAACGTCTGCGATCTTAAATTCTTTCAAGCCTTTTTTAATGTTATCGCTCCTTAACGCTTCAAATAAAGCCTTAGAAGGATCATCAAACCTTGCAAACCTTGCTATTGCTCCTCCTAAAATCTCGCTTATATCGCTTGTATTTTGATCGCTCTTTTCAAACATTTCTAAGCTATTCGTTTTATAGAATTTTTCGCTCAAGTCTTTCAGGCTCTCGCTCGTGCTTTGATAATTCTTTAAGTTCGCAAAAGACCGATCCATAATATCGCTTAAATAAGCGTTCAGGCTCACATTAGGGAAATTCATATCGTGGATTAAATTATGAAAACTGCCGGCGTTATCTACAAACATTTTTTTCACTTTTTCATAGCTTTTAATATCGTTTGAAAATTCTTTTTGCCAACGGTTGAGTAATTCTATCCCTTGCGTCTTGGTCCTTGGCATGTTAAACATAAGCAACGCTAAATTACTATCGGTTACATTAGGATGAGTAGCTTTGTCAAAATTAAGGTTTTTAGCAACCATGTTTTTTAAAGAATAGACGCTATCAGCGTTTAACTTCGTTTCTAATTCTTTTAATTTCGCTTCATAATGGCTTAAAACCGCTAGCGCATGATCGCTCTCGCTGTTAAATCTTCCTTGATTGCTTGAAGCCGCTAAATTGTTGATCTCGGTGTTGTTTAATCTATTGTGTGGCACTCGCACTAATAGCTCGTCTGGTTTTAGGTCTATGTTATAGTATTCTTGGATCGCTCTGTGGTAAATGTATCGGCTTTTTGGCGTGAAGTTTAGCATGCCTTGGATGCGGTGGTTCCCTGCGATCACTTGCCCATCGTGTAGAATGATGGGTAAATCCTCAAAGCCTCCGCTCCCAAATATCTTTTTAGGATCAAAATTCTCCGCAATGCTTTTAATCTGTTCTTCGTTCATGTCCGTTCTCTTTTGTGTTCCGCCTGTGGTAAAACTTGGTTTTAGATCTTTTGCTTTCACGATCGCATAATCTAGATCGTAAATCTCTCGTTCGTTCAATCTTACTCGGCTTTTAGGTAGTTGCTCTTGCGTTTGTGTAGGAATATCTTCTCCTACTTTTATTTTAGTCTGGCTTTCAATGTTGCCCGCATTCCCTCGCTCGTGTTCTAATTTCTTTTTTAAGGCTTCTTTGCGTTGTTTTTCTTGCTCTTTAGCTTTTAAAAATTCTTGTTCGCTAACTTTCGCTTCGCTTTCTAATTTCGCTAACTTTTCAGCGTTGGCTTGTTCAAGGGGGCTTAAATTAGTAGGTTTTGGTGTGGTTTCGTTATTTAATTCTGTATTTTTTAATAAATCCTCTTGACTATTTAGCGGTTTTGTTGTAGGATTATCTCCGTAGGGATGGTTTCCAGAGTGTAGACTGGCATCCCTGAAATCTGTAAAATTCCTATCGCTATAAAAATCAAAAATCTTATTTCCATTGTTTAAATCATCTACCACTAACCTAAGCTTTACGCCGTTATTATCCCATTCGTAAGCGTATCTAAATCCGTTTTTAAGCCTTTCAAAACTCTCTAATAACACGCTTCCGTTTTTAATGACTTCGCTCATGTTGATTAGCTCTTCATTAGTTAGTCCGCCTGTGTTCTCTTCTCCGTAATGCTTTCTTAGTATTTTTCTAGCTCCTGCATTCCTTGATCCTTGTTCTAAAAGGTAGAGGTCGTTTAAATCTATGCCTTTTACTTCTGCTTGGTCTAGCTCGCCTTTAAACACCTTTAAAACTTGTTGCTGTTCTTTAGTGAGTTTGCTTTCATCAATCTTTTGTAATTCCTGTAAGGCTTTTTCGTATTTAGTGGCTTTTGCTTTGATTTCTTCGCTGGCTTGTTTAACGCCGTTGTTAAGCTCTTCAATGATTTTAAGCGTGTTGTTGCTAAATTTAGCATTTTGTGCGCTTAGTTCTAAATTCTTACTAAATTCGCTTATTGAGTGGCTTCTTTCAAGCGCTCTTTTAATGTGATACTTTAAGGCTGCGCCTGCGGTGGCTTCGTTTAGGGCTTTGGGTAATTTCACGCCTAAAATGCGATCGGGAGCGTTCCTGTAAAGCGTTCCTAAAGTAAATTTAGTCCACTGATACTTTAACGCTCCGCTTAAAGTGGTCGCTAAACCTTGGCTTAAATTTTTCGTTGTGGCTGGCTTTAGGCTTTCTGCGATCTTAGCGTCGTTTTTGAAAAGCTTATGAAACCCGCTCGCTATGTCAATGTATTCTTTAGCCTTGGGGGTCGTAAAAACATCGCTCTTAAACTCGTTCAGCTTGTTTAAAAACTGCACGGGGTGTGGTGTTTTGTTCTAGTGTATTAAATATTGAATAATAAAATTAAATAAGGCTTTTTGAGTATTGATATTTGATTGGAGCAGAGCCTTTCAATATTTTAAAAAGGCTAATCAAAAATATCCATTAAGGATAAATGCTAGTAAATCCTAAAACCATAAGCAATGTTAAACATTATATGGCTCCTATCAGAATACACATTGTGCGTTAAAGGTTGCGTGCCAGGCCCATTAGGATCGACTGGAACATACATGCCACAATACCCAATACAATAGCCTTTTTTGGTGATATTGCCATAATATTCTAGTTTTAAATCCATTCTAATATTATACTTATTAGAAAAATAACTCAAAAAGAGCGCGAGACTCCTTTCATCAGCCCTTGGGCTATCCGTCCAACGGCCTAAAATTTTCCAACTAAAACCTCTATATTGTGAGCCTACATACAAAAACCCGTTAATCACATCAGCGCCAACGATATTGTTAATTTCTGCGTCATAAATACTATTCGTCCAAATGTTATACCCTAGAGGGTCGCCATAAATACCTATATCGCCATTAGCGTTACCGATATTTTTATAGACACTGCCCCCAAATTGCCACTTGTTATAATAAAAACGAGTGCGGAAAAAATAAGTTTGCCCGCTCTTTCCTAACGGCACTTGTTGGAAGAGGATAATATCATTTTGATTAGCCGGAGTGGCAAAAATGGGGAAAAACCCCACGAAAGTGCCTACAAAACGAAAGCCCTTATTATTAAAATTAGGGTTGGTGTCGTAAGTGATATTAATGCCTGGTGCATACATTCTTTGAAAGATCGCATAAAAATAAGGGTTGATTTTTAGGTTGTCTTTTTCGTATTTTAAATCAGCCACCATTAAAGCCTTACCGCTTGTATAGTAGCGCCCAAAATACCAAAACCAGTCGCTTGACGCTGAAGCCCTAGCGTCTGAATACATCACTCTGAATCTGGTGTCTTTGTATTTGACAAAACCTTCAACCCCTTGAGTGTAAGAAGTGAACCAGTCATACTCTTCAGCATCATAGCGCCCCCCTTTCACGCCAAAACTGAATTTGTCTTTCTTGTAGTTGTAGCTCAAAAAAGCGTTATGCACCATAGCCAAACGAGGTTTTTGCACGTTTAAACCGCTATGCCCTGCATACCAGCCAATGTATTGCCAAAAGATACCCGCACCGAAAGGATCCGTCCTAGAGCCAGGCTGGCCATTAGGGATATTGTTGCCTTGATAAG
>ASYU01000173.1:0-1325 GCA_000448465.1 Helicobacter pylori PZ5056 | reverse complement strand
AATCGCGCCAGCGGTTTCAATAGCGCTTTTTGAAACGCCATAAACCAACACCACAAACCCGCTCATAATGAGCGTCATCAAGACTACCGCCAAAAAGACCAATGACAAATGCGTATAATTCCCCTCCATGCCAATGAGATTAAAATAAAACGCCATGCCCATTCCCCAAAAGCTAAACACACACGCATTCGCTAAAATACTGATTAAAAGCTCTCGCATGTTAGAGGTTTTTTGAATGAAATTGAGCATGCCAATCGCAATAAAAATGAGCCACATGCAAGGCAACATCACGCTTAAAAGGTATTGCGTGTAATTGTTTTCTTCATTGTATAGGGCATGCAATTGCAAAACAATAGGCATTGCTTGGGCTTTAGCGGAAATCAAATTGGAATCTCGCACTAAGGCTTTGGTGGCTAAGGTTTTAGCGTCTAAGGTCAAAGCGGTTTGCAAAAAGGCGTTTTTGAGCGTCTTGCCCACTAAAACATATTCAGCGTTATAATAAAAGGGCAAATCCACTTTTCGCCCCATTTTGATTTTTCTCTCCAAATCCTTAGGCAAAACTAACGCCCCATACACTTCAGCGGAGTTTAAAAAGCGTTTGGCTTCCAAAAGGCTAGTAACCTGGTATTTGATTTCAACCGCGCTCGTTGCGCCTAATTCAAACGCCACTTGATGGCTTGTAGAGGTCTTATCCAAATCCACCACCACGATAGGGAGCTGTCTTGGGGTCTCTTGTTTAAAGATTTGCGTGCCTAAAACCCCTAAACAAAAAGGCAATATAAAACACACGACAAACAAGAACTTGTCTTGTAAAACCCATGCGCTTATCAATCTGAACAAAACAATCCCTTTTAAGGTTTAATGGTAACCAACACGCTCATCCCCACCCTAAAGTTTTCCAACTCTTCTAAGGGTATGGCCTCCACTTCATAGCTTTTCATGTCGTAAGTGTTGGAATTATTCGTCGCTTTCCAGGTCGCAAAATCCCCCATCACGCTCAAATATTTGACCCTGAATTTCGCGCTTCTTTTCAACGCCGGGATATACCCTTCAAATTCCTTACCCACTTTAAACTCGTTCAAATACTTTTCAGGCACGCTGATTTTTAACCAACTATCCTTTAAATCTATCATGAGCACCACGGGAAAGCCCTTAGGGCTAAGCTCGCCACCGCTTAAAAGCACGTTACTCACTTCCCCATCAATAGGGGCTAGGGCTTTGACGTCTTTTAAATAGGATTCCACTTCATTCACTTGCCCTAGCGCCGCGCTCTCTTTAGCCTTAGCGGCAATCTTACTTTCAGAGCTCGCCCCCCCTAAAGCCAT
>ASYU01000172.1:0-3445 GCA_000448465.1 Helicobacter pylori PZ5056 | reverse complement strand
ATTTTAAAGCGCTAGATTCATGGGCAAAAGCCTTGTATGATCCTAATTTGTGCATCATGTGCGAAAGGTGCGTAACCACTTGCAAGGACAATGTGGGCGAGAACAACCTTAAAGCCACTAAAGCCGACTTGCACGCTCCGGATAAATTTAAAGACAGCATGTCCAAAGACGCTTTTAGCGTGTGGAGTCGCAAGCAAAAAGGCATTATTTCTTTTGTGGGCAGCGTGCCTTGTTATGATTGTGGGGAATGCATTGCGGTATGCCCTGTGGGCGCTTTGAGCTATAAAGATTTCGCTTACACGGCTAACGCATGGGAATTAAAAAAGATCCATTCTACCTGTTCGCATTGTTCAGCCGGGTGTTTGATTTCCTATGATGTGCGCCATTTTGATACTCTAGGCGAAGAATCTAAGATTTTTAGGGTGCTTAATGATTTTTACCATAACCCTATTTGTGGGGCGGGTCGGTTTGCTTTTGACGTGAGCTCTAGCCCTAAAGGCAGCGCTAATCTTAAAGAAGCGCAAAACGCCCTCAAAGAATGCGAAGCGGTGCGAATAGGTGGGGATATTACGAATGAAGAGGCGTTTTTAATAGAACGTTTAAGAAAAAAGCTTGATTTTAAAATCTACAATCAAGAAGCGTATCATTTCCAACAATTCTTAAAAGTATTGGGCGAAATTAAACGCCCCAGCATTGAAGAGATTAAAACTTCCAATTTGGTCGTTACGATAGGATCTTCTATCAAAACGGAAAACCCTTTGGTGCGCTATGCCATCAATAACGCTCTCAAACTCAATAAAGCTTCTTTAATCGCTATGCACCCTATCAAGGATAATGCGCTAGTGAATTTGTGCCGAAGCTCTTTTTGCATCACCCATGAAGTGGGGGCTGAAGAAATCCTTTTAGGCATGCTTTTAAAAATGCTTAACATTGAAAGCGTGGCTCTAAAAAGCTTAGAAGATTCCAAACAAAGCATTGTGGATGAAGCGGCGCTTAAAGCCTTAGAAGAAGAGCGAAAAAAGGCTTTAGAACAAGCCGAGCAAGGGTGCAGTATTGGAGAAAATAAAGAAGAAGATAAAACAGAAGCAGCTACCCCAAAAGAAGAAAATCAAGAAGAAAACAAGACAGAGGTTAAAGAAGAAAAAATTGAAGTCCCTACCAAAACCACTTACTTGTTGCTTGAAGAAGCGGGCATCAATTTAGAAACTTATGAAAAAATTCTCGCTCTTTTGCAAAAATCAAATAACACCCTGCTAGTGGTTGGCGAAGAAATTTATAGCCACAAACAAGCCCATAACATCGCTAAAATGTTGCGTTTGTTAGCCCAAAAAAGCGCTATTAAACCCATTCTTATCCCCCCGAGCGCGAACGCTTTAGGCATCGCTTCCATTTGCAAATTGAGCGAAGAAGTTTTTGAACATGAAAAAATTGTAGGCATTCGCGCTAAAGGGGATTTCACTATCAATAGCGACGATAGGGTTTTTGGGAAAGACGCTGTTAGTGGAGTGGATTTCATTTTACCCAGTCTCAACCAGCTAGAAGGCACAATCACCAATATTGAAGGGCGTGTGTTGCCCTTAAAACCGGCTTTGAGGTTTGAAGGCTATGACTTGAGCGATATCATGCAAGGCTTTGGCTTTGTGGAAGAAAATCTCACAGAATGCACCCACAAACTCCCTACAGAAGCGGGCTTTAAAGCCATAGAATTTGATCATCTAACCAACTATTTCACTAACGACAGGGTCAATCACAGAGGCTATTTATTAGGAACAAGCCATTTTGAAAACAGCGCTAAAGAGCATGAAAAAACAGAATGCGAACCCATCAAGCCTTTAAAAGAAAAAATCGCTTTCAACGCGTATTTAAAATACCCAGAAACGCAATTCAATAACGCTACCCATAAAAGCGAGAATTTGCAGTTAAAAGCCGGTGTCTATGTGTCTAAAGCTTTCTTAAAAAAATTGAATAAAGAAGTGGGGCAAAACATCACTTTAACTAAAGAAGAAGAGGAATTAACAGGCGTTTTGTATCTTGATGAGAGCTTGGATCAGGAGGTGTTTGTCATTTCGCCTTCTCTTTTGACAAACCATTCTAACTTTTTTAGAGAGGGCGTGTTTGATAGCGTGGATTTAAAGGAGCAAGCATGAGCGCTTATATCATTGAAACTTTGATTAAAATTTTGATTTTAGTCGCTGTTTTTTCGGCTTTAGGAGGCTTTGCCACTTATATTGAAAGGAAAGTGTTAGCCTATTTCCAACGCCGTTTAGGGCCTTGTTATGTGGGGCCTTTTGGGCTTTTGCAAGTCGCAGCAGACGGCATTAAGCTTTTCACTAAAGAAGACATTATCCCCCAAGGTGCGAATAAGTTTATTTTCACGCTAGCGCCCATTATTGCGATGGTGAGCGCGTTTGTGTCCATGGCGCCTATCCCCTTTTTCCCTAATTTCACTTTGTTTGGCTATGAGATCAAGCCCCTTATTTCTGACATTAACATTGGCTTTTTGTTTTTCTTAGCTGTGGGTTCAGCAGGGATTTATGCGCCTATTTTGGCCGGGCTTGCCTCTAATAACAAATACTCTTTGATTGGCTCAGCGAGAGCGACGATCCAACTGCTCAGCTTTGAAGTGGTCAGCACCTTAACCATTCTAGCCCCCTTAATGGTGGTAGGATCGCTCTCTTTAGTGGAAATCAATCATTACCAAAGCGGTGGGTTTTTAGACTGGCTTGTGTTTAAGCAACCTCTAGCGTTTGTTTTGTTTTTGATCGCAAGCTATGCTGAATTGAATCGAACCCCCTTTGACTTGTTAGAGCATGAAGCCGAGATTGTAGCAGGGTATTGCACCGAATACAGCGGCTTGAAATGGGGCATGTTCTTTTTAGCGGAATATGCGCATTTATTCGCTTTTTCCTTTGTGATTTCTATTGTGTTTTTTGGCGGGTTTAACGCATGGGGCTTTATCCCTGGGGGAATAGCGATTTTAATCAAAGCGGGCTTTTTTGTCTTTTTATCCATGTGGGTTAGAGCGACTTATCCGCATGTAAGGCCCGATCAGTTGATGGATATGTGCTGGAAAATCATGTTGCCTTTAGCGTTATTGAACATTGTGCTAACGGGCATTATCATTTTAATTTAAAGGAGGTTTTATGGCCAAACAAGAATACAAGCAACTTCCTAAACGAGCCGAAGTCCATAGCGCGACCGAGCAGTTTAAAGACACCGTTAAAACAAGCTTGGGTTTGGATCTATTCAAAGGGTTAGGGCTTACGATCAAGGAATTTTTTAGCCCAAGCGTAACCATCCATTACCCTATGGAACAACTCCCTTTAAGCCCACGCTATCGCGCGGTGCATAATCTGCAACGGCTTTTAGACTCAGGCTCTGAAAGGTGTATAGGTTGTGGGCTGTGCGAAAAGATTTGCACGAGCAATTGCATAAGGATCATCAC
>ASYU01000171.1:0-4176 GCA_000448465.1 Helicobacter pylori PZ5056 | reverse complement strand
GTATTAATAGCCCTAGCCGGATAGCCTACAGGCGATTTAATGAGTAAAATATCTTCTTTTTTGAGCGTGGGCAAAAGATCGGCATACGCTTTAGCGTCGCATTCTTTCGTGCCTAAAAAACGAGTCGCCATTTGCACCCCACTCGCTCCAAGGCTTAACATGGTGTCTATATCCTTCCTATCCCAAATCCCCCCAGCAGCGATGATAGGGATATTCCCCCATTCTTTAGAAGCTTCCACGACTTTAGGCACTAAGTTTTCTAATCGGAATTCTTCTTTGAAACAATCTTCGTATTTAAAGCCCTGATGCCCCCCACTCAAAGGCCCTTCCACAATGAATGCGTCCGGGATTCTTTTATAGCGATCGCTCCATCTTTTGCAAAGGATTTTTAAAGCCTTCGCTGAAGAAATGATAGGGATGAGCGCCACATCGCTAAAATCCTTAGCGAATTCAGGCATGTTGGTGGGCAAACCAGCCCCTGTAATAATGATATTCGCTCCCGCTTCACAAGAGTCCCTTAAAACACGGCCATAGTCATTGATAGCGTATAAAATATTCGCCCCCAAAGGCTTGTTCCCGCAAATTTTCCTAGCGTTTGCAAAAATTTCATTCAACGCTTTTTTGGAGTAAAAATTCAAGGCTTCAAAAGGTTTTTTAGCCACAATCCTTTCTACAAAACGCATGTTTTTATAATAACCAGTCCCTACGGCTGAAATCACTCCTAAAGCCCCTTCTTTGGCAACATTTCCAGCTAGTTCATCCCAGCTAATCCCCACACCCATGCCCCCTTGAAAAATAGGGAATTCTATGGTGTGCTTACCGATTTTTAGCGGTTTGAGTGTTGATACCATAGCTCTTTCCTTAATATTAGTTAATATTTAATTTCATAAATCTTTTCTTACCAAGCTGTATAACATAATTTCCTTTAACAAAACGATAACTCTCATTTTTTATCACTTCTTGATTAATCTTTACCCCTCCCCCTTGAATATCGCGCCTGGCTTGTGAAGTGGATGGGCAAAAGCCAATCTGTTTTAAAACATCTAAAATCCCAACCCCTTCATCAAAATCGCTCTCTGATAAAATTTCGGGCAAAAGGTTTGCGCTAAACACTTTAGAAAATTGCTCTTTCGCCTTGAAGGCTTGATCATTGTTATAATAACGAGCCACGATTTCACCAGCGAGATCCTCTTTAACGGCTTTAGGGTGCAAGGTTTGGTTTAAAATACCATGTTTTAAGTCTTCAATTTCTTCTAAAGTCTTAGCACTCAAAAGGATATAATAGCGCCACATAAGATCATCGCTCACGCTCATGATCTTCCCAAACATCGCGTTAGGCTCTTCAGTGATCCCCACATAATTTCCCAAGCTTTTACTCATTTTTTGCACCCCATCAAGCCCCTCTAATAAAGGCATGGTGATGACAGACTGCTCTTTATTCAAGCCGTAAGCCCGTTGCAAAAAACGCCCCACTAGCAAATTAAACTTTTGATCATTGCCCCCAAGCTCAATATCCGCACCCATCGCCACTGAATCATAGCCTTGCAACAAAGGGTATAAAAATTCCACGATGCTAATGGGGCGATTTTCTTTATAGCGTTTAGTGAAATCATCCCTTTCTAGCATTCTAGCGACTGAAAACTTCGCGCACAATTCTATCATGCCCTTTGCACCTAAAGTATCCAACCAAGTGGAATTAAAGCACACTTCGGTGTGTTTTTGATCTAAAATTTTATAGATTTGCTCTTCATAAGTTTTAGCGTTTTCTAAAACTTGCTCCCGGTTTAAGGGCTTTCTGGTTTCATTTTTACCCGTAGGATCGCCTATCATAGCGGTAAAATCCCCAATCAAAAACTTAACCCTAGCCCCATATTGCTGCAATAAAGCTAATTTTTGAATCAATACCGTATGCCCTAAATGCAAATCGGGAGCGGTAGGATCAAACCCGGCTTTAACGATAAAGCGTTCATTGGTTTCGTAATATTTTCTCACCAGCTTTTCAATGTATTCTAATCCAATGATTTCATTAGCGCCTCTTTTGATCTCTTTTAAGGCGGTACTGATTTTTTGTTCCATGTTTATTCCTTAATTAGGGCTTATTATGACTCATAAGCGTCATCCAGACTGGATAATTCTACAATCCTATCCTGATATTTGCGATTGATTAAAGCCCTCATCCAATCCGCCTTATCCGTGGCTATTTCAAAACTCACTTCGCAATGGCTAGAATATTTGTCCTTATAGCCTAAGTAAGACACGCCCACAATATTGCATTCATTCCTGTTTAAAAAAGTCAATAAACTCGCTAAAACCGACTTTTTCTCTCCTAAATAAAACATCATTTTATAAATCGTTCGATCCCGCTTGTGCCATTCTATATAAACCATCGGCACTTTAGAATCCACTTCCACCATCGCTTTTTTGCAAAATTTATGGTGCGCAATCGCCTTTGGATCTTTCAAATCCGTTACGATCGCAATGATTTCATCGCCATATTTAGGGTAACAACAATCATTCAACAACACCTGTTTGATTTCTAAAGCGTTGCTTGAACAAACGCTAAAATGTTCTAATTCCTTACACTGCCACTGCCGATTTGGGGTTAAAAAATTCAAGACATTAGTTTTAAAACCCAAATACCTCAAACCTCGAGTCCATAAACTCATCTCCTGGTATTCCAAAATCGCGTCTTCTTTCAAGGAAAACACCTTATTTTCAATCTCTTCAGTGAGTTTGGCCAAATTTTCAAAGCTTTTCATTGCTTCTGTTAAGGTGGTCTCCACCCCACAATCTGTTAATTTTTCTTCAAAGTTTTTATAATCTTTCAAATCCGCATCTTCAAAAACAGAGCGCCCAAAAAAAGTCGCTAAGATATTGATCATGCTCTTAGTGTCAATTTCTTTCAAGCGGTTTCTTCTTTGGATGCGCAAATGGTTTTTAGCCTTAGAAGTTTTAAGCTGATCCATCCAAATGAAACGAGGTATTACTTTATCGCCTTTAATGATTTTAACCACATCCCCACTCCTTAATTCTTGATTGAGTAAGGCTTTTTTACTATTGATATAAGCGTCCGTGGCTTTATCGCCCAAATCGCTATGCACCATGTAAGCGAAATCTAAAGCGATCGCGCCCACCGGTAAAGTGTAAGTGTCCCCATGAGGCGAAAAAACGACAATATCTTCACGATACAAATCGTTCTTAGCGAGTTCGTAAAATTCCTTAGGGTCGTTTTTTAGATCGCTGTCATGGTATTTAAAATTTTGCAACCACCGCATGCCCTCATGATGTTCTTCATTATCCACGCCCCCAGCTTTATACTTCCAGTGGGCTGAATTACCATACTCCGCCCCCATGTGCATATCAAAGGTGCGGATCTGCACTTCATAAACAGAAGATTCATCAAAAATCGTCGTGTGTATCGTCTTGTAGCCATTTTCTTTCGGTAAAGCGATGTAATCTTTAAAACGAGAGACAATGGGTTTGAAATTCAAATGGATAATCCCTAAAACCTTGTAGCAATCAATCGGGTTTTTCAATAAAATCCTAATGGCTAACAAGTCCAAAATTTCATCAATATTAACCGCACCTTTTCGTTGCATCTTAAGATAGATAGAATAAGGGCGTTTCACCCTCGTAACGAGTTTGAAATCCGAATGGCTAAACCCGCTGTCAAAAAGCTTTTTTTCTAACTTGCTCGCGAAAGCGTTGAGTTTTAAAAGTAAAGACTGCTTGTTTTTGTGTAAATATTCCTTGATATTTTTATACTCTTCTGGATAAATATAATAAAAGCTCTTGTCTTCTAATTCATTTTTGATTGAAGACATGCCCAATCGGCTCGCTATGGGGGCATACACCGCTAGAGTCTCTTTAGAAATACGCACCTGCTTGTCATGAGGCAAGGCGTCTAAGGTGAGCATGTTGTGCAACCTGTCGCTAATCTTTACCACTAAGGCTCTTGGATCTTGTATCGCGCTAATAAGGATCTTTCTAAAAGTGAGTGCTGAAACCACCATTCTGGGATCTTGAGAGCTCACGCCTAACTCTTCTTTCCTGATTTCAGTGATTTTAGTGAGCGCATCCACTAAATTAGCCACATCTTGCCCAAATTCTCGCTCAATCGTTTCAATCTCACAGGGCGTGTCTTCTACCACATCATGCAAAAGCGCGGCACACACC
>ASYU01000170.1:0-6592 GCA_000448465.1 Helicobacter pylori PZ5056 | reverse complement strand
TGAACTTTAACTTAATGGAGAATTTTAGGCTCTAGTTTTATTTTCATTAAAAGGGGTGATCCCTTTTATTTGGCTATGGCTGAGTGTTGGGAGAGGATAAAAAGGAGAGTGGTGATGAAAAAAATCGTTGTGAGTTTATGCGTGGCGTTAGGTTTTTTAAACGCGGATCCAGCACAGGCCAATAAAGCGATCAGTAATGCGGATTTGATTAAAGAAATAAGGGATTTAAAAAAAGTCATCAGCGCGCAAAACACTGAGATTAACCAATTAAGAAAGGTGCAAGAAGTGTTGTCTGGGCAATTAGGGGATATGCGTAAGGATATATTAAGCACTAGGGATTATTGCATTAGCTTAAGGCCTTATATCTATAATTGGCGCTAGGGGATCATCAAAGCATGAGAGCATGCGCCATTTGTTCCTTTGATGCAATCCTTTAATGGTTGAAAATTAAAGTTGGTGGGGGTTTGGTTCTCGCTTTGTGCCCTTATAATAGGGATTTCATAGGGTTTGAGTGTTTAAAAGCGCGTTTGATCCCACACGCCTTAGAAAAATTCTCTTGTTGGATTGTAGGGGTAAAATCAGTCTCTTTGTTAGGGTTAAATATTCTATAATAAAATTTTAGGAAATTCAGTTTAAAAGATATTAAAAAATGCCATACGCCTTAAGAAAAAGATTTTTCAAACGCCTTGCGCTGATTGTTTCCACTTTTTGCGCGATAAGTTTGAGTGCTAAAAGCTATCTGTTTTCCCCACTGCCTCCAGCGCACCAGCAAATCATTAAGACAGAGCCTTGCTCTTTGGAATGCTTGAAAGACTTGATGTTGCAAAATCAAATCTTTTCTTTTGTGTCTCAATACGATAACAACAACCAAGATGAGAGCCTTAAAACTTATTACAAGGACATCTTAAGCAAACTCAACCCTGCATTCATCGCTTCTCAAACTCCAGCTAAAGAAAGCTATGAGCCTAAGATTGAATTAGCGGTTTTACTGCCTAAAAAGGTGGTGGGGCGTTATGCCATTTCGGTGATGAACACCCTTTTAGCGTATTTGAACACCAGAAACAACGATTTCAATATCCAAGTCTTTGACAGCGATGAAGAAAGCCCTGAAAAATTAGAACAAACTTATAAAGAAATTGAAAAAGAAAAATTCCCTTTTGTGATAGCCTTATTGACTAAAGAGGGCGTGGAAAATTTGCTCCAAAACACGACTATCAATACCCCTACTTATGTGCCTACGGTGAATAAAACGCAATTAGAAAATCATACCGAGCCTTCTTTAAACGAGCGTTTGTATTTTGGGGGGATTGATTATAAAGAGCAATTAGGCATGCTCACAACTTTCATTAGCCCTAATTCACCCGTGATTGAATACGATGACGATGGCTTAATAGGCGAACGCTTGAGACAAATCACGGAGTCTTTAAGCATTGAAGTCAAACACCAAGAAAATATTTCTTACAAGCAAGCCACGAGTTTTTCAAAAAATTTTAGAAAACATGATGCGTTTTTTAAAAATTCTATTTTGATTTTAAACACCCCTACCACTAAAAGCGGACTGATCCTTTCTCAAATAGGGCTTTTAGAGTATAAGCCCCTTAAAATCCTTTCCACGCAAATCAATTTCAACCCCTCTTTACTCTTACTCACCCAGCCTAAAGACAGAAAAGATTTATTCATTGTCAATGCCTTACAAAACAGCGATGAAACGCTGATAGAATACGCTTCCTTATTAGAGAGCGATTTAAGGCATGATTGGGTGAATTATTCCAGCGCGATAGGGCTAGAGATGTTTTTAAACACGCTACATCCGCATTTTAAAAAGTCTTTTCAAGAGAATTTAGAAGACAATCAAGTCCGTTACCACAATCAAATTTATCAGGCTTTGGGGTATTCTTTTGAGCCAATAAAAAATGAAAGCAAAACAAAAAAAGAATAATATTTAGATAATTATTTGAATACTTTCATTTTTAATAGGTTTTTTAATAAAATTGGAGTGTGATACGAGCGAAAATTAAACAAAGGTTATTCTGTGTTAAAATTTCAAAAATTACCTCTATTGTTTGTTTCCATTCTTTACAATCAAAGCCCTTTATTGGCTTTTGATTATAAGTTTAGCGGGGTAGCGGAATCCTTTTCTAAAGTGGGGTTTAACCATTCCAAACTCAATTCCAAAGAAGGGATTTTCCCTACAGCCACTTTTGTAACCGCCACGATCAAGCTTCAAGTGGATTCCAATCTGCTCCCTAAAAACATAGAAAAACACAGCTTAAAAATAGGCGTTGGCGGGATTTTAGGAGCGCTCGCTTATGATTCTACCAAAACGCTCATCGATCAAGCCACGCATCAAGTCTATGGCTCAGAACTTTTTTACTTCATAGGGCGTTGGTGGGGGTATTTAGGCGACGCTCCTTGGAAAAACTCTCGCATAGAATCTGACGCTCACACTCGTAATTATGTGCTGTATAATTCCTATTTGTTTTATTCTTATGGCGATAAATTCCACTTAAAATTAGGGCGCTACCTTTCTAACATGGATTTTATGAGTTCCTACACACAGGGTTTTGAACTGGATTATAAAATCAATTCTAAAATAGCGTTAGAATGGTTTAGCTCTTTTGGGAGGGCTTTAGCTTTTGGGCAATGGATACGAGATTGGTATGCCCCTATTGTAACTGAAGATGGCAGAAAAGAAGTTGATGATGGCATCCATGCCGCGCAACTCTATTTTTCTAGCAAGCATGTTAAAGCCACGCCCTTTTTTTATTTTTCGCCTAAAACTTACGGAGTGCCCGGGATTAAAATCCATATTGATAGCAACCCGAAATTTAAAGGTTTAGGGTTACGATCTCAAACCCTTATCAATGCGATTTTCCCTGTTTATGCTAAAGATTTATACGATGTGTATTGGATTAACTCTAAGATTGGCGAGTGGGGTTCATCGTTTTTCATCCACCAACGCTTTGACTACAACGAATTTAACTTTGGCTTTGGTTATTATCAAAATTTTGGCAACGCTAACGCAAGGATTGGCTGGTATGGTAACCCGGTCCCTTTTAGTATAAGAAATAACAGCGTTTATGGTAGGATTTTTAGTAACGCTATTACCGCAGACGCTGTTTCTGGATATGTCTTTGGTGGGGGGGTGTATAGAGGGTTTTTATGGGGTATTTTAGGCAGATACACTTATGCCACCAGAGCGAGCGAAAGATCCATTAACTTGAACTTGGGTTATAAATGGGGTTCTTTTTTCAGGGTTGATGTGGATTTAGAATACTATGTGGTCACCATGCACAACGGCTATAAATTAAACTATCTTACCGGCCCTTTCAACAAAGCCTTTAAGGCTGATGCGCAAGACAGGAGCAGCCTTATGGCTAGCGTGAAGTTCTTTTTTTAAACCCCTATCAATTAGGCTTGGTAGAATTGAGCCATTGTTTTTGGAAATTAATGGCTTTTCTCAATTCGGTTTCTAGTTGGGCTAAAACATCTTTTAAGGGCTTAACATCAATCAAATTATCTTGCTTGAAAGAATCCAGCTGTTTGTCAATTTGCAAAGCGGCATCTAGCGCGTCTTGGGGGAATACCGGTTCGCCTAAAGCCTTTTTAATCGCTTCGCCGACTTCAATCGTTTCAGAGTCTTGATGATCTTTTAAGTTAGGATTATTTTCTTTATCCTTAGGTTTAGGCTCTAAGATCAAGCGCAATCGTTTGATTTTTTCATGCAAATCGTTAAGATCTTTTAAGTGATCGGTATTGCGCCCCCTATCAACCGCTTTTTCTAAAAGCTTATCGCTCAGGCTCACTAACTGATCGCTTAATTTCACGCTGTTAGCTTGAGCTTCTGTCACTTCATCAATATCAATCGCTGCTAAAGCACTCACAAAATAAAAGGGCAACGCCCACCTTCTAAAACGAGAGAAAAACTTCTGCATTTACCTTCCTTAAATACGCTATAAAAATGATACTTTTTAATATGGTGGAGCTGTGGGGAATCGAACCCCAGTCCAAAAATCTTGTCCTAAACACAAACTTCTACAATGCTTAGAAAATTGGTTAGTTTTTTAGCCTTAAAACTAGCTCTGGTCCAACTTTCTAAAACCTTGAGGTAGTTTCAAGAGTTCTTGTTTCTTAGTTTAAAAGGCGAACCACCTTTTAAAAGCGTCTAGCTTAAGGTTATGGAGTGATTAAAACGCTAGAAATTCTAATCAGTCCAGCTCCAAAAGGAGATTAACTCACGCAACTTTAGCGTAAGCTGGAGCGTAATCTGCGTTGTTTACAGTTATTTTTGTTGCTGTTTTACAAGTAGCGCTTGGCATGCTATCTGCGCGACAAGAAATCTGTCGAAATCCAAGTCAGCCCCATGATTTTAAAAGCTTGTCTATTTTAGCTAACTTTTGCTAACAAAATGCAATGAATCATTAAAAATCATTGGCGCACGATGTCAATATTTTCATCTTTAGGGTTAAAAACAAAGATTTCATCAGCAATGGTGGGGTTGATTTCTGCTTGAGAAAAAGTGATCGTTACCAGATTGTTCATTTCATCTTTAAAATCCAGCGAAAAAGGCTTGCCGTCTTTAAAAACCAAACGATAAGTGGTTTTGTTGATAGTCGTTTGAAAAGAGCCGTCATCTTGCTTTTTTAAGCGCTTGAGAATGGTGAAAAAATCCGTCTTGTCTTTTAAGGGCGTGATGGTCGCTTGAAACAAATTAGGCTCATAAATTACCACTTCTTTATCGTTCATGTAAATTTCTTTTTTTAAAGGCTTTTCATAAACCCATAAAGCCCAATTAGGGGCTTTAGCCTTTAAAACCCCGTAATAAACTAAAGGCTTTTCATTTTTTAAAACCTGCTTGAAATGCGCGCTAAAACTTTGCAAATGCTGCAAAACCTCTTCTTCTTTAGAAAGCGTTGGAGGATTTTTAGCGTAAGCAACGCCTATAAAAATCAAAACCATTAAAATCTTTAAAAAAGCTTTCATTATTCAAACCTTAAAACAATCTCTCATCTTTAATAAAACCCTTTATTTTACATGACTTTTATTTTATCCATGCTAAAATGGGATTAAAAACTGACGCTTTAATCAAATAAATGGGATTAAAGCACTCTTAATAAGGTTATTACTACTATGATAAAAGCAATCATTGGAAAAATCATTGGCACCAGAAACGATCGCTGGATCAAACAATACAAAAAACAAGTCCTAGCCATCAACGCCTTAGAGCCTGCTTATGAAAAAATGAGCGACGATGAGCTGCAAAACGCTTTTGAAGAGTTAAAAAAACGAGTGCGATCCGTAGAAAAAGATTTGCAAGAAAAAACCCTTTTAGAAGTCCTGCCTGAAAGTTTTGCCATCACCAGAGAAGCGAGTAAAAGGATCTTAAAGATGCGCCATTTTGATGTGCAACTCATTGGGGGCATGGTCTTAAACGATGGCAAAATCGCTGAAATGAAAACTGGAGAGGGTAAAACTTTAGTCGCTACTTTAGCGGTGGCTTTGAACGCTTTAAAGGGCGAGAGCGTGTATGTGGTAACGGTCAATGATTACCTAGCCCATAGGGATTCTAAAGAAATGGAGCCGTTGTATCATTTTTTAGGTTATAGCGTAGGCACGATCACTGCGAGCGTGCGCGATGATGATGAACGCTTAGAAATTTATTCTAAAGACATTGTTTATGGCACTAATAATGAATTTGGCTTTGATTATCTAAGGGATAACATGAAATATTCTTTAGAGCATAAAGTGCAAAAATCGCATGCGTTCGCTATTGTTGATGAGGTGGATTCCATTTTAATTGATGAAGCCAGAACCCCCTTAATCATTTCAGGGCCTGTGGATAGGCGCATGGAAAATTACAACAAGGCTGATGAAGTCGCTAAAAGCATGCAAGTGGAAACCGATTTCACCATAGACGAAAAAAACCGCGCGATTTTAATCACTGAAGAGGGGATTAAAAAAGCCGAAAACCTCTTTGGCGTGGATAATTTATACAAGATTGAAAACGCCGCTTTATCGCACCATTTAGACCAGGCTTTGAAAGCGAATTACCTCTTTTTTATTGATAAAGATTATATTGTAGCCAATAATGAAGTGGTGATTGTGGATGAATTTACCGGTCGTTTGTCTGAGGGGAGGCGCTTTAGTGAGGGCTTACACCAGGCATTAGAGGCTAAAGAGGGCGTGAGCATTAAAGAAGAGAGCCAAACCTTAGCCGATATCACTTTCCAAAATTATTTCAGGATGTTTTCTAAACTCGCTGGCATGACAGGCACGGCTCAAACCGAAGCCACAGAATTTTTAGAAATCTATAATTTAGAAGTGGTGTCTATCCCTACTAATCTAGCGATCAAGCGGAAAGATTTGAACGATTTGATCTATAAGAGTGAAAAAGAAAAATTTGACGCCGTGATCCTTAAGATTAAGGAATTGCACGATAAGGGACAGCCGGTTTTAGTCGGCACGGCCAGCATTGAAAAGAGTGAAACCTTACACGCTTTACTCAAAAAAGAACGCATCCCTCACACCGTTTTAAACGCCAAGCAGCACACCAAAGAAGCTGAAATCATCAAAGACGCCGGGCTTAAGGGGG
>ASYU01000169.1:0-722 GCA_000448465.1 Helicobacter pylori PZ5056 | reverse complement strand
GCCGCTGCACTAATCATCGCCTTTCTAGCCCCAAAAAAAGACAAAACAAAAGCCATGTAAAAGGTCGTATAAAACGCCACGCCCACATCTAAACCCACCATGATCGCAAAGCCGGCCGTCTCTGGGATCACAGAAAGCCCCACCACAAAACCAGACAACAAATCCTTTTGAATGTTACTCAGCCATTCTTTTTGTATCTTTTCAAACATGCCTTTCTTCCTCATTAGAATGGCTTGATTGTAACCAAAGATTTAAAAACCAATTTCAAACCGGATAAAATTTCTTTTCTTAAATCAAGCTCTATGATATTTTATTGTAAAAAATACTTAAAATTGTTTTTTTTTTTTTTCAAAATATAAATTTTAAGCTAAAAATAAGCATTTCGTGGTAAAATGGCGAAATTTCATAAACATGACTATCATGGGAATGTGAAACCAAGAAAATCTAATAAAAGGAGAAAACATGAAAAAATCTCTCTTACTCTCTCTTTCTCTCATGCTCTCATTATCAAGAGCTGAAGATGACGGATTTTACATGAGCGTGGGCTATCAAATCGGCGAAGCGGTCCAACAAGTGAAAAACACTGGAGCATTGCAAAATCTTGCGGACAGATACGATAACTTGAGCAACCTTTTAAACCAATACAATTACTTAAATTCCTTAGTCAATCTAGCCAGCACGCCTAGCGCGATCACGGGTGCGATTGATAATCTAAGCTCAAG
>ASYU01000168.1:0-213 GCA_000448465.1 Helicobacter pylori PZ5056 | reverse complement strand
ATGATGATTTGAGGGTTAATTATGATGATTTGAGGGTTAATTATGATGATTTGAGGGTTAATTATGATGATTTGAGGGTTAATTATGAGCGCCTGTTACAAAACGCCTCGCCTTTATTGGAACTCTCTCAAAACACCACTTTTAAAATCTATCGCAAAGCCTATCAAAAATCCTTGCCTTTGTTGCGCGCTGTAAGGAGATGGGTTAAAAAAT
>ASYU01000167.1:0-877 GCA_000448465.1 Helicobacter pylori PZ5056 | reverse complement strand
AAAAAAAAAAAAAAAAGATAGCTTAAATTTGTGAAAAAGTCGCAATTTGTGGCTGAATTTATTCAAAAAAATAAAAGAGCTTTGTGCAAAGCAAGTAGTAACCTCTTAAAAATGCGATCTTTGGGGTTTTAGTTATGGGGCGAGAATGATTTTAAAATACCCCTACTAGGGTATCTCATAAGAATTATATGGCATGAACAAGCGCCCGTAATTAGGATTCACGCGCAATAAATGCTCTTTGAAATTCCCGTAATTACGACAGCTTGACTCAAAACCATTATCGCATGCATACGAGAATAAATCCAAAGCCCTTTGATCGTCTTGAGGCACGCCTAAGCCCTTTTGATACAGCACGCCTAAATTGTTACAGCTCCCCAAAATCCCCCCATCGCATGCCATTTGAAAATACTTCGCCGCGTAGTGGTTATTTAATGGAGCCCCTAAATCCCCATTCGCATAAATCCAGCCTAAATTCGCGCACCCCATCATGTCCCCAGCGTTACAAGCCAAATAATTCAAATCCACTTGACTGAGTTGGGCTTTATCAATACCATAAATATTATTCACGTTAGACATCAAGCCCAAATTGTAGCACCCCATATCATTCCCGTTTTCGCATGAAAATTTATAATAACCCATCGCTTTGTAATAATCTTTTGGGACCCCACTCCCATTAGCAAACATCCACCCCAAATTATTGCATGCGAGCATATCCCCCCCTTGACAAGCCACCGCATACAATTGCAAAGCGTTTTCCTTATCGTTTGAATCAGCGTTTTTTTTGTTTTCATACATTTGAGCTAAATTCGCGCAAGCGGTCGCATCGCCCCCACTGCAACCCATTTCATAATAGCGGGCGGCTTTTAATCTGTTGGTT
>ASYU01000166.1:0-7909 GCA_000448465.1 Helicobacter pylori PZ5056 | reverse complement strand
AGTGGTGCGAACTATAACGCTGTCATCGCTAGCGGTAATCAAAGCTTGGGATCTGGGGTTACAACCTTAAGAGGCGCGATGGTGGTGATTGATATTGCCGAGTCTGCGATGAAAATGTTGGATAAAGTCCGCTCTGATTTAGGTTCTGTGCAAAATCAAATGATTAGCACCGTGAATAACATCAGCATCACTCAAGTGAATGTTAAAGCGGCTGAGTCTCAAATCAGGGATGTGGATTTCGCTGAAGAGAGTGCGAATTTCAATAAAAACAACATTTTGGCGCAATCAGGCAGCTATGCGATGAGTCAAGCCAATACCGTTCAACAAAATATCTTAAGGCTTTTAACTTAGTTTTAAGAAAGGTGTTTGTATGGGGCTAACGCTTTAAGCGTTAGCTTTTCGCTTTAATTTTTGCTTCTTTTTCAATAAAATACTCTTTTTTATTTCTTTTTTCATAGGCGGTTGTTGTGTTGGATAGTTTTGAGATTTTAAAGGCTTTGAAGAGCTTGGATTTATTGAAAAACGCCCCTGCTTGGTGGTGGCCTGACGCTTTGAAATTTGAAGCTCTACTAGGGGTGGTTTTAACGCAAAACACTAAATTTGAAGCCGTTTTGAAATCTTTAGAAAATCTAAAAAACGCTTTCATTTTAGAAAATGATGATGAGATCAATCTTAAAAAAATCGCTTATATAGAGTTTTCAAAGCTTGCAGAGTGTGTCCGCCCTAGCGGGTTTTATAACCAAAAAGCCAAACGACTGATTGATTTGAGCGGGAATATTTTAAAAGACTTTCAAAGTTTTGAAAATTTTAAACAAGAAGTTACTAGGGAGTGGCTTTTAGACCAAAAGGGCATTGGTAAAGAAAGCGCGGATGCGATTTTATGCTATGTGTGTGCTAGAGAAGTGATGGTGGTGGATAAATACAGCTATCTTTTTTTAAAAAAATTAGGCATAGAGATAGAAGATTATGACGAATTGCAACATTTTTTTGAAAAAGGCGTTCAAGAGAATTTAAATTCCGCTTTAGCGCTTTATGAAAACACCATTTCTTTAGCGCAACTTTATGCGAGATTCCATGGAAAGATTGTAGAATTTTCCAAACAAAAATTGGAATTAAAGCTTTGATTTTTAGATTTTTCTTAATCTTAAGCCTTTTAAAAGGCGTTTTACTGGCCAAAAAGGATTGGAATTTTTTCAAACCTTTAGAGCCTACTAAAAAATATTTTGGCTCTTTTAAAATCGGCTATCTTTACCAGCATGCAGAAACGACTAAAAGATCCCCCATCCGCCCTAAAAACCGCCCACCTATTTTAATGGATAAAATTTACCATGACGCTTCTTTGGGCTTTCAAGCAGGGTTCGTTTTAAAAAAGAAAGCTTTATTGGGGGGGTATTTGGATGCAGGAATGGGCGATTCGTATTTCATGAGCGCTGGGCTAGTCGCTGGGGTTAGGCTTTTTAAGGGGTGGGTTATCCCTAAAATCGCCTTAGGCTATCAGCTTCAAATTTTAGGGGCTAAGATTGATAAGTATCAATTCAATATCCAATCAGCGGTGGGGAGTGTGGGTTTGTTTTTCAATGCGGCTAAAAATTTTGGCTTGAGCATAGAAGCAAGGGGTGGTATCCCTTTTTATTTTATCCAAAGCAAATTTTCTAAGGCTTTTGGCACGCCACGATTGAATATCTATTCTGTTGGTATCACATTCACTTTTTATGACTTTACGAGATTTTTAGGGTAAAATATTCATTTTAAAAAATAACTATAGAGTATAAAAACCATAATCAGACAAACCTTTAAGGATTTATGATGATTTTCATTGATGCATGTTTTAGAAAGGAAACACCTTATACGCCCATTTGGATGATGAGGCAAGCGGGGCGTTACCTTAGCGAATACCAAGAGAGCCGAAAGAAAGCGGGGAGCTTCTTGGAATTGTGTCAAAATAGCGATTTAGCCACAGAAGTTACCTTACAGCCGGTAGAGATTTTAGGCGTGGATGCGGCTATTTTGTTTAGCGATATTTTAGTAGTGCCTTTGGAAATGGGCTTGAATTTGGAATTTATGCCCAAAAAGGGGCCGCATTTTTTAGAGACTATTACGGATTTAAAAAGCGTGGAAAGCCTAAAAGTAGGGGCTTATAAACAACTAAACTATGTCTATGATACGATTTCTCAAACGCGCCAAAAGCTTTCTAAAGAGAAAGCGTTAATCGGTTTTTGCGGATCGCCTTGGACTTTAGCGACTTACATGATAGAAGGCGAGGGGAGCAAATCGTATGCCAAAAGCAAAAAAATGCTCTATAGCGAGCCTGAAGTTTTAAAAGCGCTTTTAGAAAAATTAAGCCTTGAATTGATAGAGTATTTGAGCCTTCAAATCCAAGCAGGGGTCAATGCAGTGATGATCTTTGACTCATGGGCTAGCACTTTAGAAAAAGAAGCGTATTTGAAATTCAGTTGGGATTATTTGAAAAAAATCTCTAAAGAGCTTAAAAAACGCTATGTGCATATCCCAGTTATCCTTTTCCCTAAAGGGATTGGCGCTTATTTGGATAGCATAGATGGGGAATTTGATGTGTTTGGCGTGGATTGGGGCACGCCTTTAGAAGCGGCAAAAAAGATTTTAGGCGATAAGTATGTTTTGCAAGGGAATTTAGAGCCCACCCGCCTTTATGATAAAAACGCTTTAGAAGAAGGGGTTGAAAAGATTCTAAAAGTCATGGGCAATCAAGGGCATATTTTTAATTTAGGGCATGGGATGTTGCCGGATTTGCCTAGAGAAAACGCAAAATATTTAGTGCAATTAGTGCATGCTAAAACCAGACGATAGGGGGATTGATGAAAACGATTATAAGATATGCGAGTTTATGGGGCTTGTGTGCAGCTTTAACTCTAGCGCAAGCCCCCTCTAAAACCCCAGATGAAATCAAGCAAATCCTTAACAATTACAGCCACAAGAATTTAAAGCTCATTGATCCGCCGACAAGTTCTTTAGAAGCAACACCGAGTTTTTTATCCTCGCCTAAAGAAACAGCGACCACGATCAATCAAGAGATCGCTAAATACCATGAAAAAAGCGATAAAGCCGCTTTGGGGCTTTATGAACTGCTAAAGGGGGCTACCACTAATCTCAGTTTGCAAGCGCAAGAACTCAGTGTCAAGCAAGCGATGAAAAACCATACCATCTCCAAAGCGATGTTTTTGCCCACTCTTAATATGAACTATAACTTTAAAAATGAAAATAGGGACACTCCGCACTTTAAGCATTACAACACGCAACAACTCCAGGCTGAAGTCAAATTGAATGTGTTTAATGGTTTTAGCGATGTGAATAATGTCAAAGAAAAGTCTGCGACTTACCGATCCACTGTGGCTAATTTAGAGTATAGCCGCCAGAGCGTGTATTTGCAAGTGGTGCAACAATATTATGAGTATTTTAACAATCTCGCTCGCATGATCGCTTTACAAAAGAAATTAGAACAAATCAAAACAGACATTAAAAGGGTTACCAAACTCTATGACAAAGGGCTAACCACGATTGATGATTTGCAAAGCTTAAAAGCGCAAGGGAATTTGAGCGAATACGATATTTTAGACATGCAATTTGCTTTGGAGCAAAACCGCTTGACTTTAGAATATCTCACTAACCTCAGTGTGAAAAATTTAAAAAAGACTACGATTGATGTGCCTAATTTGCAATTGAGAGAAAGGCAAGATTTAGTCTCTTTAAGGGAGCAAATTTCTGCACTCAAATACCAAAACAAGCAACTCAACTATTACCCTACGGTGGATGTTTATGACTCATGGCTTTATTGGATCCAAAAACCCGCTTACGCTTTGGGGAGTTTTGGGAACTTCTTCCCCGGTCAGCAAAATACGGCTGGGGTTACTGCGAGCATGAAATTTTTTGATGATATAGGGTTGAGTTTGCAAAAACAATCCATCATGCTAGGCCAATTAGCGAATGAAAAGAATTTAGCGTATAAAAAATTAGAGCAAGAAAAAGACGAACAGCTTTACAGGAAGTCGCTTGATATTGCCAGAGCCAAGATTGAATCTTCAAAGGCTAGTTTGGATGCGGCTAATCTTTCTTTTGCCAATATTAAAAGGAAATACGACGCTAATTTAGTGGATTTCACCACTTATTTAAGGGGCTTAACCACGCGCTTTGATGCAGAAGTGGCTTACAATTTAGCGCTCAACAATTACGAAGTGAAAAAAGCCAATTACATTTTCAACAGCGGGCATAAAATAGACGACTATGTGCATTAAGGGATAAAAATGATACGAAAAATTTTAATAGGACTTTTTTTGAGTCTTTTGAGTTTGGAAGCTGGCGAGAAAGTGTATGCGATTTTCAATGTGAGAGCGGCACAAGATTCCAAGCTCACTCTGGATAGCACAGGGATTGTGGATAGCATTAAGGTTACTGAGGGGAGCGTGGTCAAAAAGGGCGATGTTTTGTTGCTTTTGTATAATCAAGACAAGCAGGCTCAAAGCGATTCTACCGAGCAACAACTCATTTTCGCTAAAAAGCAATACCAACGATACAGCAAAATTGGGGGTGCTGTGGATAAAAACACTCTAGAGAGTTATGAGTTCAATTACAGGCGTTTGGAATCGGATTACGCTTATTCTATTGCGGTATTGAATAAAACCATTTTGAGAGCCCCTTTTGATGGCGTAATAGCGAGTAAAAACATTCAAGTGGGCGAAGGGGTGAGCGCGAATAACACGGTGTTATTGAGATTAGTCAGCCATGCTAGGAAATTGGTCATTGAATTTGATTCTAAATATATTAATGCGGTCAAAGTGGGGGATACTTACACTTATTCTATAGACGGGGATTCCAATCAGCATGAAGCTAAAATCACTAAGATTTACCCCACGGTTGATGAAAACACCAGAAAAGTGAGCGCTGAAGCCCTTTTGTCTAAGCCTATGGCGGTGGGGCTTTTTGGCGATGGGTTTATCCAAACGAAATAATAGGATATTTTGATGTATAAAACAGCGATTAATCGTCCTATTACGACCTTGATGTTTGCTTTGGCGATTGTCTTTTTTGGGACTATGGGTTTTAAAAAATTGAGCGTGGCGCTTTTCCCTAAAATTGATCTGCCTACGGTGGTGGTTACTACGACTTATCCTGGGGCTAGCGCTGAAATCATAGAGAGTAAGGTAACCGATAAGATTGAAGAAGCGGTGATGGGGATTGATGGGATCAAAAAGGTTACTTCTACGAGTTCTAAAAATGTGAGTATTGTCGTCATTGAATTTGAATTAGAAAAACCTAATGAAGAAGCCTTAAACGATGTGGTTAATAAAATTTCTTCGGTGCGTTTTGATGATTCTAACATTAAAAAACCCTCTATCAATAAATTTGATACCGACAGCCAAGCCATTATTTCATTGTTTGTGAGCAGTTCAAGCGTGCCGGCTACAACCCTTAATGACTACGCTAAAAACACCATTAAACCCATGCTCCAAAAAATCAATGGGGTAGGGGGCGTGCAGCTCAACGGCTTTAGGGAGCGCCAGATTAGGATTTATGCGGATCCCACTTTGATGAATAAATACAACCTGACTTATGCGGATCTTTTCAGCACGCTTAAAGCGGAGAATGTGGAAATTGATGGGGGGCGCATTGTCAATAGCCAAAGGGAATTGTCTATTTTAATTAATGCGAATAGTTATAGCGTTGCGGATGTAGAAAAGATCCAAGTGGGCAATCATGTGCGTCTTGGCGATATTGCAAAGATTGAAATCGGCTTGGAAGAAGACAACACTTTTGCGAGCTTTAAAGACAAACCCGGTGTGATTTTAGAAATCCAAAAGATTGCCGGAGCGAATGAAATTGAAATCGTGGATAGGGTGTATGAAGCTTTAAAACACATTCAAGCCATTAGCCCCAGCTATGAAATCAGACCCTTTTTAGACACTACGAGCTATATCCGCACCTCTATTGAAGATGTGAAATTTGACCTAGTCTTAGGGGCGATTTTAGCGGTTTTAGTGGTGTTTGCGTTCTTGCGTAACGGCACGATCACCCTTGTTTCAGCGATCTCTATCCCTATTTCTATCATGGGGACTTTTGCGCTCATTCAATGGATGGGCTTTTCATTAAACATGCTCACCATGGTGGCTTTAACGCTAGCGATAGGGATTATCATAGATGATGCGATCGTGGTGATTGAAAACATCCATAAAAAGCTAGAAATGGGCATGAGTAAACGAAAAGCGAGCTATGAGGGGGTGAGGGAGATTGGCTTTGCTCTAGTAGCGATTTCAGCGATGCTGCTCTCTGTGTTTGTGCCTATAGGGAACATGAAAGGCATTATCGGGCGCTTTTTCCAAAGCTTTGGGATCACAGTGGCTTTAGCGATTGCTCTCTCGTATGTGGTGGTCGTTACGATTATCCCCATGGTAAGCTCAGTCGTGGTCAATCCCAGGCATTCTCGTTTTTATGTGTGGAGTGAGCCTTTTTTTAAGGCTTTAGAGTCTCGTTATACCAGATTGCTCCAATGGGTATTAAACCACAAGCTCATTATCTTTATAGCGGTGGTTTTGGTGTTTGTGGGTTCGCTTTTTGTGGCTTCTAAATTGGGTATGGAGTTCATGCTGAAAGAAGATAGGGGGAGGTTTTTAGTGTGGCTTAAGGCTAAACCGGGCGTGAGCATAGATTACATGACACAAAAGAGTAAGATCTTTCAAAAAGCGATTGAAAAACATGCTGAGGTGGAATTTACCACCTTGCAAGTGGGTTATGGCACCACACAAAACCCTTTTAAGGCTAAGATTTTTGTGCAGCTCAAGCCTTTAAAAGAGCGTAAAAAAGAACACCAATTGGGGCAATTTGAGTTGATGCGCACTTTAAGGAAGGAGTTAAGAAGCATGCCTGAAGCTAAAGGTTTAGATACTATTAATCTTTCTGAAGTTGCTCTTATAGGGGGCGGTGGGGATAGTTCGCCCTTTCAAACCTTTGTGTTCTCCCATTCTCAAGAAGCGGTGGATAAAAGCGTGGAGAATTTGAGAAAATTCTTATTAGAAAGCCCTGAATTAAAAGGCAAAATTGAAGGCTATCATACGAGCACGAGCGAATCGCAACCGCAATTGCAACTCAAAATCTTAAGACAAAACGCTAACAAATACGGCGTGAGCGCTCAAACCATTGGATCAGTGGTGAGCTCTGCTTTTTCTGGGACTTCTCAAGCGAGCGTGTTCAAAGAAGATGGTAAAGAATACGACATGATCATTAGAGTGCCTGATGACAAGCGCGTTTCTGTAGAAGACATCAAACGCTTGCAAGTGCGTAACAAATACGATAAATTGATGTTTTTAGACGCTTTAGTGGAAATCACAGAAACTAAAAGCCCGTCTAGTATTTCTCGCTATAACCGCCAACGCAGCGTTACGGTGCTTGCTGAGCCTAATAGGAATGCGGGCGTTTCTTTGGGCGAGATTTTAACGCAAGTGAGTAAAAACACTAAAGAATGGCTGGTTGAGGGGGCGAATTACAGATTTACCGGAGAAGCGGATAACGCCAAAGAGAGCAATGGGGAGTTTTTAGTCGCTTTAGCGACAGCGTTTGTGTTGATTTATATGATTTTAGCGGCGTTGTATGAGTCCATTTTAGAGCCTTTTATCATCATGGTTACCATGCCTTTAAGCTTTTCAGGGGCGTTTTTTGCTCTAGGTTTAGTCCATCAGCCTTTGAGCATGTTCTCTATGATAGGCTTGATTTTGCTCATTGGTATGGTGGGTAAAAACGCCACGCTTTTAATTGATGTGGCGAATGAAGAGCGTAAAAAAGGTTTGAATATCCAAGAAGCCATTTTATTTGCCGGCAAAACCCGTCTAAGACCGATTTTAATGACGACCATTGCGATGGTTTGCGGGATGCTGCCTTTAGCGTT
>ASYU01000165.1:0-1809 GCA_000448465.1 Helicobacter pylori PZ5056 | reverse complement strand
GGGGATTTTTTCCGTGGGGTGAATATCTACAGGAATGCCTCGCCCGTTATCTTCTACGATGCATGACCCCCCCTCAGTCAAAGTGATATTAATTGTATCGCAAAAACCCGCCATGCTCTCATCTACAGCGTTATCCACGACTTCATACACCATGTGGTGCAACCCACCCACATTGGTATCGCCAATATACATTCCAGGGCGTTTCCTAACCCCCTCTAAGCCTTTTAAAACCTTAATACTATGGCTCTGGTAATTTTGCATTCAAATCGGCCTTTATAATGTGATTGGCATCATCAAAGTGGAAATTTTAACACTCAAGTGGCTTTGCTTTTCATCAAGAGACTCTTGGATCAAAAAAGGCGAAGAAGGCTCATTGCATTTTAAAACAAATTGCGTTGTCCCTAAAGCGTTTAAGGCTTCAAGGAAAAATTTAGCGTTCACGCCCAAATGAAAGGCTTTTTCAATATCCAAACCTTTTTCAATCTCAACAGAGGTTTTAGCCGTTTCGCTATGCTCAGAATCCAAAGATTCAAACAAAGCGTTGTTTTTTTCTAAAGTGAGTTTAATGGTGGAGCTTAAAGAACTGCATAACTTAATGCTCTCTTTAAATTCTTCCTTGCCTAAAGTGAAAGAAGAAGCGTATTCTTTAGGGAGGATTTTTTGATAGTCAGGGTAATTCCCATCAATGAGCTTGGTGAAAAAAGTGTGCGTTTCGTTTTCAACCACCGCTAACATGCCATCGCTTTTAAAACTGAAATTTTCATAAAAAAGCTTAAGGATTTCTAATAAAGCTCTTTTAGGCAAAATGCAAGAGATGTCTTCTTCGGTGGAATGGATAGAGACTTTTTCTAACTGCGTGTAAGAGAGCCGTTTGGTATCCGTGCCTACCACTGAAAGGGTTTGATGTTTTTGATTGAATTGCATTAAAATACCGGCTAACTCCCTTTTATGGCTGGTTTGCTCAATCACAGGGGCGATCTTTTTAAACGCATCCACTAAAAAGGGGGTATTGACTTCTAAACTCACTTTCGACTCAATAACAGGGAATTCAGGAAACTCATCAGCGTCAAACATGGGGAGCTTGAAAGAGCTTTTATTTTGCTTGATCACCAAGCTATCATCTTTAGTCTCTAAAATAATATTAGAGTCTTTTAAACATGAGATAATATCCAAAAACTTTTTCCCGTTGATCGTGCCAACGCCCTCTTTATCGGTAGATTGCGTAGAAATATAGCTTTTTAACCCAATATCTGAATCGCTGGCTTTTAAAAAAAGCTTTTCTTTAATGACTTCTAAATGGATGTGTGAAGCGATAGAAGAAGCGTCCTTTTTATCCAAAAAAGCTTGCAAGTAGCGCAAAGTGTTTTCTAAATCGTTTTTACTAACACTGATTTTCATAATTGAATAATCCCCTTGAATTTTTAGTCTTATTATAGCATAAAAGAACGCTTTTTTAAGGGTTTAAGCGTATTCCTACCCCTATACGATTGGAAAAAACATCGTATTCATACAAGCCATCGCCATAGCCATTAAACCATTGCGCATAAATCCCTACAAAAGGGTTAATGCGGTAGGTATAGCCTAAGCGGAAAGCCCCATGCCAGCGATCATAACGCCAGTATTGCGTGAAAATATCATAAAGTTGCAATTCAAAATGATGGCGCCCTCTCCTGTAATCAACTTTAGCGTTACCATACCCCATGTAATCAATCAAATTAGGGTTGGATTGATCATAAGGGACATAGGGCCAATAAGCGACCATGATTTTCAAGCCTCCCTTTTCCCACACCAAACGAAACACAGGGCGTT
>ASYU01000164.1:0-717 GCA_000448465.1 Helicobacter pylori PZ5056 | reverse complement strand
TAGGAATGCTTCGCATGACCCAACTTCTAAATTTAGTGAAAGACAAAATCACAAAAATCGCTCCCGAGAGCGCTACGATGCCTAAAGCGCTCTGCCAAGGGAGTTTTAGCCCCTGAACTAACCCAAAGCTAAAATAAGCTGACAACCCTAAGCCCACGCTCATGGCTATGGGAGTGTTTGCCCATAACCCGTTAAACACACTCGATAAGATAGTGATAATGGCCGTTGCGCTTAAAAGGGCTTCATAAGGCATGTTGGCGTGAGAAAGGATAAGAGCGTTTAAGGGCACGATGTAAATCATGGTGATAAAAGTCGTTAAACCCGCTCTAAACTCGGTGGCAATGTTCGTGTTGTGTTCTTTAAGCTTGAAAAACCCCATGTTAGATAACTCCTTACTATTTGGTATAGATTAATTTAATAAGGGGCTTTGGGGTCATGCTAGCGCTATTTTATTTTAAATTGCCTTAAGACGCTTGATTGTGTTGTTTCAATCAAAAGAAGTGAGTAAAAAACCCTTTTTTTTAAAAACTCCGCTAAAAAATAATCGTTTTAACGAAAATCGCAAAAAAGCTCATCTTGTAAGGCAATTTCACTCTTTAGTGGTTTTTGAGAGCGTTTTTTAAATTTGAAAAGATTGTTGTAAAATAAACGCCCCCATAAGTGCAATTATGGGGATAAATTCTAAAAAGGAGTTTGCCATGGAAAACTAAAAACGAA
>ASYU01000163.1:0-1086 GCA_000448465.1 Helicobacter pylori PZ5056 | reverse complement strand
CATTTCCACCGCGCTCGCCTTAAACTCACTAACTAAAAACTCTTTCCTTTCTTTGCTATGCACAAACTGATCGCCTGATGCGATGACGCCTTCTTTGAGCGCGATATGCTGCTCATTAGCGATCTTTTTAGCTAGGGCGTTCAAACTTTCGCTCGTTTCAATAAAAATCGCACTTTCTGGGATAAACCCTAAAGGGTGATCAAACGCGCTCAAATCCACATCATGCTGGACTAATTGATTGGCCACTAACAAATCATTGATTTTTAAGCCTTTAATTAAGCTTCCAGCCACCCCGCTAAAAAGCACCTTTTGAACGCCAAACGCTAAAATCATGCTCGTCGTGGTTAAAGTGGAATGCACCTTGCCAATCTTGCTATAAGCGACAATGATTTCCTTATCATTATAAACGCCTTTGTGGAAAACATTCCCCCCTAAAGGGATCTCTTCAAAACCCACGCCAAACAATTCTAGTATAGGGGTTATTTCTTCTCTCATCGCCCCCAAAATGCCAATTTTTTGCACCATTTTCTCCCCATCACACGTATTCTTCTAAAAATTCAATGGCTTCATCAAGCCCTTTATTATCCCCCACGCTTATGGTGGGCTTATTGCTCAATCGCTTGTTAAGCCCTTTTAACACACTCCCACAGCCTAATTCAAAAAAGACATCCACTCGGTCATTGTTGGATTTCACGCAGTCTTGATAACGCACCGGCTGAGTGAGTTGCAAGCTCAATAATTCAACGGCTTTTGCTTTGTTGTGATACGCTTCGTTAGTCGCATTGGAGATGATTTCAAAATGGAATTTATCTTTCAGGCTTTTTTCTAGCAATTCCTGGAATTTAAAAATCATAGGCTCTAAAAAAGGGCAATGGCTCGCCACGCTCATTTCTAAAAAAACCACTCTTTTAGCCCCCATTTCCTTTAAAGTCGGCTCTAGGGCTTTCAAATCGTCTTTAATCCCGGCTAAAACCACTTGCATGCCGCCATTGAAATTCGCGCACCACACATTTTTAGTTCTTTGACACAAACTCAAAAGGCTTTCTTCAGAAACGCCCAAAACGACCATCATGGACGCATCTTTAT
>ASYU01000162.1:0-9958 GCA_000448465.1 Helicobacter pylori PZ5056 | reverse complement strand
CCAAAAGTGGATCGCCAATCTAAAATTTGCCCGATGATCCTCCCAAGCGGCAACCCCAAAATCATCGCTAACGAACTCCCTAGCGCTAATAGGCCTAAAGCTTGTTGTTTTTTATTTCTTGGCGCGACACGAATGACTAAAGAAGCCGTGATAGACCAAAAAATAGAGTGGGCAAAAGCGATACCTATACGAGAAATGAGTAACACCCAAAAATTCCACGCTAGCGCTGAAAGGATATGGCTGAGAATAAAAAGGGCAAAAAGAAAGAGCAGTAAGCGTTTCCTTTCAACTTTAGCGCTAAGCAGCATCAAGGGCAATGATCCAAGAGACACCACCCATGCATAAGCAGTGATCATAAGCCCCACTGTCGCGCTCTCCATTTCAAAACTTTTCGCAATATCTGATAACAATGCGACAGGGACAAACTCCGTGGTGTTAAAAATAAACGCCGAAAGCGAAAACACAAAAACCCGCATTAAAGCGAATCTTTGATACGATTGTTTGGTCATCATCATTTAAATCTTAAGGGGTTAAATTTTATTCAATTTGAAAACCTAGAGTATAAGACAAAAATTTTAACCGCTTGTAAATTAGGGGCTGATTGAAACAAATATTCTCGCTCCATAGGCGCATTAATCCAAGGGAGTTGTTACCATATAAAACAGAATTTAAAATCATTTTCAACTTTTAACCAATCTATTTTTTGTAACTGCGGTCATTGTTGATTAAGCGCTAGAATTAAGGCGTTGCCTTTTTAATAATTTTAGAATTTTAAAATAAAGGATAATTAAAATGAAAAAAACTTTTTTGATCGCTTTAGCGCTAGCCACTTCTCTTATAGGCGCTGAAAACACCAAATGGGATTATAAAAATAAAGAAAACGGCCCGCACCGTTGGGATAAATTGCACAAAGATTTTGAAGTGTGTAAAAGCGGTAAAAGCCAATCGCCCATTAACATTGAGCATTACTACCACACGCAAGATAAAACCGATTTGCAATTCAAATACGCCGCTTCCAAACCTAAAGCGGTCTTTTTCACTCACCATACTTTAAAAGCTTCGTTTGAGCCGACTAACCACATCAATTATAGAGGGCATGACTATGTGTTGGATAATGTGCATTTCCACGCCCCTATGGAGTTTTTAATCAACAATAAAACCAGGCCTTTGAGCGCGCATTTCGTGCATAAAGACGCTAAAGGACGCTTATTAGTCTTAGCGATTGGGTTTGAAGAGGGGAAAGAAAACCCCAACCTTAATCCTGTTTTAGAAGGCATTCAAAAGAAACAAGGTTTTAAGGAGGTGGCTTTAGACGCTTTCTTGCCTAAAAGCATCAATTACTACCATTTTAACGGCTCTCTCACCGCTCCTCCTTGCACAGAAGGGGTGGCATGGTTTGTCATAGAAGAGCCTTTGGAAGTCTCTGCCAAACAATTGGCTGAAATCAAAAAACGCATGAAAAATTCGCCTAACCAACGCCCCGTCCAGCCTGATTACAACACCGTGATCATTAAAAGCTCAGCTGAGACCCATTAAAGACCCACTAAAATAAAAACCCTCTCTTTTTAAAGAGAGAAGTATAAAAATCATTCTTCATGAAACACCGCATAAAAATTGCAACCACTTGTATTTTGTGAAACGCTCAAACGCTAAAAACGATTAGGATTCCTACTAAGGAGTTTAAAAAAGGCTCTGTTCTAATTGGGTAATATAGAGTCTTTAAAATACCATAAATAAGCTAAAAACGATTTTATGGTGTTTTCTTATGCCTACATCCTTTTACTATAACCATAACCCGCTTTTTCTACTTTTTTCTCGGTATTAGCAACTGCTTCTATTTCTTTACTAACATCAGCAAATATTTTTTGAACGAGCAAAAGGCTCTGAGAGGTTGAAAGGTGGGCTTGTGGGTTTCTCATTTCAAGCATTTTAGCTTGAGCTTTAGAGCGTATTTTTAGATTTTCTTTTTGCCATTCTTCTGTAACGTTAAAATCTCTAGGGTCTAGTTCTAAATAAGCGATAGAACTTGGTTTATAAAAATCCACTTGTTTAGCGATAGCTTTTTGTGAATAGGGCAGAGATTCTAACTCTTTTTGCAAATAAGCTATAAGCTCTTGTGCTTTTGATCCTCTTTGAGAGCGGGGTTGTTTAGAGTTTGGGAGGTGTTTTGGCTGGATAGGGGTTTGATTGGTTTTTGTGGGTTTAGGGGTTTTGCATTCAGCTTCTACTTCTATACCAATACCAGCCTTAATTCCTGCTTTTTTAATAAAGAATTGATTATGTTTTTCTTGGCAATTTTGTTCTGCGTATTTAATGAAATCTTTCTGTGTATTAATTGTCTTTTGTTTTTCTTGTTCTGTCTTTTGTTGTTCTTGTTCTACTTTTATTTGATTGTTAGTCTCTATATTGCTTGTCTTTTGTTTTTCTTGTTCTGTCTTTTGTTTTTCTTGTTCTGTCTTTTGTTTTTCTTGTTCTGTCTTTTGTTTTTCTTGTTCTGTCTTTTGTTGTTCTTGTTCTACTTTTATTTGATTATTAGTTTCTATATTGCTTGTCTTTTGTTTTTCTTGTTCCAGTTCTATCCCACTCCTGTTTGCTCTATCCCTAGCATTTTCAGCTTCCTTTTGAGTTTCAGCCACTTCCTTTTTGGATTGGTCATCAGCAAAACACACATTCATAAGCATGGCTGTTATCGTTGTTACACCTATTGCTGAATTAAACCATGAGTTAGGATGCGTTTTTAAATAATCATCCGCAGTCTTAACATTCCCGCATATCCAATTGCTTTTTTTAATTTGTTTTTTTATCGAGTCTTTTATCGCTTCCCAAAAAGCAATCCCCATTATAGACATTCCCACATTCTTAAAAACTTTCTTTTCTTTTGCCGTTTTTCCTAACTTCATCATCATTGTTGCAAGCATTACTAAAACCCTTATAATAGGCATTTAAATCCTTTCAAAAAACAATCTCACTTTTCAAAATCTTATTATTGTAGTGTATATAGCCATATGTAATCGTTATTAAACAATTGGTTTGAAAAATTGTAAGGGTCAATCCAATCAGATTTTTCTAATCCATTCCAACAAAACTTGATACAAGTTTCCCTTATACCTTAAACTCACACCCTTTTAAATGGGATAATAGGCAATAACTCGCTAGTTAAACATTCACTCTCTGCTTGAGTGTAAGCCTTTCATTCCTTTTGACCTACCAAATACTAGCATTTCTCTCAATCAAGCCTTGAGAAATTCAATTACACCCTTGTTTAACATCGCAAGCCTAGTAACTTAAAGCTCTTTTTGAGAGATTGGGCTAGATTGATCCTTATCCTTAATTCAAGCGCATGCACATTCATCTTTGTTATCTTTGAGTAAAATCAAGCGTTCTTAATGTAATGCATGGCGATTTTGAGCGCGTTGGTGGCTGCCCCCACTCTTAATTGATCCGCCACGCAAAAGCCGTGCAAAGTTTTCTTATCAAACAAATCCTTCCTCAAGCGCCCTATAAAGACGCTATCCGTGTGGCTCGCTTTTAGGGGCGTGGGGTAAAGATTATGACTGGGATCATCGCAAACAACCACGCTAGGGGCGTTTTTTAAAACTTCATAGACTTCTTTAAGATCGAATTCTTTTTCAAAAGCGATACTCAAACTCTCGCTATGGCTCCTTAATACCGGCACGCGCACGCAAGTCGCGCTGATAGGGAAATCCACGCCCATGATTTTATGGGTTTCATGCACCATTTTTAGCTCTTCTTTGGTGTAGCCATTCTCCTTAAAAACATCAATATGAGCGATCGCATTGAAAGCGATCGGGTAAGGGAAAGCCCCGGCTTGCAAGACTTGGTTTAAATCAATCGCAGGGTCTTTTTCTAAACATTCTAAAGCGGTTTTTAGCTCATTTTTTAAACTCTCTATGCCCTTATTCCCTGCCCCACTCACGGCTTGATAGGTGCTAACAATAACGCTTTTTATCTTAAAATGAAGGTGTAAGGGGTTTAAAATTTGCGTCATTTGAATGGTGGAGCAATTAGGGTTAGCGATGATATTCAAAGGAGCGTTAAAAATTTCTTTAGCGTTGATTTCAGGCACGACTAAAGGCACTTTTTTATTCAATCTAAAAAAGCTCGTGTTATCAATCACTAAGGCAGTTTTTGCAGCGCTTGTGGCAAATTCTTCGCTCACGCTCCCCCCAGCGCTAAAAAAGGCGATGTCTATTTCTTCTTTTTCAAAAACTTCATGCGTGGTTTCTAAAATTTCATAGTCTTTATTGAAAGCTCTAATCTTTTTACCGGCGCTCCTAGCGCTAGCGAGCGGGACAAATTTTTTAATCGGGAAAAAAGAATTTTCTAAACCTTTAATCAGCTCTTGACCTACCGCCCCACTAGCCCCAACAATAGCGGCATTATAAGTCTTCATCGTTTTCTCCAATGATTTCAAGGGCTTTTAAAAAACTCAAGCAATTCAACTGCATGCCTGAATGCATGTTTTTCAAGCTTAAGGTTTCGCTTTTAAATTCTTCTTCGCCAATGATAGCCACAAACTCATGCCCCTTGTGGTTGGCATAAGAAAAGGGTTTTTTGATTTTTTGAGCTTCTGGATAGACTTCGCTAAAAATCCCGCTTTGCCTTAAAGACTCCGCTAAGCGGTTGGCGTAAGAAAAATACTCTTCATGCATGCAAGCGATTAACACTTTAGCTTGGGTGGAGCGCTCGTCTAATAATTGCATTTCACTCAAAGCCACAATCAATCTATCAATCCCAATAGAAGCCCCCACTCCTTGTAAATTTTCTTTAGAAAAATTTTTAGTCAAATGATCGTAACGACCCCCTGAACACACGCTCCCTAAAGACTTCATTTCATTAAGCGTGGTTTCATACACAATCCCCGTATAATACCCTAACCCCCTAGCGATAGAAAAATCAATTTTATACAAGTTTTGAGAAATTTGCAAATCCCCTAGCAACTGGTATAGCCTTTCTAAATCCTGTATGCCCTTTTTCAGATTTTCATTATAGTCTTTCAAATAAGCAATTTTTTCAAAAAATTCCGCATGGCTTAAATCGTTTTGTTTGATTTGAACCATTTCTAAAAGCTCTTTAATGGTGTTTGGGTTTAAACCGCACTCTTTTTTTAATTCTTCTTCAACCCCATTCAAGCCAATTTTTTCTAATTTATCCACAATGCGCAACACTTCATTCACTTGAGCAATGCCAAAATATTCGCATATGCCATTCAAAATTTTTCTGTGGTTGATAGAGACGCAAAAATCTTCTAAATCCAGGGCTTTTAAAGAAGCGATAATCACTTGAATGATCTCAGCATCGCACACCAAACTCTCGCTCCCTATAAAATCAAAATCGCATTGCGTGAATTCCCTGTAACGCCCTTTTTGTGCCCTTTCGCCCCTAAAAACATTGCCTATGGCGTAGCGTTTAAAGGGCATGCCTAGGGTTTGGTGGTGTAAAGAAACAAAGCGGGCTAATGGCACGGTCAAATCAAACCTTAAAGCCACATCCCTATCCCCATGGTCTTTAAAACGATAAATCTCTTTTTGAATATCACTGCTCGCATCAGGCAATAACGTTTGAGCGTATTCCAAATGGGGGGTTTCAATCGGCACAAAACCAAAACTTTGAAACACGACTGAAACTTTAGCGAGCAACTGGGCTTTTTGTATCGCATCTTTAGGCAAGCGGTCTTTAAACCCGCTCAACACTTTAGGGGTAATCATTCCATTTCCTTGTATTTGTATGCTAAAATTTTAGCTTAAAATCTTTAAAAAAGGGCTATTGATGAGCGTAAATGCGCCCAAACGCATGCGTATTTTATTGCGTTTGCCTAATTGGCTAGGCGATGGGGTGATGGCAAGCTCGCTTTTTTACACCCTTAAAAACCACTACCCTAACGCGTATTTTGTCTTAGTGGGCCCAACCATTACTTGCGAACTTTTCAAAAAAGATGAAAAAATAGAAGCCGTTTTTATAGATGACACCAAAAAATCCTTTTTCAGGCTGCTAGCCACTCA
The DNA here is from genome assembly GCA_000448465.1 of Helicobacter pylori PZ5056. GTDB lineage: Bacteria > Campylobacterota > Campylobacteria > Campylobacterales > Helicobacteraceae > Helicobacter > Helicobacter pylori_CI. Next base: position 3,935 of record ASYU01000162.1, on the reverse strand, counting down.
CAAACTCGCTCAAAAAATAGGGCGTTGCGATATAGCGATCACTTTAAATAACCATTTTTATTCCGCTTTTTTGCTCTATGCGACAAAAACGCCCGTTCGCATCGGTTTTGCTCAATTTTTTCGTTCTTTGTTCCTTAGCCATGCGATAATGGCTGCCCCTAAAGACTATCATCAAGTGGAAAAGTATTGCTTTTTATTTTCGCAATTTTTAAAAAAAGAATTGGATAAAAAAAGCGTTTTGCCCTTAAAACTGGCCTTTAACCTCCCCACTCACACCCCAAACACCCCTAAAAAAATCGGCTTTAACCCTAGCGCAAGCTATGGGAGCGCTAAAAGATGGCCAGCTTCTTATTACGCTGAAGTTTCTGCTGCTTTGTTAGAAGAAGGGCATGAAATTCATTTTTTTGGGGCTAAAGAAGACGCTATTGTTTCTGAAGAAATCTTAAAACTCATCAAAGGTTTATTAAAAAACCCTTTATTATTCAATAACGCTTACAATCTGTGCGGGAAAACAAGCATTGAAGAATTGATAGAGTGCATCGCTATTTTAGATTTATTCATCACTAACGATAGCGGTCCTATGCATGTGGCTGCTAGCACACAAACCCCCTTAATCGCCCTTTTTGGCCCCACTGATGAAAAAGAAACTCGCCCCTATAAAGCTCAAAAAACGATCGTATTGAACCACCATTTAAGCTGTTCACCCTGCAAGAAACGAGTTTGCCCTTTAAAGAATGAAAAAAACCATTTGTGCATGAAATCTATCACGCCCCTTGAAGTCTTAAAAGCCGCTCACACTCTTTTAGAAAAGCCTTAACGCCTTTTATGCGCTTTTTAAAAACACAGCCGTATTGACAAAATTCTAGTATATAAAAGATTTAAATTTTACTTTTTAAAGGCAAGAGCGATAAATCCCATCAAAGGTTTTAAAAAATGGTAGGAAATTATAGGATAATATCCAAAAAAGCGTTTTTAAAAACGCTTTTTTGAGTCAAAGCCATTAGGCCACTGAGTTTTTAGGTTTTTTGGCGTCTTTTTTATCTTTGTGAGCCACTAATTGAGAGCTTAACTCAGGTTTTTTGGCGTCTTTTTTATCTTTGTGAGCCACGACTAATTCTGTGCTAAATTTAGGTTTTTTGGCGTCTTTTTTATCTTTGTGAGCCACGACTAATTCTGTGCTAAATTTAGGTTTTTTAGCGTCTTTTTTGTCATTTTGAGCGTATGCAGAACTCACTGCCAAAACTGATAACAAAACACCTGTCAAGATTTGCTTTTTCATACGAAAACTCCTTGTGATGATTTTAAAAGCGAGAGAATTATATTTCTCAAAAGTAAACGAATAGAAACCAATCAAATTTTTGATTGGTTTGGTGGTTTTGCTACCTTAAAAAAACTATAATACAAAAAACTTGATAAATTATCTTTGGTTTTAGAAAGTTTGACAAAAATTAAGATTTCGGTTATACTAAAAAACAATATGAAATCAAGGAGTTTGTATACAACAGCGTCATTTAGGCCCTTTAAAAGTGGGTGCGTTAGCTCTAGGGTGCATGGGCATGACTTATGGGTATGGGGAAGTCCATGATAAAAAGCAGATGGTTAAACTTATCCATAAGGCTTTGGAATTGGGTATTAACTTTTTTGACACTGCAGAGGCTTATGGGGAAGATAATGAAAAGCTTTTAGGCGAAGCGATCAAGCCTTTTAAAGACAAGGTTGTGGTAGCGAGCAAGTTTGGGATTTACTACGCAGATCCTAATGACAAATACGCAACCATGTTTTTAGACTCCAGTCCTAACCGCATTAAGAGCGCCATTGAAGGGAGTTTGAAACGCTTAAAAGTAGAATGCATTGATTTATACTACCAACACCGCATGGATACTAACACGCCCATAGAAGAAGTGGCAGAAGTTATGCAAACTCTTATTAAAGAAGGAAAAATTAAAGCTTGGGGGATGAGTGAGGCAGGGTTATCTAGCATCCAAAAAGCCCATCAAATTTGCCCTTTAAGCGCGTTGCAGAGCGAATATTCCTTGTGGTGGCGCGAACCTGAAAAAGAGATTTTAGGTTTTTTAGAAAAAGAAAAAATTGGCTTTGTCGCTTTTTCGCCTTTGGGTAAGGGGTTTTTAGGTGCGAAATTTGAAAAAAATGCCACTTTCGCTAGTGAGGATTTTAGAAGCGTTTCTCCTAGGTTTAATCAAGAAAATCTAGCCAAAAATTATGTCTTGGTGGAATTAATCCAAGATCATGCACACGCTAAAGGCGTTACACCAGCCCAACTGGCTCTCTCATGGATTTTGCACACGCAAAAAATCATTGTCCCTCTCTTTGGCACCACCAAAGAATCCAGGCTCATAGAAAATATAGGGGCTTTGCAGGTTTCTTGGAGTCAAAAAGAATTGGAGATTTTCCAAAAAGAATTGACTGCAATCAAAATAGAAGGGACCCGCTACCCTGAAAGAATCAATGAAATGGTGAATCGATAAAAGTATTGGGTATTTATAATTGCATTGGCTCTTTTAAAAGAGATTGAGCGTTATTTTCTGTTTATCAGTGTGTTTTTATCCCCCTGACAAACTTTTTAAGGCATTTTAACAAGGCTTTGTTTTAAAAGGCTTTGTTTTAATAAAAAATTGATTATAAAAATTTGAAAAATACCAAAAAGCGTTTTTTAAGATTGAATACAAAAGAGCTTGTCGTTAGTCAAGCAAAATTTCTTGTAATGTGCTCTTATAGTGTAAGAGTTATTTCAAAATACCCCCTATCCCCTAAAAAATGAGTCTTAAATAAACTTAAGAAAATAAATTTTACTATAAAACAAAGCAACCAAAATCCCATTTTTTAAAAATTAAAAAGTTTTAGTTACCCCTATTTGACAAGAATAGAGCGAAAAATCAATTTCATAAGCAAACTAAAAATGAAAAAAGATAGCTAAAGGGATAAAAAGGGAGAACAAACCCACTCGAAAAGTTTTTTCAATTCAAAAGAGAAAGAATTTAGATAGCGCTTACAACAACGCCCTCTCACAAGAGAGCGTTATTACAAAATCAGCCTTTGCGTTTTTCCACGATTTCCTTAGCGATATTGCTAGGCACTTCGCCATAATGATCAAACTCCATAGAGTAAGTCCCACGCCCTTGAGTGGCTGATCGTAAATCCGTAGAATAACCAAACATTTCCACCAACGGCACAAAAGCATTCACGATTTTCAAGCCTAATCTATCGTCCATAGAATTGATTTGCCCTCTTCTTCTATTCAAATCGCCAATCACATCGCCCATGTATTCTTCAGGGACTTCCACTTCCACTTTCATCATAGGCTCTAGTAAAACCGGGTTAGCCACACGACTTGCTTCTTTAAACGCCATAGAGCCAGCGATTTTAAACGCCATTTCTGAAGAATCCACATCATGGTAGCTCCCATCATAAAGGGTAACTTTAAAATCCACCACCGGATAGCCTGCCAAAACGCCATTTTGCATCGCTTCTTGGATACCCTTATCCACCGCAGGGATATATTCTTTAGGGATCACGCCCCCAGAAATTTCATTCACAAATTCATACCCACTGCCAGGCTCTTTAGGCTCAAGCTTGATAAACACATGCCCGTATTGCCCACGACCACCGCTTTGCTTAGCGTATTTATGCTCTTTGCTCACGCTTGAGTGGATAGTCTCTCTAAAGGCGACTTGCGGCTGACCGATTTCAGCTTCCACCTTAAATTCTCTCTTCAATCTATCCACGATGATTTCTAGGTGCAATTCACCCATGCCACCGATAAGGGTTTGCCCGGTTTCTTCTTGAGTCATCACCCTAAAGCTTGGATCTTCTTCAGCAAGCTTGCCTAACGCTACGCCCATTTTTTCTTGGTCTGCTTTCGTTTTAGGCTCCACAGCGATGTGAATGACCGGCTCAGGAAATTCCATCCTCTCTAA
>ASYU01000161.1:0-1878 GCA_000448465.1 Helicobacter pylori PZ5056 | reverse complement strand
GATTTTAGGGGGTTCAGGGAGCGGTAAAAGCACGCTTTTAAGGTGCATGATCTTGCTCAATCGCCCTACAAAGGGGGAAGTGTTGCTTTTTGGGGAAGATATATGGAAACTCAAAGAAGGAGAGCAGCAAAAGATTTTTAACCGTTGCGGCATTTGCTTCCAGTTTGGGGCACTCTATAGCTCTTTAACGGTTTTAGAAAATGTGGGCGTGATGCTAGAGCAATACGGCGCTTATTCTAAAAAAATTGTTGAAGAAATTTCTAAAATGTGGATTGAAAGAGTGGGTTTGCCCCCTAGGGCTTACCACCTTTACCCCTATGAATTGAGCGGGGGGATGAAAAAGCGCGTGGGTATAGCAAGGGCTATGGCGACTAATCCGGAGATCTTATTTTTAGATGAGCCAACAAGCGGGCTGGATCCTTATAGCGCGGGCAAATTTGACGAACTGATTATGACGCTCAAAGAGAGCTTACAGCTTACGGTGGTGATGATCACGCATGATTTAGACTCCGTGCATGATTGCGTGGATCGATTTATCATGCTCAAAGACGGGCTATTAGAATTTAATGGGGATTTAAAGGATTTTATTAAAAAGGCTCAAACTCAAGGGCTAGATGAAGGCAATTTATTCAATTCAACACGAGGAGAGAAATTTTGGAAAGGCATGTGAATTACACTTTAATCGGCGGGCTCTTCTTTTTATGCTTAGTGTGCATGGTAGGCTTTATTTTATGGCTAGGCCATTTGGGATTAGATGACGGAAAATATTATGAATATGTGGTCTATACGGACAAAGACTTGGGAGGCATTGCGACCAACTCGCCCATTAATTACAAGGGGATTCAAGTGGGTAATGTCATTAAGGTGGGTTTTGCAAAGGATAAAGTGGGGGTGGTCCGTTTGGATTTGATGATCAAATCCAGCGTTAAGATCCGTAAAGATTCCAAAGTGGCGGTTTCTTCTAGAGGGTTTATGGGGTTAAAATTTTTAGCCTTAGAGCAAAGCCACAATGAAGAATTTTATGGTAGTGGCGATAAGGGAGAGCGGATTTTAATCTTTAAAGAAGGGCTTATGGATCGCTTGAGCGGTGATGCTAATCAAGTGGTGCAAGAAGTGATGAAAGCGATTAGGAATGTGAATAGGATTTTAGACGATGAAAACGTGGAAAAATTCAAGCACATTCTCGCTTCAGTGGATGATCTCATCGCTAATTTGGATTCAAGAAAGACTCAATTTGATTCGCTAATCAACAACGCTAACAATCTTGTTTCTAATGTCAATAACGTGGCTTTAGATGTGGATAAACGCGTCAAACAGGGGCAATACGACTTTAAAGCGATGTTCACTCCTTTAATCATGCAAGCGCAGTTGAGCTTAAGAAACATTGATAATTTTGTGGAAAAAGGCTCTGCTTTGATAGACAAATTTGACGCTAACCCCTATAAAACGATTTTTGGAGAAAGGAAATAATCATGAGAGCTACGGCGATAAAAATCTTTTCACTCTCATCAGCATTAGCCCTATTGCTTCAGGGTTGCTTGAGCATTAATTTAAAACAAATGCTACCAGAAATCAGAACTTATGATTTGAATGCGAGTTCTTTTGAAATGACGCAATGCCCTAAACCTTTGACTGAAGTAAGGCTCATTAGCATTTTGAGCGCGGATTTATTCAACACTAAAGAGATCGTGTTTAAAGCGCAAGACGGGCAGATCACGCATGGGAAGCACCAAAAATGGATAGACTTGCCTCGCAACATGCTAAAAACCATGTTCATGCAAGAAGCGCAAAAAGCATGCTTAGGCGTGGCTTTGCCCCCTTATGGCGCGGGCGCACCCACTTATGCGGTTCGTTTTACGATTTTGTCGTTTTCTCTTT
>ASYU01000160.1:0-1872 GCA_000448465.1 Helicobacter pylori PZ5056 | reverse complement strand
AGAATGGTGGGCTTAGGAGGAGTTGAACCTCCGACCTCACCCTTATCAGGGGTGCGCTCTAACCACCTGAGCTATAAGCCCTTAAAGCCAATAAAGATGAAATTATAGATTAAATTTTCTTAAGAAATCCTTAAATGATAAATGGGATTAAGATGTTATAATAGTTGTTATTTTTTCATTTTAAAAGGGGTTTTATGGCATTATTATTCACAGGAGCGTGCGGGTATATAGGCTCGCATACCGCAAGGGCGTTTTTAGAAAAAACCAAAGAAAATATCATTATTGTAGATGACTTAAGCACCGGTTTTTTAGAGCACCTCAAAGCGTTAGAGCGTTACTACCCTAATAGGGTTGTGTTTATTCAAGCGAATTTGAATGAAACCCACAAATTAGACGCCTTTTTGAATAAGCAACAGCTAAAAGACTCTATTGAAGCTATTTTGCATTTTGGGGCTAAAATCTCGGTAGAAGAATCCACACGCTTGCCTTTAGAATACTACACCAACAACACGCTCAACACTTTAGAGCTTGTCAAACTTTGTTTAAAACATGCAATCAAGCGTTTTATTTTTTCTTCTACGGCCGTGGTTTATGGCGAATCTGGTTCAAGCTTGAATGAAGAAAGCCCCTTAAACCCCATTAATCCTTATGGAGCGTCTAAAATGATGAGCGAAAGGATCTTGTTAGACACTTCTAAAATAGCGGATTTTAAATGCGTTATTTTGCGCTATTTCAATGTGGCTGGGGCATGCATGCAAAATGATTATACCACCCCTTACACGCTAGGACAGCGCACGCTCAACGCCACGCATTTAATCAAAATCGCATGCGAATGCGCGGTGGGTAAAAGGAAGAAAATGGGGATTTTTGGCACTAACTACCCCACAAGGGATGGTACTTGCATTAGGGATTATATCCATGTAGATGATTTGGCTAACGCGCATTTAGCGAGCTATCACACTCTTTTAGAAAAAAATAAGAGCGAGATCTATAATGTCGGCTACAATCAAGGCCATAGCGTGAAAGAAGTGATAGAAAAGGTCAAAGAAATCTCAAATAAGGATTTTTTAGTGGAAATTTTAGACAAACGACAGGGCGATCCAGCAAGCCTTATCGCTAATAATTCTAAAATCTTACAAAACACCCCTTTCAAACCCCTTTATAACAACCTAGACACCATTATCAAAAGCGCTCTAGATTGGGAAGAACACCTTTTGAAATTTCAATAATACACCCTGTGCAAATACAAGCCATTAGCCATTATGGGCGTTCTTATAGTGGCTTTAATGTTATGGATTTGCATTTCAATTTCAGCGAGCGTGATTTTTTCTAGTGAATATTGAACGCATGCTTGAATGATCAAACGCACGCTGGAGCGTAAAAATGCATCGCCAATGATTTTAAACACCACGCACTCATGCCCCATGATAAAGGTTTTATAAGCCAAAGCGTTAAAAATGATGCGATTAGGATTGGTTGTGGCGCCGCCTTCTTTTTTAAACATGGAAAAATCATGCTTGCCTATAAATTGCTTTAAAGCGGTATTTAATAAATCTAATGATCCATAATCCCCGCAAGCGATATAAGGCGCTAAAAAAGGCGTTTTTAAATTCTTCGTCAAAAGGTAACGATACGCTCTTTTTTGAGCGTCAAAACGCGCATGGAAGTTTTTTTCTTCTAGTTTTTTTAAGACAATATGCGGGGCGAGTTTGGGGGCTAGGTAATAAAATAATTTAGCGGCGTTCCAGTTTTTTGGAGCGTAAAAAGACAAAACCTGGTTGTTGGCATGCACGCCTTTATCCGTGCGCCCGGCCGCAACCACAACGCTTTTAATCCCTAGCGCGTTTAAAGCGCTTTCTATTTTGTCTTGCA
>ASYU01000159.1:0-3704 GCA_000448465.1 Helicobacter pylori PZ5056 | reverse complement strand
CAATTAGGCTTACCGGTAAGCTCTACGCATATTGTGGTGGGCGCGGTGTTTGGGGTGGGCTTTTTAAGAGAGCGTTTAAGAGAGCAATCCAGAAGGCGTTTTGCTAGAATCAGAGACAACATTGTAGCGGCGCACTTTGGGGAAGATTTAGAAGAAATTGAAGGCTTTTTAGAGCGCTTTGATAAAGCCAATTTGAAAGAAAAATCGCTCATGCTAGAGAGCTTGAAAAAAAGCAAGAACACCGCCATCGCTTTGGAATTGAAAAAGAAAGAAAAAAAGTCGCTTAAAAAAGTGTATAAAGAAGAAGTGATCAAACGCTCCATTTTAAAAAAGATTGTTACCGCTTGGTTGGTAACCGTGCCGGTTTCTGCGCTTTTAGGCGCGCTTCTTTTTGTGGCTCTTGGTTTTATAGAAAAGTATTTCTAAGGTTTTAAAAGCTTGATTTTTTAAATATTTGCTAGATTAAACGCTAAAAATATTTAAAGTTAGGCTTAATCTTTTATGTTAAAATTCTAAGATTTTATATATTTTATATTTATCGTTAGGTTTTAGGTTTAAATCATGGGGAGGAATCAAGGAGCTTATTTGGATCCGTCTGAATCGATTTTGATGTTGATGGTTGCTTTTTTATTGGTGCTGTTGAACGCTTTTTTTGTGCTTTCGGAGTTTGCCCTTGTGAAAGTGCGTAAAACCCGCTTAGAAGAGCTGGTTAAAATCGGTAATTCCAACGCTAAACTCGCTTTAGAGATGAGTCAAAGACTAGACACTTATTTGAGCGCGACGCAGTTAGGCATCACCCTTTCTTCATTAGCTTTAGGCTGGGTGGGTGAGCCCGCTATCGCAAAATTGTTAGCCGCGTTGTTTGAGTCTATGGATTTGAGAGAAAATCCTATTTTCATCCATTCAATGAGCGTGGTCATAGCGTTTTTAAGCATCACTTTTTTGCATGTCGTGTTGGGCGAGATTGTGCCAAAGTCTTTAGCGATCGCTAAATCTGAAAAAGCCACCCTTTTTGCCGCACGCCCTTTGCATGTGTTTTGGGTGGTGTTTTATCCGGTGGTGCGTTTGTTTGATGTGATCGCTCATTTTTTTTTGAAAAAGATGGGCGTCAATCCTAAAGAGCATGAGGGCATGCATTCTGAAGAAGAGTTAAAAATCATTGTGGGCGAGAGTTTGAGAGAGGGCATTATTGATTCGGTGGAGGGGGAAATCATTAAAAACGCGGTAGATTTTTCTGACACGAGCGCTAAAGAAATCATGACCCCACGAAAAGACATGGTGTGTTTGGACGAAGAAAACAGCTATGAAGAAAATATAGACATTGTTTTAAAAAGCCACTTCACGCGCTACCCTTATTGTAAAGGCTCTAAAGACAACATTATCGGCATGGTGCATATCAGAGACTTGCTTTCTCGCTCTATTTTTACCCCCAAAATGCATGATTTCAATCAAATCGTTAGGAAAATGATCATCGTCCCTGAAAGCGCGTCTATTTCTCAAATCCTTATTAAAATGAAAAAAGAGCAAATCCATACCGCTTTGGTGATTGATGAATACGGCGGCACGGCTGGGTTGCTCACTATGGAAGATATTATTGAAGAGATCATGGGCGAGATTAGCGACGAATACGATTTGAAACAAGAGGGCGTGAACAAGCTTGAAGAAGGCGTGTTTGAATTAGAGGGCATGCTGGATTTAGAAAGCGTAGAAGAAGTGCTTCATATCCAATTTGACAAAGAATGCGAGCAGGTAACGCTTGGGGGCTATGTTTTCAGCTTGTTAGAACGCATGCCTATGGAGGGGGATACAATCGTTTCGCATGGGTATGCTTTTGAAGTCTTAAGCGTGGATGGGGCTAGGATAAAACGCTTGAAAGCGGTTAAACAAGATCAGGGAGAAAATGAAGCATGAAAAAAACAACCCTCTTTGTATTGGGCTTATTATTCAATAACTCTTTAAGCGCTGTTGATGGGATTTCTCAAACCGAGCCTTCTTCTTTGAATTTGGCTGAAGACAGCGTGCCTTTGAACCACCCTAACGCCCAAAAACTCTCTTTAAAAAACGCATGGAATAGGGTGTTGTCTAATCATGAAGGCTTGCATGCGCAAGAATACGCCATTAAACGAGCGAGCAAAATGAAATTAGCGGCTAAGCTTTCTTTTTTGCCTCAAATTGATTTGAGCGCGTTTTACGTGTATCTTTCTAACCCCATTAAAATGGATTTTGCCAGCCAAAAACAAGCGGGCGTGCAAAAAGCCACCAACCAGATCCATCAAGGCTTGCAAAACATCCAGCAAAATATCCCCCCTCAAGTATTAACCCCTCAAATCCAATCGGGTATACAAGGGGTGATGCAAGGTTTTGGGGCTTTGAGCAGCACTTTAGAAGCCCCCTTATTGTTTTCTAAGCAAAATGTGGTGATTGGGGCTTTGAGCATTATTTATCCCCTTTATATGGGTGGGGCAAGATTCACGATGGTGCGCATTGCGGATTTGATGCAAAAAGACGCTAATGAAGTGTATCGCTTGAAAAAGCTTTCCACTTTTCAAGAGCTTGTGAGCGTGTATTATGGCATGGTGTTAAACGCTGAAGTGTCTGAAACTTTAGAAGAGGTGGAAAAAGGCCATTACAAGCATTTCCAAAACGCTTTGAAAATGCAAAAAGTAGGGCAAATCGCTAGGGTAGAAACCTTAGGCGCTCAAGTGGCTTATGATAAGGCTCATATCGCTAGCGTTAAGGCTAAAGACGTGTTAGAGGTTTCGCAACTCTCATTCAATTCCATTTTATCTAGCAAGGACGATTTAGCGCCTTCAAGCAAATTAGAGATCCACACTGAGAAAAATCTGCCCGATCTGAGTTTTTTTGTTTCTTCCACGCTCAATTCCTACCCGGCTTTAAAGACTTTAGAAAATCAGGTTCAAATTTCTAAAGAAAACACGAAACTACAGATCGCTAAATTCTTGCCCCAAGTGAGTTTTTTTGGCTCTTATCTCATGAAACAAAACAATTCGGTGTTTGAAGACATGATCCCTAATTGGTTTGTGGGCGTGGCCGGGCGCATGCCTATTCTTTCCCCCACAGGGCGCATTCAAAAATACCAAGCGAGCAAATTAGCGGAGTTGCAAGTGAGTAGCGAGCAAATCCAGGCTAAAAAAAACATGGAATTATTAGTGAATAAGACTTATAAAGAGACGCTTTCTTATTTGAAAGAATACAAAAGCTTGCTTTCTAGCGTGGAATTAGCCAAGGAAAACTTAAAACTCCAAGAGCAGGCTTTTTTACAAGGCTTAAGCACGAACGCTCAAGTCATTGACGCAAGGAACACGCTTTCTTCTATCATCGTGGAGCAAAAAAGCGTGGCTTATAAATACATCGTTTCATTAGCGAATTTAATGGCGTTAAGCGATCATATTGATTTATTTTATGAATTTGTTTATTAAAGGAAAAAATCATGTCAAATAGCATGTTGGATAAAAATAAAGCGATTCTTATAGGGGGTGGGGCTTTATTATTAGGGCTAATCGTGCTTTTTTATTTAGCTTATCGCCCTAAGGCTGAAGTGTTGCAAGGGTTTTTGGAAGCCAGAGAATACAGCGTGAGCTCCAAAGTCCCTGGCCGCATTGAAAAGGTGTTTGTTAAAAAAGGCGATCACATTAAAAAGGGCGATTTGGTTTTTAGCATTTCTAGCCCTGAATTAGAAGCCA
>ASYU01000158.1:0-6864 GCA_000448465.1 Helicobacter pylori PZ5056 | reverse complement strand
AATTCACGGACTGCTTCTGGCGTGCCCACATTCCCGGCAATCACAAAAGTTTCGGGCAAACGCGTTTTGATGCGTTGGATCATCTCAATGACAGAATTTGAATGACCATGCGCGATATCGATCGTGATGTAGTCTGGTGCTAATCCTTGCTTGGCTAACTCTTCTATAAAAAGATATTCTTCCTTTTTCACCCCCACGCTGATCGAACTAATTAATTGGCGTTCTTTCATTTTTTTGACAAACGGGATTCTTGCCGATCCATTAAAGCGGTGCATGATATAGAAATAGCCATTTTCTGCTAGAAATTCTGCGATCGATTCGTTGATGATTGTTTGCATGTTGGCCGGGACTATGGGCATTTTAAACGCATGTTTGCCTAGAATAACGGTCGTATCGCATTCTGAACGGCTATTCACGATGCATTTATTAGGAATGAGTTGGACATCTTCGTAATCAAACACTTTCAATGACATGATCCTTTTTTGCTTTAAAACATTATTTTTACCTTAAATTGAATAAAAAATCAAGAGGAAATGATATGGGCTCGATCAAATTTTGGGCGTCAAAGGCCTTATGAATAACCATAATAAGCAAGGGTTACAATATTGTAAAGAAAACGCTACAATAAACTTTCTCTAATCACAAAAAATAAGGAAATCATAAGATGCTGCAAACCATCAACTTAACGCAACGCTATGCGACTAAAAAATTGTTTGAAAACGTGAATATCAAGCTGGATAAAAACAAGCGCTACGGGCTGATTGGGGCTAATGGGGCAGGGAAGTCCACTTTTTTAAAGATTTTAAGCAAGAGTATTGATTGCAGCAGTGGGGAAGTCATTATCACAAGCGGGATGAGAATGGGGGTTTTAGGGCAGGATCAATACGCTTTTGAAGATTTGAGCCTTAAAGATGCGGTTTTGATAGGCAATAAGCGTTTGTATGACGCTATCAAAGAAAAAGAGCGCTTATACACCGAAGGCGATTTGAGCGATGATAAAGTGAATGCCAGACTAGGGGAGTTAGAAACCATTTGCGTAGAAGAAGATCCCATGTATGAATGCGAAGTGGCGATTGAAAAAATCCTAGAAGATTTAGGCATTCCCAGCTCTAAACACAACGATTTGATGAAAACCCTGCCAAGCAGCGATAAATTTAAAATCCTTCTCGCTCAAGTCTTGTTCCCTAAACCGGATATTTTGCTGTTAGATGAGCCGACCAACAACCTGGATTTAAACGCCATTGAATGGCTAGAAAACAACCTCAAACGCCATGAAGGCACGATGGTAGTCATTAGCCATGACAGGCATTTTTTAAATGCGGTATGCACGCATATTTTGGATTTGGATTTCCACAGCGTGCGCGAATTTAGCGGGAATTATGACGATTGGTATATCGCTTCCACTCTGATTATTAAACAGCAAGAGGCCGAACGCAATAAAAAACTCAAAGAAAAAGAAGAGCTGGAAAAATTTATCGCTCGTTTTAGCGCTAACGCTTCTAAAGCCAAGCAAGCCACCAGCCGCCAAAAACAACTGGATAAATTAGACATTCAAAGTTTAGCGGTATCCAGCAGGAGAGACCCTAGCATTATTTTCAAACCCAAACGCACCATTGGTAATGAAGCTTTAGAGTGCGAAAACGTCTCTAAAAGTTATGATGGGCAAATGGTTTTAAATCAAGTGAGCTTGAAAGTGATGCCTAAAGACAAGATTGCCCTCATAGGGCCAAACGGCGTGGGTAAATCCACGCTTTGTAAAATTTTAGTAGAAGAATTAAAGCCGGATAAGGGCGTGGTGAAATGGGGAGCGACCGTTTCAAAAGGCTATTTCCCTCAAAACGTGAGCGAAGAAATTAACGGCGAAGAGACCTTGTATCAATGGCTCTTTAATTTCAATAAAAAGATTGAAAGCGCAGAGGTGAGAAACGCTTTAGGGAGGATGCTGTTTAATGGCGAAGAGCAAGAAAAATGCGTGAACGCTTTAAGCGGGGGCGAAAAACACCGAATGGTTTTATCCAAGCTCATGCTAGAGGGGGGGAATTTTTTAGTCTTAGATGAGCCAACCAACCATTTGGATTTAGAAGCCATTATCGCTTTGGGCGAAGCGCTCTTTAAATTTGATGGGGCAGTGATTTGCATAAGCCATGACAGAGAGCTCATTGATGCGTATGCTAATAGGATCATTGAATTAGTCCCAAGCCCTAAAGGCGCTTCAATCATTGATTTTAAAGGCAGTTATGAAGAGTATTTAGCGAGCAAAAAATGAAACCGCAAGACATTGAAATCGTTCAAAGCGTTTTAGAAATTACAGGGCCTATTAAGGTTACTGAGATTTATGATAAAGCCAAAGAGCTTTTTGAAAAAGGCGAGATTACAAACATGTTTGATTATGGGGGTAACACACCACACCAGAGCGTTAGCGCTTCTATTTATACAGCCTTAAGCAAGGGCGAAGAACTGCCTTTTTTTAAAGCACGAGAAAAACCAACCTTAATCGCTTTAAAAAGCGCGGCTAAAGAGCCGGTTTTAAGCGCTGAAAAAATAAGCGCTCCAAGCGTTCCAAGCGCTAAAATCGCGCATGAAAGGGATTTGCACCCCTTTTTAACCTACATGGCTATTAATAATGAAAATTTGAAATGCTACACGAAAACCATTTTTCATGAAGAGAGTTCAAAATCGCCAAAAGGCATGGACAGGTGGCTTTATCCGGACATGGTGGGGGTTAGGTTTTTACATGCTGAATTGTCTAATGAAAATTTAATCGCTTTTTCTAAGAAATTTGACACTTTGCCCGTTAAGTTGGTGAGTTTTGAATTGAAAAAAGAAATCAGCGTGAATAATTGCAGGGAGTGTTATTTTCAAGCCATTTCTAACAGCTCGTGGGCTAATGAGGGGTATTTGGTGGGCCGTCATATTGATACGCACAATCCCCAACTCATGGATTTATTGAAGCGTTTGCATGCGAGTTTTGGGATTGGCGTGATTGATTTAAGAACTGATGAGGACAAAAGCGCTATTTTATTGAATGCTAAATATAAGGAAAAAATTGATTACACCGTGGCGTTAGAGCTTAGCGACAAAAATCCAAAATTCAGCGGTTTTTTAAAGAGCGTTGTGGATTATGACCCGGATTTCCCAAACCGCTATAAAGATGAATTTGATGAGGTTAAAAAGAAAGAGGAATTATACCCTAACTCATCGCTTTCTTTTTAAAAAATGAGGTTTTAAAAAACGCTTCAAGCGTTTTTGTAAGGGCGTTTCAAAAACCCTAAATAAAGCGCTAAAGAGCAACACGACCAAGCAATCCCTAATAAAAACCCTCCTAAAACATCGCTAGGGTAATGCACCCCTAAATAAACCCTATCATACGACATTAAAACAATCCAAAAAAGTAAGATGATAGCACCAATAGTTTTGGTGCGATTGTTTGCGTTAGAATAGCATAACAACAACGCCAAAGAGCCATAAAAAAGCGCTGAAGCTAAAGCATGCCCGCTGGGGAAACTAAAGCCATGCGCAAAAACCAATTCGCCATTGGTTACAGGCCGTGGGCGCGCCACTAAAAGCTTAAGGGATTTTAAGGTGAATTCACCTAATAAGATGCTAAAGAAAAACCACACCCCCAAAGCGATGCGTTTTTGAAACCCAAACCACAAGCCAATGAGTAAGGCTATAGGAGTGGTGAGCTTGCTTTGCGCAAACCATGTGCTAAAAAACACGAAAGAAAGCCACGCGCTCCCTTGAATGGGGGCAGGATTGCGGATCAAGTCTATAAAAAACAAATCCAATTGTTGCACCCACTCTTTTTGAAAAGCCACCCCGCTTATCACAATGCCAAACAATATAAAAAAGACCACCCCAACAACCCCAAGCGCCTTAGCCGCTTTTTTCTCTCTCACGCTTATCGTTCTGTCAAATACCATTCAAACCCCTTTTAAAAAATGACTTTTAAAAATGGGATTATAGCTTATTTGATTAAAAAATAAGTTTTATGACAAAGTGATAAAATAACCAAAATCCCATTTTTTAAAAAATAACAATAAGGCTTTGATTATTAATATTTGATGAGAATAAAGCTTTTTGTTTGTCTAAAACCCTACTATAAAAACTGCAACACTCACAGGAATTGAAAGCAATTTTATATCAAATTTCAAGCTTGGTTCTACCCTAGAGCTTGCATTATGGATTCGTAATGAAAATGACCACCCTTCATTTAAAACTAACTCTAATGTATTGAAACTTTTAGGTTTGAAATCAAAATAAATCATTCTAGTAGGTAATTTGCTTAAAGGGATAATTCTTTTAGGTTTATTTTTCACGCTGCGATTAAGAGTGTTATTAAAATGGTATGCCTCTAATTTAGTTTTTTGCTCTCTTTCTAACAAAATCGCTTTGTAAAAATCGTATTTGCCTAGCAAATACTCCACCATTTTTTGTGGGACTTTATTTTTCTCATTTTCATCAATTCTTAAAACCTCTTTTTTAAAAGCTTGTAATAATGGGGCATAAATTTCTCGTTCTTTATTAGGGAAATCCCTCCATAGCATGCCTTCTTTTTTAGCGTTTTCTAGTCTTTCAAAGAGTGGTTTTATAGTGTCTTTGTAATGTTGAGACACTCCAACACCTAGCCATTTTTCTCCAAAATCCAAATCTTTAGAAAGCCTAGAATGTTTTACGGCATCATGGTTGTGTTTAATGCTTAATCCGATGCAAAATCTATCAAAATAAATTAAAATATCCCGGACATCACCTATTTCATCAAGTTTGTCTTTTTGCAATGATAGTGTGATTTCGTTTTGCGAACTCCATATGACTTCGCTTAATAATGGCTCACAATTTAATAAAAGCAATACACCTTGTTTAGCGCTTGCTAAATAACGCTCTTGTAAGGATTTTTCTAAACTTTCATAAGCTCTATAGCATGCATTAAAACCATTTTGTTTATCCACTATAACCTTTTTAAAAACGCTTAATTTTTGCTCTAAAGCTAAACACCATGCGTATTCATACGCCCTACCTTGATTATTGCTCTTATCACTCAATATAACACCTTATAAATACTTACAGCAATTTCTTTAGCTAAACTCACAGGCACAGCATTACCTATCATTTTATAAGCGTCGTTAAGATTTTCATAAACGAAATAAAAATCATCATCAAAACCTTGAATCCTCGCGCACTCTCGCACGCTCAAACGGCGGTATAAATGTTGGTAATTTTCTATAAATCTGCAATCATTTTTACCAAATTTAGCCATTTTAGGGGCTTGTGGGTGTAGTTGGCATTGCCTTCCTGATGCTTGTATCGTAAAGGCTTGTTCGTCCCAATTTTTTACACGATTCCTGCTCATAAAGATCGGCGAATAAGAACCAATAAAATATTCATGATTGTTAATGGCGTTAGGGTTATATTTGTTTTTGGCTAAAGCGCACACCACGCTATCTTTTAGATCCCAAATAACATCTTTTAAAGTGAGTTTTTTTAAATGCGTTGAACCTTTAGGAAAAGTGTAATTGATTTTTAAATCTTTCCTAAAACCAATATAAAAAACCCTAAGCCTTTCTTGCGCGACTCCATAATCTTTAGCATTCACTAAATGCGTATTGACTTCATAACCGCACTCTTTAAAAGCGTTAAGGATATTTTTTACACTCGTTTCGTGGCGTTGAGCGAGCATGCCCCTTACATTTTCAGCTAAAAAAAATTTAGGCTTAAGCTCTTTTAAAAGGCGCAAATATTCATAAAATAACTGCCCTCTAGCATCATCAATACCTTTTAAATTCCCAGCTTCTGACCAACTCTGGCATGGCGGACCGCCAATAATCCCATCAACAGAAAAGTTAATTTCACTGGTTTGCAAATTTTTAATGTCTTTTTCTAGCAGTTGCGTATTTTTATGATTTAGTCTGTAAGTGGGTGTAATACTTTTATCATATTCATTTGCAACTACTATTTTAAAACCTGCTTGCTCAAAGCCTAAATCCAGCCCTCCAGCTCCAGCAAATAACGAAAGTAAATTCAAAAGTTATCCTTATCATTCTGTTAAATCTCAATATTTTATAATGAAAGAATCTTACAATAAAATCGGGTTATCCTAAAGAATGGGTTAGTATTATTTAAGGTTTTAGTTATCGGTATTTGATTAAAATAAAACCTTAAATTTTTAAAAACCGCCAATCAAAACACAAAAAAGGAGCTTTTATCATGGAAAACAAAAACACTCAAGCGAATGAGAAAAACAACGAGCATGCATCTTCTTCATCAGAGCGCAACGAATTGCACAACACCATTTGGAAAGTGGCTAATGAATTGAGAGGCTCAGTGGATGGCTGGGATTTTAAGCAATACGTTTTAGGCATTCTTTTTTACCGCTACATTTCAGAAAACATGACTCATTACATCAATAAAGAAGAGCGAAAGCGCGATCCGGGTTTTGATTACGCTTTATTAAGCGATGAATAGGCCGAGCGTGCAAGAGAACACCTTATTGAAGAAAAAGGCTTTTTCATCCCGCCAAGTGCTTTATTTTGTAATGCGCTAAAAAACGCGCCTAGTAACGAAGATCTCAATGTAACCCTACAAAATATTTTTAACGAAATAGAAAAATCCAGCCTTGGCACTCCATCAGAAGAAAACGTCAAAGGCTTGTTTGCGGATTTAGACATCAATAGCAACAAATTAGGGAGCTCTCATAAAAATAGGGTGGAAAAATTGACTAAAATCCTTCAAGCCATAGGGGGCATGCAATTAGGCGACTACCAACAAAGCGGGATTGATGTTTTTGGCGACGCTTATGAATATTTAATGGCCATGTATGCGAGCAATGCCGGCAAAAGCGGAGGGGAATTTTTCACCCCCCAAGAA
>ASYU01000157.1:0-3057 GCA_000448465.1 Helicobacter pylori PZ5056 | reverse complement strand
TTCCTCCGCTGGCGTTTTCTTCAGCAATGGCGCGAGCGTAAAGCGAAATGTAATCAATCAACGCTAAGGGGTCTTTCCCGCTTGTGGGGTGTTTTTCTAAACGCGTTTTAACGCTTGGGGCTAATCGTGTTACTCTCAAAGAACCAGGCAGATACTTTTCTTTAGAATTAGCCCCATTATCATAACACTCAAGCATCGCATGATAAATTTTAACCATCATTGCATCAGGGTGGTTTTTGAGGGCATTTTCTCTCAAACGCACGATTTCAGCGATGCTTTTTTGGTGTTTTTGGCACAATTCTAGCAATTCCTTAGCGCTTGAAAAATCATAAGCAACCTTTCCATTTTCATTCTCTTCAGACAAGTTGTCTAATTCTTTTTCAGTATAGACAAACCCTCCACCGACAGAATAGTAAGTTTCTTCTTTTAAAACTTCATTTTTAGAGTTAAAAGCTTTTAGAATGAGAGCGTTTTGGTGTCTGGCTAAAGGTTTGTTGTCAAAAATCAAATCTTTAGAATAATCAAAATGAATGTTGCGTTGGTTAGCGAGTCTTAAAACTTTGTTTTCAAGCGCTTCATGCAATAAGGCTTTTTTGGTTGTTACCTCCAATTCGTTAGCATAAATGCCATGCAAGCCAATTACAACCGCCTCATCGCTCAAATGCCCTTTGCCGGTTAAAGCTAATGAGCCATGCAAGGTGATTTGAACGCGTTCAACCTGCTCTAAAATGCCTTTTAACAACCCGCAAAATCTCGCTCCCGCTTCCATAGGCCCTATGGTGTGTGAAGAGCTAGGCCCCACGCCGATTTTAAAAATGGATAAAATGGAAAAACTAGCCATTAAAATAGTCCTAAAAACACGCTCAAAGCCGTCAAGCTCCCAAAGACAAACACAAAAATATCCACTTTAAAGTTTCTAAAACGCTTCAAACTAGAAACGCTATAAAAAGCTATCATGGGCATCACAAACAAAATGAGTGCGATAATGGGACCGCCTAAATTTTCAATAAAATCCAAGATATTAGGGTTAATATAAGCCACCAGCGTGATAGTCAGCCATAAAAAAATCGTTACGCTAACGCTCAAGGTTTTAGAAGCTTGTTTCAACTTTAAACTTTGAATGATAATGCCTTCTAAACCTTCCTTAGCCCCATAATAATGCCCAAAAAAAGATGAAAAAATCGCTAAAAAGGCCACCACAGGCCCCGCATAGTTGATTAAAGGGTTGTTTAGGGTGTTAGCAAAATAGCTTAAAATGGGGATATTTTGTTCCCTTGCTTTCACAAAATCATCAGCATTCAAGCACATGACGCACGAAAACACAAAAAACATCACAAACCCTAAAAGCATCAGCGATGTCCCTAATTCAATTTGATTGAGTTTATATTCTTTGAAAGCGCCGTATTCTTTTCCCACATTTTGAGTGAAGGTTGAAATAATGGGGCTATGATTGAATGAGAACACAAGCACCGGTAAGGTTAGCCAAATGGCTAACACAAATTCTTTAAAACTCGGCACCACAAAAAGATTAGCGCCTTGCCAATAAGGGATAAGATATAAAGAAAAAAGCAATAAAATCAAGCATAAAGGATACACTAAAGCGTTACAAATGCGCGTAACAATCGTAGCGTTAAAAACCATCACCAACATCATTAAAGAGACTAACGCTACAGCCAGTAAGCCCCGATGCAAAGGCGCTAAATGCAACTGGTTAGTGAAAAAATGATCAAACACATTAGTGATACCCACCCCATAAGCCAAGCAAATAGGATAAATCGCCAAGAAATAAAGCAAAGTGATAAGAAAACCCCATTGAGTGCCAAAATGAGAGCGAACGACCATGGTAATGTCTTCTTTGTCTTTAGATCCTATGAAATAAGCTAAAGCCCTATGCCCTAGATAAGTTAAAGGGAAAATAATCGCGCTCATCACCACAATAGCCCATATCCCATGCCCACCGGCTCTAATAGGCAAAAATAAAATCCCAGCCCCCACAGCCGTGCCAAATAAAGACGCTATCCAACGCAAATCAAACAAATTGAGTTTTTTAGGATCTCTTGGAACTGCTTTTTCTTGTACCATGCTATTAAACCGCCCTTTTATCGTGTTAAAGAGCTTTCATTGTAGCATAAAGCTTTTTATGATTGGGGTTTTTTGAGATTAAGGGGTGGTTTTGGGCGCGCATTTATTCCCTAAAATCCACGATTTAACCCGCACAAGCTATAATAACGCTTAAAAAAAGATTAATAAAGGATTGTAGAAATGTCAAACACAACCTGGTCGCCCACTTCATGGCATTCTTTTAAGATAGAGCAACACCCCACTTACAAAGATAAGCAAGAATTAGAAAGGGTCAAAAAAGAATTGCACTCCTACCCTCCTTTAGTGTTTGCTGGCGAAGCGAGGAACTTGCAAGAGCGTTTAGCCCAAGTCATTGACAATAAGGCGTTTTTGTTGCAAGGGGGCGATTGCGCGGAGTCGTTTTCTCAATTTAGCGCTAACAGGATTAAAGACATGTTTAAAGTGATGATGCAAATGGCGATTGTCTTAACTTTTGCCGGCTCTATACCGATCGTGAAAGTGGGGCGTATTGCCGGGCAATTTGCCAAGCCTCGCTCCAATGCGACTGAAATACTGGATAATGAAGAAGTGTTGAGTTATAGAGGGGATATTATCAATGGGATTTCCAAAAAAGAAAGAGAGCCAAAGCCTGAAAGAATGCTTAAAGCCTACCATCAAAGCGTAGCGACTTTAAACCTTATCAGAGCCTTTGCCCAAGGTGGGTTAGCCAATTTAGAGCAAGTGCATCGTTTCAATTTGGATTTTGTCAAAAACAACGACTTTGGGCAAAAATACCAGCAAATCGCTGACCGGATCACGCAAGCTTTAGGATTCATGCAAGCATGCGGGGTGGAGATAGAGCGAACGCCTATTCTTAGGGAAGTGGAATTTTACACCAGCCACGAAGCGTTACTGCTCCATTATGAAGAGCCTTTGGTGCGTAAGGATAGTTTGACTAACCAGTTTTATGATTGCTCCGCGCACATGTTGTGGATT
>ASYU01000156.1:0-1058 GCA_000448465.1 Helicobacter pylori PZ5056 | reverse complement strand
CATTGGAGGGCATTTGCATGTGGGTGAATTCACTCAAATTGGGGGTAAAAGCGCGGTGGGTAAAGACTTGCCCCCTAATACCAATTTTGCCGGAGCGATCCCTGCTATGGAAATCCATGAGTGGCACCATTTCTTAGCCCATTTAAGAACGAATTTCAGGAAACAGCAAAAAACGAGTTTGTTGCAAAAAGCTAAAGGGTTTTTTAAGTCTTAAAGAATGAAATAAGCTATAATAAGCCCATTTTGAACACCAACGATTATTTTAATAAGGACAATCAATGAAAGATAGTTTTCTTTTCACTTCCGAATCAGTAACCGAAGGGCATCCTGATAAAATGGCTGATCAGATCAGCGATGCGGTTTTAGATTACATTATTGAGCGGGATAAAAAAGCCAAAGTCGCATGCGAGACTTTAGTTTCTAATGGTTTTTGCATGATCACTGGCGAGTTAAAAACTTCTGTTTATGCCCCGATGCAAGAGATCGCAAGAGAAGTGGTTAAAAAAATTGGCTATACAGACGCCCTTTATGGCTTTGATTACAGGAGCGCGGCGGTTTTAAATGGTATTGGTGAGCAAAGCCCTGATATTAATCAAGGCGTGGATAGAGAAGATGGCGAGATTGGGGCAGGGGATCAAGGGCTTATGTTTGGTTATGCATGCAAAGAGACTGAAACGCTCATGCCTTTACCCATTCATTTAGCGCACCAACTCGCTTTCGCTTTGGCTCAAAAAAGAAAAGACAACACCTTGCCTTTTTTAAGGCCTGATGGCAAGTCTCAGGTGAGCGTGCGTTATGAAAACAACAAGCCTGTAAGCGTTGATACGATTGTTATTTCCACCCAACATTCCCCAGAAGTTTCACAAAAGCATTTAAAAGAAGCGGTGATTGAAGAGATTGTCTATAAGGTTTTACCCAAAGAATATTTGCATGACAATATCAAGTTTTTTATAAACCCCACAGGAAAATTCGTCATCGGTGGGCCTCAAGGCGATGCGGGTTTGACGGGCAGAAAAATCATCGTGGATACTTATGGAGGGTTTTGCCCGCATGGAGGG
>ASYU01000155.1:0-579 GCA_000448465.1 Helicobacter pylori PZ5056 | reverse complement strand
TCATTGGACGCTAAGAGCGCTTTAATTGTTTCTTGCAGAGTGGATGCAGGCCCTGTGCTTAGGCGCTCCATTCCAAGAGCTAAAGGCAGAGCCACAGCCATTAGAAAGCCAACATCTCATGTATTCGTAGAAGTAGCAGAAGGGAAAGAAATGAAATCTTCTAAAAGCCATAAAAAAAATCAAGCAGAAGGTAAGTAGGGCATGGGACAAAAAGTTAATCCGGTAGGTTTGAGATTAGGTATTAATAGGAATTGGACTTCCAGATGGTTCCCTAGCGCTCGCACCGCTCCAAGCAATATTGGTGAAGACAATAAGATCAGGAAATTCCTTAAAAAAGAGCTTTATTACGCTGGCGTGAGCGAGATTGTGATTGAAAGAGCGGCTAAAAAACTGCGCGTTACGGTTGTAGCGGCTCGCCCAGGGCTTATCATTGGTAAAAAAGGCGTGGATATTGAAAAAGTCAAAGAAGGCTTAAAAACGCTCATCAAAAAAGAAGTCTCCATTAATATTAAAGAAGTCAAACGCCCCCAAGCTGACGCCCAATTAGCCGCAGAAAATGTAGCCACCCAACTAGAAAAG
>ASYU01000154.1:0-764 GCA_000448465.1 Helicobacter pylori PZ5056 | reverse complement strand
ATTAGCGATTAGGCACAATCCGGCAGAATACAAAGGGCTTAACCCTAAGCCCACTAAAATCGCCGCTGTAATGGCAATAGGCCCTCCAAAGCCGATCGCTCCTTCTAAAAACGAGCCAAAACAAAAGCCAATCAAAATCACTAAAATCCGGTGATCTAAAGTGATGGACTGAACGCTTTCTTTTAAGATTTCAAAATAGCCGGATTTAACGCTGAGTTTGTATAAAAAAATCGCTGCAATGATGATCCAAGCGATCGGCCATAAGCCATAAAGAAAGCCATAAAGGAAGCTTGAACCCACCATGCTAACAGGCATTTTATACACTAAAACCGCAATAATGGCTGATAAGGCCACGCTCAAAAAGGCCGCCGCATAACCTTTGAGTTTGAAAACCATTAAAGATAAGAAAAATAATAAAATCGGCAATAAGGCTATAAGAGCGCTCAGCCAAATATTACCCAAAGGGTCATAAACTTGATGAAATTCTGACACTAAAAATCCCTTTAAAAAATATTCTCTTACTCCCCTAAACCCCCTCCATTAAGTAGGAGTAACTGGAATAATAAAGGGGAAGACATAAGCAATAAGAGTGAAGACAATCCCCATAATGATTGCCAAAGCGATAGAGTATTTTACTGTAAATCTGAACAATTCGCTCTCTTTCCCCACTAACCCCACCGCCGCACAAGCGATAGCGATGCTTTGAGGGCTTATCATTTTACCCACAACGCCCCCTGAAGTGTTGGCCGCTAAGAAAAGCACTT
>ASYU01000153.1:0-418 GCA_000448465.1 Helicobacter pylori PZ5056 | reverse complement strand
TTTTTTTTTTTTTTTTTGTAAAAAGCGCTCCAATTATTGTAACTTTATTGCTTTATAAGGGATCTTTAAGGGGATTTTTAAGGTTAGTTTAATTTTTCTTATGTGAAAATATCACAATTACATCTGACAATTTGTATTATTGAATATTATTTACTGATGTAACTTAAACCCCAAATTTAAACTCAATCAAGGAGCATCCCATTGATAAGGAAAATCATGATGAAGAAAAATAGAACGCTGTTTCTTAGTCTAGCCCTTTGCGCTAGCATAAGTTATGCCGAAGATGATGGAGGGTTTTTCACCGTCGGTTATCAGCTCGGGCAAGTCATGCAAGATGTCCAAAACCCAGGCGGCGCTAAAAGAGACGAACTCGCAAGAGAGCTTAACGCTGATACAACGAACAACATTTTAAACAACA
>ASYU01000152.1:0-4637 GCA_000448465.1 Helicobacter pylori PZ5056 | reverse complement strand
TGTCGCGAGCGCGATCTATTCAGGGAGCTATAATGTGGGGATTGGATCAGGAGCGCTGTTTGGCAGTATTGTGATCCACCAATTAGGGCTAGGGTATATTGGCTTTGTGGGTGGGGCTTTGGGGTTGTTGGCGCTATTTTGGCTTAGATTCATTACGATAAAGTTTAAAAAAACTTAAAGGGCGTTAAATGGACTCCCCAATAAAGGAAAATCCCTTTCGCGCTAAAAACCATTTTTTAAACTTTAATGGTGCTGCTTAAATCCAATTGCGCAAACGGACAGATTACCTCTCTTTTTATGTTAAAATAAAAGAATTTGTCATGAATTTTAAGCGGTGTGTGGTTTAAATGCTCAAAAAAAAGATTGATTTGCATAAAGATTCTATTAGGAAGCTCTTTTTTTATTACTTCATCCCTTTAGCTTTTTCTATGATTTCACTTTCTACTTACTCTATGATAGATGGCATGTTTGTGGGCAAGAAACTTGGTAAAGAAGCTATCGCTGCGGTCAATATTGCATGGCCTATTTTTCCAGGACTCATTGCGTATGAATTGCTTTTTGGTTTTGGGGCAGCGAGCATTGTGGGGTATTTTTTAGGTCAAAATAAAAACCATAGGGCTAGGCTTGTGTTTAGCAGCGTGTTTTATTTTGTCGCTCTAAGCGCCTTTATTTTGAGCATGGCGCTACTACCTTTTAGCGAAACTATCGCGCGTTTTTTTGGGAGCAATGATGCTTTATTGGGCATGTCCAAACGCTACATTGAAATCATTTTAATGGGCGCGGTTTTTATGGTCCTCCACCCTTTGGCGGATGTTTTTGTAGTGAATGACAAACGCCCCATTTTAGCGATGGTAGCGATGCTGATTGGATCGTTAGCGAATATCTTTTTCAACTATTGGTTTATTTTTGTTTTGGAAGTGGGGGTTCAAGGCAGCGCGATAGCCACCGTGATAGGGCATGCGATAGGGGTTTTAGTCTTAATGCAGCATTTTTGGCGCAAAAAAGGGCAATTGTATTTTATCAAACGATTTTCTTTATCTTCAGTCATTTCTTCAGCTAAAAGCGGCGTGCCTCAAAGCACGGCAGAATTTAGCGCTTCTATTATGATTTTGTTGTTTAATACCGCTATCATGCACACGGCTGGGGAAAGGTTTGTGAGCATGTATGGGATCGTTATGTATAATGCGATTATCTTTTTTACGACTTTATTTGCGATTTCTCAAGGCATCCAACCGATTGCGAGCTTTAGCTATGGGGCTAGAAATTTAGAGCGCGTGCGAGCCGTGTTTGTTTTTGGTTTGAAAGCAGCGTTTTGTATAGGGATTGTTTTCTATGGCGTTTATTATTTTTTAGATGAATTTTTAATCAAGCTTTATTTGCAGCCAAGCGAACAAGACCCCCTTTTTATGCAAGAGACTAAAAGAGCGATGAATATTTACTACATCGGCTATGTTTTTTTAGGCATGACTTTGTTGTGTGCGGTGTTTTTCCAATCCATCCAACGCACTAAAAGTTCGTTTATCATCACGATTTCACACACGCTAGGGTTTATCGTTATCTTATTGCCGATTTTAAGTTATTTTTATGGGATTGATGGGGTTTGGGTAACTTACCCCATCGCACAATTTTTAGCGTTTTTGGTAGCGTTAGGAGTAACTTATTATGAAATCAAAAAAGGGGTTTTTACCACTTATAAAGAGAAAAATCTCGTTATTTTGAAAACTTAACCAATAAATAAGGTAAAATTAAGACATGCATGCAGAATTTTTCACTTTCGCGCTCATTATGCTTTTAATCGTGATAGCCCCTTATGTGTCTAGAATCTCTCGTTTGCCTATCACGGTCGTGGAGATTTTATTCGGGTCTGTTGGGGCGTATGTGGGTTTTATTGAGCCAACTAAAGGCTTTGAAATCATGTCTGAAATTGGCTTTTTGTTTTTAATGTTTTTATGCGGTTTGGAAGTGGAAATTTATTTGTTTAAAAAATTAGGGGTTTCTCTTTTAAAACGCATTTTTGCTTATCTGTTGATCTTATACACGCTTTCATTCATCCTTACTTTTAGCCTTAATTTAGAGCCTATTTTTATGGTGATTTTCCCTATTATTAGTTTGGGCATGATCATGACTTTAGTCAAAGATTATCGTAAAGAGATTTTGTGGCTTGATTTGGTTTTGAAAGTGGGCGTTATTGGGGAATTGTTAAGCATTTTTGGTTTGGTGGTCGTGGATGGGGTGTATTCGCATGGTTTGGGCATGGATTTGATTAAAGATTTAGGCATTCTCATTGTTTTTTTAATCTTAATTATCGTGGCGTTTCAAATCTTTAAGACTTTGTTTTGGTGGTTCCCGCATTTAAAGCTTTTTGTGATGCCTAAAAGCAGTCAGTTTAACCAAGATGTGCGTTTTTCGCTCATGCTCTTTTTTTCCTTGGTTGCGATCGTGGTGTGGCTCAAAATAGAAATGGTTTTAGGGGCGTTTTTGGCGGGGTTAGTCGTTTCTACTTTTTTCCCCCATAAATCAGAGTTGATCCACAAGCTCAATGATGTGGGGTTTGGGTTTTTTGTGCCTTTGTTTTTCATCCATGTAGGCTCTACTTTAGACTTAAAATTAGTGTTTTTAAACCCGCATTTGATCCTCCAAGGGATATTGATTGTCATAGCGATGTTGAGTTTGCACTTGATCACTTCAACCTTATTGTGGCGCAAATACTTTAAAGAAGCTAAGCATTTATTTTCATTCGCCTTAGGGGCTTCTATGCCTTTAACTTTTTTAGTAACCACCGCAGCAGTGGGTTTAAAAGCGCAAGCGATCTCGCAAAACACCTACTACGCATTGCTCATGGCGGCTATCTTTGAAGGGGTGTTATTCACCATTGCGATCAAAATGCTCAACAAAAAAAGCTTAAATGAAAGCTTAAGCGTCTAAATATCTAGCGTCGCTAAAGCTGCTCGCTTGAACATTGTTGAATGCGTTTTCTAAGCTGTCAAAGAAACGAGGGTGCAAGTTTTGCATTTCTTTTAAGAAATTTTTAGTGGCTAATCGCGCGATAGGGGGCTTATCAGAGGTGGGCTGTTTGGCCGGGCAATTGCAATCAGGAGCAACCGGAATATTTTGAGAAGTGACAAAATGGATACTACTGGCTTCTCGAACCTTAATCAAAGGGCGGATCACTAATAAGCCGTTTTCAGCCCTATAAATGGGGGGCATGCTCCTCAAACTCCCGTTATAAGTGAAATTCATAAAAAAGCTCTCCACCGCATCATCTAAATGGTGCGCGATAGCGACTTTATTATAGCCTTCTTCTAAAGCCTTAGAATACAAAGTCCCTCGCCTCAAACGAGAGCAAAACGAACAAAACGAGCTTTTTTCACGGCGTTTTTCGTTGATCGTGGCAGCGATTTGGGTGTAAATGATCTCATGCTCAATACCTTGCTCTTGGCACAAATCGCTCAACCATTTCAAATCTTCGCCCAAACCATAATGCACGGTAACTGCTTTAAAATCAAATTTGAAAGGGGCATGTTTTTGCATCCTGGCTAAGATGCAAGCGAGCATGATAGAATCCTTGCCCCCACTCAATCCTAATAAGATTTTATCGCCTTCTTCTATGAGTTTGTAAGTGGCGTTGGTCTTGCCTACAATGTGTAAGACTTTTTTGGAAATTTCATAGGCCATTTTTGATCCTTAATTGTTTTATTTTCTAAAGTTTTGTGCTAAGCGAATGATTTCTTCTTCGCTAATGTGATCGGAATTATATTTCACAATAATGATTTCTTCGCTAATATTAACATACCATTCAATGATTTTATCCCCTAAAGTTTCAAATTGTTCCTCATTATAAGCGTCTAAGGGGAAATAGACATTTTTTTGCTTGGAAGGGTTATGGAGTAAAAAGAGCGATAGTCCCCAAATAAGCCCTAAAGCTACAACGATTAAGCTTGTGTTAGAAACGCCTAAATGATGATAGCTTAACCCCCCGCTCACGCCCCCAACAAAGCTCCCTAAATAGCCAAAAGTAGTGAATTGCCCTAAAACCTTGCCTTTTTCATGCACTTTAGCGAATTTAGATGCTAAAGATTGCATGATAGGCTCTAAGGTGGCAAAGCCAATAAAGAAAAACGCCACTCCAACAATAAAGAGCCATAAATATTTCCCTAAAAAGCTAGAGTCGGCTAAAAACAAGCACAAATAACTCATAATAAACAATAATACGCCAGAAAGCATCACCCCTTTAGGCTTGTTGTATTTTTCAGCCATAACGCTCGCTATCCCCATGCTTAAAACCCCTAATAAGGCTCCAGGCACATACACCAAGATCAAAAAACTTTCATCTTTATGAAATTCATTCACTAAGGCTAAAGGGATCAGCACAAAAATAAGCGTCATGAACGCTTTTTCAAAAAAAGAGCTTATGTATAAAAGATACAAGGCTTTAGAGTTGGGTTGGTAAGCTTTTATGTTTTTGATTTGGTAAGAAATTTTGGGGGCGTCTTTGACTTTTAAAAGCATCAATAAACTCAATAAAGTTAAGATCGCCGTGAGCAAGAAGAGCCATTTTGCCCCCCCCAAAAACGCCACAACCCCAGGGCCTATCGCCATGCTTATGGTGAAGCTAATGAAAATAAACGCTCCCATGA
>ASYU01000151.1:0-13177 GCA_000448465.1 Helicobacter pylori PZ5056 | reverse complement strand
CTGGCGATATTTTGACCCAAACCAGCACCTAAAACATTGCCTAAAATGACAGAATTCACATCGCTAGGCTTAAGAGAGCTCGCATTCAAAGCGTCTTTAAGCACGCAAACACCCATTTCTCTAGCGCCCACATTCTTTAGAGAGCCTAAAAAACTCCCCACTGCACTTCGTTTTGCCGCCACTATAACCACTTCATTCATGTCTTTGCCTTTAAGTTGATTTACTCATCATAGTATCACTTTTAGATGATTGACGCCCTAACAGGTTTGATTTTATTTTAGGTTTTGTTTTGGATTAAGGGTGATCCGTTTATTTTTTTCACAAAAATATTATTTTAGCATTCAATGATTGTCGCACGATTCTTTATCGTCTATTCTATTAATATAGGAGTAGGAATATAGGGGGCATTCGCTCAAGCGCTCTTTAATTTTAAGCGCGATTATGCTACAATTAGGGGCATTATGCTTTCAATAAAGGGTGTTTTTGACTAAAAAATTCATGTCTTGGATGGTGGTTATCGGGGCTTTAATTTGCGTGCTTTTAGGGGTGTTTATCTTCTTCACTAGCATGTCGGTTAAAAAATCTTTAACCGCTTATCTTAACGCTTATTTAGATCAACGCCCCCATATTAAGGGCATGGGGATTGTAGGCGCTCCTTTTGAATGCGAAGGGTTTTTTAAAATCGCATGCGTTTCTAAGGAGCTTCGTTTTTTAGATCCTCAAAACTCCCCTATTATGGATTTTAAAGATTTAAATATCAAGCTCCATTCTTTAGATAAAAGCTCTCTTACCCTTTCTGTCCATTCTCAAATCCAATCCCCTATTTTAGAACAAGATATTCAGCAAAAAATCCATCAAATCCCCTTAAAAAACTTGAATGCCTTATTGGAAAAATTCAAACCCACGCGCTTGAATTGCTCTTTAACATTCAACGCTCTAGATGAAAAAACCTTAAACGATAATTTAAAATGCGATTTGACTAATGCAGAGAATATCCTTGCTTACACTTTTTTTCAAGAAGGTTTAATGGAGGCGCAAGAAAATCTATCCCTTAAAAATATTTTCAAAACCTTGAGTTCTAAAGACGCTAAAGCCATAGAAGAGTTGCAAGACAAACTGCGTTTTTTAGCGCCAAAGTTGAGCGTTTCTATCCAAGCGCGCCATTTTAAAAACGTTTTAGAGTCCTTTTACCACCAACATAAAGAGAGTTTGGGCTTTTTTTCCCCTTATTTTAGTTTGCGATCTCAAATTCCTAGCGTCTCTTATGAAAGCGCGTTAGCTTCTTTAGAAAACTATTTTATGGCCTTGTTCCAGTCCCATTTTAAAGATGATACCACGCTCCAACAAAATTTTAAAGGATTGTTGCAAGCCTTTGTTTCTATAGCTAAAGACAAACGATCCCAGATCACTCTTAACGCCCAAGCTAAAGACAACGCCAAGCTGACTTTTAACGCCTTGTTAGAAAGCCTTAGCGTGAATTTCTTTCAATCCTACAAAATAAGCCATGAGTGATTTCAAAGTCCCCCCCAAAACTAAAGGGTTTAAACGCCTTTTTAAAGCCCTTTTTTATTCTAAAGATGGGCTTAAATGCGCATGGGCTGAAGAGAGCGCGTTCAGGCAAATTGTCATTTTGGCTCTTTTTTGCATCACTCTAGCGAGCTGTCTAGCTAAAGATTTTTTAGAATGGGGACTATTGATCTTGCCTTGCTTTTTATCGGTGGTGGTTGAACTCATCAATAGCTCCATTGAAAAGGCTGTAGATTTTACTGGCACCGAGTTCCACCCTTTAGCTAAAAAGGCTAAAGACATGGCCAGTTCGGCCCAACTGATAGGGCTTATTTTTTGGGCTTTGATTTGGGGGCGTTATCTTTTAACGCTTTATTTTAATTAAATTTTAGGGAGACACATGCAAGATCATCTAGTTAATGAAACAAAAAATATTGTAGAAGTGGGGATTGATTCTTCTATTGAAGAGAGCTATTTGGCTTATTCCATGAGCGTGATCATAGGACGCGCCTTACCGGACGCTAGAGACGGCTTAAAGCCTGTTCATAGGCGTATTTTGTATGCGATGCATGAATTAGGCCTTACTTCCAAAGTCGCTTATAAAAAAAGCGCTAGGATCGTGGGTGATGTGATTGGTAAATACCACCCCCATGGCGATAATGCGGTTTATGATGCGCTAGTGAGAATGGCACAAGATTTTTCCATGCGCTTGGAATTAGTGGATGGGCAGGGCAACTTTGGCTCTATTGATGGCGATAACGCCGCAGCGATGCGTTACACTGAAGCCAGAATGACTAAGGCGAGTGAAGAAATTTTAAGGGATATTGATAAAGACACCATTGATTTTGTGCCTAATTACGATGACACCTTAAAAGAGCCAGATATTCTACCAAGCCGTCTGCCCAACCTTTTAGTCAATGGGGCTAATGGGATCGCCGTAGGGATGGCGACTTCTATCCCCCCTCATAGGATTGATGAAATCATAGACGCTTTAGCGCATGTCTTAGAAAACCCTAACGCTGAATTAGATGAAATTTTGGAATTTGTCAAAGGGCCTGACTTTCCTACTGGTGGGATCATCTATGGCAAGGCGGGTATTGTTGAAGCCTATAAAACGGGGCGAGGGCGCGTGAAAGTGCGGGCTAAAGTGCATGTGGAAAAAACAAAAAATAAAGAAATCATCGTTTTAGATGAAATGCCTTTTCAAACCAATAAAGCCAAATTAGTGGAACAAATCAGCGATTTAGCGCGAGAAAAGCAAATTGAAGGCATTAGCGAAGTGCGCGATGAGAGCGATAGAGAGGGCATTAGAGTGGTGATTGAATTAAAAAGAGACGCGATGAGTGAAATTGTCTTAAACCACCTTTACAAACTCACCACCATGGAGACCACTTTTAGCATCATTTTACTCGCTATTTACAATAAAGAGCCTAAGATTTTCACGCTTTTAGAGTTGTTGCGCCTTTTCTTAAACCACAGAAAGACCATTATTATAAGACGCACGATTTTTGAATTAGAAAAGGCTAAGGCCAGAGCGCATATTTTAGAGGGCTATTTGATCGCCTTGGACAATATTGATGAAATCGTGCGACTCATTAAAACAAGCCAAAGCCCAGAAGCGGCTAAAAACGCCTTAATGGAGCGTTTTAGTTTGAGCGAGATCCAAAGCAAAGCCATTTTAGAAATGCGTTTGCAACGCTTGACAGGCCTTGAAAGAGATAAGATCAAAGAAGAATACCAAAACTTATTAGAGCTTATTGATGATCTCAATGGCATTTTAAAGAGCGAAGATCGCTTGAATGAAGTCGTCAAAACAGAGCTTTTAGAAGTCAAAGAGCAGTTTTCTTCTCCAAGGCGCACTGAAATTCAAGAATCTTACGAAAGTATTGACACAGAAGATTTGATCGCTAATGAGCCTATGGTGGTGAGCATGAGCCATAAAGGCTATGTGAAAAGAGTGGATTTAAAAGCTTATGAAAAGCAAAATCGTGGCGGTAAAGGCAAGCTTTCAGGCAGCACTTATGAAGACGATTTCATTGAAAACTTTTTTGTGGCTAACACGCATGATATTTTGCTCTTTATCACCAATAAGGGGCAATTGTATCATCTAAAAGTCTATAAAATCCCAGAAGCGAGCCGGATCGCTATGGGTAAAGCTATTGTGAATTTAATTTCGCTCGCTCCGGATGAAAAGATCATGGCAACCCTAAGCACTAAAGATTTTAGCGATGAACGCTCTTTAGCTTTCTTCACGAAAAATGGCGTGGTGAAGCGCACCAATTTGAGCGAATTTGGCGGTAATAGGAGTTATAGCGGTATCAGAGCGATTGTTTTAGATGAAGGCGATGAATTAGTGGGCGCAAAAGTTGTGGATAAAAACGCTAAGCATTTGCTCATCGCATCGCATTTGGGTATTTTCATTAAATTCCCTTTAGAAGACGTGCGCGAAATAGGAAGACATACTCGTGGGGTCATGGGTATTAGACTGAATGAAAATGATTTTGTTGTCGGCGCGGTCGTCATTAGCGATGATAGCAACAAGCTTTTGAGCGTGAGCGAGAACGGGCTTGGCAAGCAAACTCTAGCTGAAGCGTATAGAGAGCAATCTCGTGGAGGTAAGGGGGTCATTGGCATGAAGATCACTCAAAAAACCGGCAATTTGGTGGGCGTTATCAGCGTGGATGATGAAAACCTGGATTTGATGATCCTTACTGCGAGCGCGAAAATGATTAGAGTTTCCATTAAAGACATTAGAGAAACCAGAAGAAATGCTAGTGGGGTAAAACTCATAAACACCGCTGATAAAGTCGTGTATGTCAATTCTTGCCCTAAAGAAGAAGAGCCAGAAAATTTAGAAACCTCTTCGGTGCAAAATTTGTTTGAGTGATGCGTTTCTTTTCATTCTGTTATTTTTTATTTTATTTTTTAGGGGTTTCTTTGCATGCCCTTAGCCCCCTAGAAGAACAAGAATTTTTAATTTCGTACCGCTTGAAAATCGTTGATTCTAGAGTGATGGGTGAAGAGTATTCTGTTTCTAAACCTATCGTTAGCCGCATTAAAACAGCCCCCTATGTCTTAGACTATCATTGCTCTATCATCACTCGCAACTTGCCCGATTTGAAAAACCCCTTGCTCCAAACCAAACTAGAACGCTTCCTTTTAGAAATAACGTTAAAAAAAGAAAAAGAGCGAGTCATTGACTGCCTTTTAAAAAGCCAAGTCGCTATCACGCATTATGATCGTAGCTATAAAAACGGCACCACTACCACAAGCATTCTTAACCTCAAAGCCTTAAGCGTTAAAGCGAGTTTAGAGGGGGATATGCTGTCTTTAGATATTTTTAGAAAGGAAGAAGAATGAAAATCGCTATCGTAGAAGATGATATTAACATGCGTAAAAGCCTGGAGCTTTTTTTTGAGCTTCAGGACGATTTAGAAATTGTGAGTTTTAAAAACCCTAAAGACGCGCTAGCGAAACTTGATGAGAGCTTTGATTTAGTCATCACGGATATTAACATGCCCCATATGGACGGCTTGGAATTTTTACGCCTTTTAGAGGGCAAGTATGAATCCATTGTGATTACCGGTAACGCGACCTTGAATAAAGCCATTGACTCCATTCGTTTAGGCGTGAAAGACTTTTTCCAAAAACCTTTCAAACCAGAATTGCTTTTAGAATCCATCTATCGCACTAAAAAAGTTTTAGAATTTCAAAAAAAACACCCTCTAGAAAAACCTTTAAAAAAAGCCCCCAAACACAGCTTTTTAGCCACTTCAAAAGCTTTAGAAGAAACCAAACGACAGGCCTTAAAAGTCGCAAGCACGGACGCTAATGTCATGCTATTAGGCGAAAGCGGGGTGGGTAAGGAGGTTTTTGCTCATTTCATCCACCAGCATTCTCAGCGCTCCAAGCACCCTTTTATCGCAATCAACATGTCTGCAATCCCAGAGCATTTATTAGAAAGCGAGCTTTTTGGGTATCAAAAAGGGGCGTTCACGGACGCCACAGCTCCTAAAATGGGGCTTTTTGAGAGCGCTAATAAAGGCACGATCTTTTTAGATGAAATCGCTGAAATGCCCCTTCAATTGCAAAGCAAACTTTTAAGAGTGGTTCAAGAAAAAGAAATCACGCGCCTTGGGGATAATAAAAGCGTTAAAATTGATGTTCGTTTCATTTCCGCCACCAACGCTAACATGAAAGAAAAAATCGCTTTAAAAGAATTTAGAGAAGATTTGTTTTTCCGCTTGCAAATCGTGCCTATAACTATCGCGCCTTTAAGAGAGAGGGTAGAAGAGATTTTGCCCATTGCTGAAATCAAGCTTAAAGAAGTGTGCGACGCGTATCATTTGGGGCCAAAATCTTTTTCAAAAAACGCCACAAAACGCCTTTTAGAATACTCTTGGCATGGGAACGTGCGAGAGCTTTTAGGCGTCGTGGAAAGAGCGGCGATTTTAAGCGAAGAAACAGAAATCCAAGAGAAAGATTTGTTTTTGGAAAGGTAGGGAGTTAGGGGTTAAGGAGGATAATTATTTCAAAACATTCTCTCTTTAAAAATAAGTTTTTATAATAAAGTAACTAAAACCCCATTTTTTATTAGTGCGGGTTATTGTGTTTTAAACTCATTTGTAGTAGGATTAGCCTAAAAGAGAGTTTAAAGAATTAAATGCCTTTTCTTTTGTAATGGCTTGCGGAGTAGAAAAAATCGCATGCTTCTCTCTATGATAATCTATAATTGCTAACCACTTAATGATGATTTAGCTTTCGCCCCTATTTTTCTTAATTTCGTGGCTCTCCTTTTATTAATAATTTTTGTGTAGGATTAGGTTCGGTGAGTTTAGGGGTTCCCAAACCTACCCCTTGTAATTGAGCCATAAGGAGACTCGGTGGCTCACTCTTGCTATTTTATAAAGGTTTGAAACGCTATTGCCGTTTCTGTAATGATTAAATAGTGTCCCAATAGTCTCTATTTTCCTTAATGCTTTCTCATTTCTCAAACTCTCATGCGATAGATTTTAAAGGCATGGCTTCTTTGCTAACTCTTATATAATCAATGGTTATTGTTGCCGCTAGCCTTATAATTTTGAAACCATGAAGCAATAGCGCCTCTGCCTATCTAATATTTAGCTGTCTGTTATTTTCAGCCCTACATCGTTTCTACAAACAAATGCAAGCTATTTCAATTCCAAAGCTAAAAATTTTCCCGTGTAGCTTTGGGTTTTTTCGCAATTTTGCGCCACTTCTAAAGGCGTGCCGCTCGCAATGACTTTCCCGCCCTTATCCCCCCCATCAGGCCCCATGTCTATAATGTAGTCAGCGTTTTTGATAATGTCTAAATTATGCTCAATCACTAGCATGGAATTGCCTAACGCCACTAAAGAGTGCAAAACCTGTAAAAGGTGATTCACGTCTTCAAAGTGCAAACCGGTAGTAGGCTCATCTAAAATATAAAGGGTTTTGCCTGTGTCTTTTTTACTCAATTCTTTAGCCAATTTGATCCTTTGAGCCTCCCCCCCGCTTAAAGTCGTAGCGTTTTGCCCTAAAGTGATATAGCCTAAGCCCACATCTATAAGCGTTTTTAACTTCACGGCGATTTTAGGGAATTTAGCAAAAAATTCATAAGCCTCTTCCACGCTCATGTTCAACACATCGGCAATGGATTTGCCTTTCACCTTGATTTCTAAAGTTTGGGGGTTGTATTTAGCGCCCTTACAGCTATCGCATTGGACTAACACATCAGGCAAGAAATGCATTTCTATTTTAATATCCCCATCGCCTTGGCATTTCTCACACCGCCCCCCTTTCACATTAAAGCTAAAACGGCTCGCGCTATAGCCTAAAATTTTAGCTTCTTTTTGCTCAGCAAATAAAATCCTGATTTCATCCATCACCCCTGTGTAAGTGGCAGGGTTGCTCCGTGGGGTTTTGCCTATGGGGGCTTGATCCAAATAAATCACTTTATCCAAATGCTCCAACCCTACAATCTCCACCCCATTCAAACTTTGAGTTTTTTTAGCATGGTTTAAAAGGGTTTGAGCGGTGGGTAAAAGGGTTTGTAAGATCAGCGAGCTTTTACCGCTCCCGCTCACCCCCGTAATGCACACCAATTGTTTTAAAGGGATTTGAACGCTCAAATTCTTAATGTTATTGATATTGACATTTTTAATTTCTAAAAAATGCTTTTCTTTAGGGAGTTCAAATTTGGGGCGCTCAATCTTTTTAGTGCCGTTGAGATACAAGGCGGTAGAATGGTTATTTTGCAATAATTCTTTCACGCTCCCGCTAAAAACCACTTCACCCCCATGCCTTCCAGCCTTTGGCCCAATATCCACAACAAAATCCGCATGCTTAATCGTCTCTTTATCATGCTCTACGACAATGAGCGTGTTCCCCTTTTTTTGTAAATTCCTAAGGGTGTTGATGAGTTTGAGCGTGTCTTTTTCATGCAAGCCAATGCTAGGCTCGTCTAAAACATACAAAACCCCTGTCAAACCGCTCCCGATTTGACTAGCGATTCGTATCCTTTGGCTCTCCCCTCCGCTAATCGTTCGCACATCCCTCCCCAAAGTCAAATACCCTAGCCCCACATCGTATAAAAAAAACACCCTTTCTAAAATCTCTTTTAAAATCGGT
The DNA here is from genome assembly GCA_000448465.1 of Helicobacter pylori PZ5056. Classification (GTDB taxonomy): domain Bacteria; phylum Campylobacterota; class Campylobacteria; order Campylobacterales; family Helicobacteraceae; genus Helicobacter; species Helicobacter pylori_CI. The sequence continues at coordinate 5,041 of ASYU01000151.1, read as the reverse complement.
TCAGCGATCTTTTTTTCTTGCTCGTTAAGATAGCTAAAATGCGTTGGATCATTAAAAAAATGATAGACTTCTTCAATGGGCTTAGTTAAAAAATCCGCCATTTTCAAGCCGGCGACTTGGACGCTCAAACTGGAAGCTTTCAAACGATGCCCCTCGCACGAAGAACAGGTTTTTTCGCTCATGTAATCGCTCAAATCCTTTTGCTCTTTAAACATGTCATAAGCGATTTGAATGATGCCTTTCCAAGGGCGTTTTAAAGGGCTGTTTTTAAAATGAAAGCTGATTTCAGTGCCATTCCCATACAAAAGAGCGTCTTGTTGCTCTTTATTCAATTCATTAAAACAAAGCGCGCTGTCAATACCATTATAAGTGCAAAAGCCTTCAAACATTTGAGCGTAATAACTGCGGTTATACCCAAAAATCACTTTAATCGCTCCTTGATTTAAAGGCGTGTTAGGATCTAAAATCTTACTAATGTCTAAGCTGAATTTTGTCCCCAAACCCAAACAGCTCTCGCACGCCCCTTTAGGCGAATTGAATGAAAAACTCAAAGGCTCTAATTCTTCAAAACTCATCTTGCATTTAAAGCATGCCTTATGCTCGCTGTAATGCTTCCTAATACTTGGCGCATTGTCTTGCAAGATTTCCACTTCTAATTCCCCATAGCTTTCTTTAAGGGCTTTTTCCACTGCACTAGCGATCCGTGAAGAATTTTCGCTATTGATAACCACCCTATCCACCACCGCTTCAATGGTGTGTTTTTTGGTTTTGTGCAAATGGATTTCTTCATCTAAACGCACCATCACCCCATCAACAAAAGCCCTCACATACCCCTTCAAACGCAAGCTTTCTAATTTATCGTTAAACGAACCTTTTTTATCTTTAATAATGGGGGCTAAAATAATGATTTTAGAATTTTCTTCTAAATGACAGATTTGAGAAATAATATCGCTCGCGCTCATAGAACTAATGGGTTCTAAACATGTGGGGCAAAATTGCTCCCCAATCCTTGCAAACAACAACCTTAAATAATCATAAATTTCAGTGATCGTCCCCACAGTGGATCTAGGGTTTTTAGAAGTGGTTTTTTGATCAATAGCGATCGCAGGGGTTAGGCCTTCAATCTTATCCACATTAGGCTTACCCACTTTGTCTAAAAATTGCCTCGCATAACTAGACAAACTCTCTAAATAGCGCCTTTGCCCTTCAGCGTATAAAGTGTCAAACGCCAGAGTGGATTTACCCGAACCGCTCAATCCGGTAAAAACAACAAACTGGTTTTTAGGGATTTCTAAAAAAATATTTTTGAGATTGTTTTCCCTAGCCCCTTGAATAATGATCTTATCCATAATGGTTTTATGTTGCAAGAGTTTCCTTAAAATAAGAAAATGGATTAAAAGGAGCTATTATACTTCAAAAAAGAATGGTTTTATTATCATTTCTTATTCATAAGAGTTAAAAATATTTGCTTGATTAAGGATAAACATGCTATTATTTTATGAGACAATTTTAAAGATAGGAATGTAAAGGAATGGAATTTATGAAAAAGTTTGTAGCTTTAGGGCTTCTATCCGCAGTTTTAAGCTCTTCGTTGTTAGCCGAAGGCGATGGTGTTTATATAGGGACTAATTATCAGCTTGGACAAGCCCGTTTGAATAGCAATATTTATAACACAGGGGATTGCACAGGGAGTGTTGTAGGTTGCCCCCCAGGTCTTACCGCTAATAAGCATAACCCAGGAGGCACCAATATCAATTGGCACTCCAAATACGCTAATGGGGCTTTGAATGGTTTTGGGTTGAATGTGGGTTATAAGAAGTTCTTCCAATTCAAGTCTTTTGATATGACAAGCAAGTGGTTTGGTTTTAGGGTGTATGGGCTTTTTGATTATGGGCATGCCACTTTAGGCAAGCAAGTTTATGCACCCAATAAAATCCAGTTGGATATGGTCTCTTGGGGTGTGGGGAGCGATTTGTTAGCTGATATTATTGATAACGATAACGCTTCTTTCGGTATTTTTGGTGGGGTCGCTATCGGCGGTAACACTTGGAAAAGCTCCGCAGCGAACTATTGGAAAGAGCAAATCATTGAAGCCAAAGGTCCTGATGTTTGTACCCCTACTTATTGTAACCCTAACGCCCCTTATAGCACCAACACTTCGACCGTCGCTTTTCAAGTGTGGTTGAATTTTGGGGTGAGAGCCAATATCTACAAGCATAATGGCGTAGAGTTTGGCGTGAGAGTGCCGCTACTCATCAATAAATTTTTGAGTGCGGGTCCTAACGCTACTAATCTTTATTACCATTTGAAACGGGATTATTCGCTTTATTTGGGGTATAACTACACTTTTTAAATAAAAGGGTATCTTTAAGCCCTTTTTAGTCTTTATGAAAAGGGTTTTAGTTTGAGTTTTCACACCTTAAAAAGCTAAGATCAATTAAAAGAAACTTTTGAGCGTAACCAACAAAACCAATACCATTGAGTGGGCATTTGGAAAATTCATCTAAGGGTTTTAAGGGGATTGTTTGCAAGAAATAGAAAATCTGCACCAAAGCGTTTTGTTGCAAGAAGTCTTGCAAGCGTTCGCACCTTTAGAAAAAGGGGTTTTGATTGATTGCACTTTAGGGTTAGGGGGGCATTCTAAAGCGATTCTATCCCAAAAACCGCACCTGAAACTCATTGGCATTGATAAAGATAAGTTCGCTCAAGAAATCGCTAAAGAACGATTGAAAGAATTTGAAGGGCGTTACAACCTCTTAAGCGGAGGTTTTGTCAAACGCTTTAAAGAAGCCCTAGAAATTCATGGCGAGCGAATCAAGGGGGTTTTAGTGGATTTAGGGGTGAGCTCCTTACAGCTTGATGATGACAATAGAGGGTTTAATTTCCACTCGCACACTCTAGATATGCGCATGGATTTGGAAAGCGAATTGAACGCTCAAAAAGTCATCAACTCTTATCCTGTAGTGGCGTTAGAAAAAATCTTTAGAGACTATGGCGAAATCAAAGAATACAAAAAAATCGCCCACAAAATTGCAGAAAGGCGCGCTAAAAAACCCTTTAAAGACGCTAAGGATTTGAGCGAGTTTTTAAGCTCTTTTTCTAAAAATAAAAAAATCCATCCAGCGACTTTGGTGTTTCAAGCCATCCGCATAGAAGTCAATAGCGAATTAGAAGAGTTAAAAGAGTTTTTACAATGCGCTAGAAACCTTAAGGGAGCGATTTTGTGCGTGATTTCTTTTCATTCTTTAGAAGACGCGTTAGTGAAAAACGCTTTCAAAGATTACGCTAAAAATTGCATTTGCGATCCTTCAAGTTTCAAATGCACTTGCTCTAACAATCACGCTTTAGGCGCAATTTTAACCAAAAAGCCCATCACTCCAAGCCCAGAAGAAATTAAAAACAACAGGCGTTCACGAAGCGCTAAAATGAGGGTTTTTCAATTCAAGCCATGAGTAAGTTATATGAGTAAGCCATGAATATCAAAACCCATTCTTCAAACGAAAAAGAACGCTTTGTGCACATAGATGAGAACGAAAAAGAGGAATTATTCGCTGGAACTGCAAATGAAAATTCGCACGGCCTTTCTTTAATGAATTTAATAGGGGTATTGGTTTTTGGGGGCACGTTTTTAGCCTTATTAGCGCCTAAAATCTATTTAAGCAATAATATTTATTATATTAGCCGTAAAATCAACACCCTAGAAGATCAAAAACGCCTGCTTTTAGAAGAACAACAAATCCTAAAAAACGAATTAGAAAAAGAGCGTTTTAAATACTATATAGAAAATAGTGAAAACATTGGCGATATTGCGTTTTAAATAAAACCCCTTTAAGAGAGCCTAATTAGCGTTAAAATTTTGTTTCAATACGAAATTTTAATCCCTTGTAAAAGCTTTAAATTGTGAAAAACAAGCAAACAATCCCCTTAAATTGTATAATAAAGACACTTTAAGCCAACAAAGGATAACCATGAGAAAACGCTTCACTCCACTTTTGTTATTCAGGAAATAATATAGATGAAAAAAACGATTTCAGCGTTGTTTTTATCAGCGTGCATAGGGTTATCGTCTGTTTATACAGATAACGCTTTGATTTTACAAACCGACTTTAGCCTAAAAGACGGGGCCGTCTCAGCGATGAAAGGCGTCGCTTTCAGCGTTGATTCCAATCTTAAAATCTTTGATTTAACGCACGAAATCCCTCCGTATAACATCTGGGAAGGTGCTTACCGCTTGTATCAGACCGCTAGTTATTGGCCAAAAGGTTCGGTATTTGTGAGCGTAGTTGATCCGGGCGTAGGCACTAAGCGTAAATCGGTGGTGCTAAAAACTAAAAACGGCCAGTATTTCGTCTCGCCAGATAACGGCACGCTGACTTTGGTAGCACAAACTTTAGGGATTGATAGCGTGCGCGAAATTGATGAAAAAGCTAACCGCTTGAAAGGTTCTGAGAAATCCTATACTTTCCATGGCCGTGATGTGTATGCTTACACTGGGGCGCGCTTGGCTTCTGGGGCGATCACATTCGAGCAGGTCGGGCCTGAGCTTCCCCCAAAAGTTGTTGAAATTCCTTACCAAAAAGCGAAAGCCACAAAAGGGGAAGTGAAAGGCAATATCCCGATTTTGGATATTCAATATGGCAATGTTTGGAGCAATATCAGCGATAAATTACTCAATCAAGCAAAAATCAAACTCAATAACACACTGTGTGTAACGATTTTTAAAGATTCTAAGAAACAATACGAAGGGAAAATGCCGTATGTTGCGAGCTTTGGCGATGTGCCAGAAGGCCAGCCGTTGGTTTATCTAAACAGCTTGTTGAATGTTTCTGTGGCGTTGAATATGGATAATTTCGCGCAAAAACATCAAATTAAATCTGGCGCTGACTGGAATATTGATATAAAGAAGTGCGATAAGTAAAGCACTGTTTAGAAAAATTAAGAGGGAGTTAAAGGTTTTACCTACCAAACTTTGATTAACACAGTCTAATTAATGATAAATTAACCCCAAAATAAACGCTTGTTTTTAAAAATTTGTTTCAAT
>ASYU01000150.1:0-774 GCA_000448465.1 Helicobacter pylori PZ5056 | reverse complement strand
CGCTCCTCTTCATTTCATGCAACAGAGTTACTAATATCCTAGCACCGCTCGCGCCAATAGGGTGGCCAATCGCTATCGCGCCTCCATTCACATTCACTATATTGGGGTTTAATTCAAGCTCTTTTAACACGGCTAGGCTTTGCGCAGCAAAAGCTTCATTGAGTTCAAAAAGATGGATGTCATTGAGATTCATTTTGACATTTTTAAGGTTGTTTTTAATCGCAATACTAGGGCATATGCCCATTATATCCGGACTGCAACCACCCAAACCAAACCCCCTGATAGTAGCCATGGTTTTTAACCCCAATGTTTGCGCTTTTTTAGCGCTGCATAAAATGATAATACTCGCGCCATCATTGATCCCTGATGAATTTCCTGCCGTTACCGATCCGTCTTTTTTGAAAGCGGGTTTGAGCTTTGCAAGGGATTCTAGTGTCGTGTCTCTAGGGTATTCGTCTTCTTTAAAAACCACCACGCCTTTTTTATTCGCTATTTCAATAGGCGTGATTTCTTCTTGGAATTTCTTTGCATTAATGGCGGCTCTTGCTTTGAGTTGTGATTGGAGCGCGAAATTATCTTGATCTTCTCGGCTTATGTGGTATGCTTGAGCGACATTATCAGCGGTGATCCCCATGTGGTAATCATTGAAAGCATCCCACAATCCATCATGTATCATGGAATCTATCATGTTCGCATTCCCCATTCTTTTCCCCTCTCGCACATCAAACGACAAATAGGGCGCTGCGCTCATGTTTTCCACGCCACCGCACACCA
>ASYU01000149.1:0-9006 GCA_000448465.1 Helicobacter pylori PZ5056 | reverse complement strand
TGATCATGCCCACTTTTTTAAAGGGGTTATTGCTCATCGCCGCTAAAGCTTGAGAGAGTTGGGATTGCTGCTCTGGGTTGATTTGGTAGTTGTATTGGCCCGCTGCTGGGGCGTTTTTATCGTGAGGCAGTGTAACAATGTCTTTTGTATTGACTTGGTTATAGGGGAGTTTAGAAATCTCTTGGCTTAGATTATTGGCGTTGCTATAGGCGGTTACAATGTTTGCTTGATTGGATTTTAAGTTATAAACATCTCTAGCCACGCTTAAAGCCGCATCCACCCGGTTACCATAATAACTCACATTGTTTTTAATCGTCTGAACTTCTTGGTTTAAATTCACCACCTGTCTGTAAGGGTTAGTAGGAGTTTGACCCGCATTGGGTATTTTCAAATAAGCTTTCTCTAGATACTTATACTGCTCTGCAGGGATAGAACTAAAGAGGTTGAAAATATCTTGAGCGTAAGAGATGACTTGCTTTTGGTTTTGGGCGAAAGCGTAAATGTCTTTAGCGAAATTAGGGTTTGTTTGAGTCCCTGTAGCTTGAGCTTGCAAACTAGCAGATAGGGTGTGGTTGCTTTGAGAAAGCGTAACCGCTTGTTGCAAGATGGGTATCATCGCCTTGATGTTGTTAAACACCGCATATTGCGTTGGGTAACCAGTGGTTGTGATAGCACCGGACGCGTTTGAAACACCACTGATGACGATATTTTTCCACATCATAGCCGTCCTAGTGCTTGCGATTAAATTCATAAGCTGTTGCGCCAAGTTAAGAGCGTTGCTTACGGTTGAGTTTGGGTTTTGGCCTTGTGTTGTAGCGCATCCGGATAAAGCGCAAAGATTGTTGCCTTTAGTGGTAGCGTTTTGTTGGGCTGCTTGGAGGTTTTCAGCGAGTTCTTTCATCTTATCGTAAGTGGTTTGATCCATAGCGCAATTTTCAATTCCTGAGCAGTTCTCTGTAATCGTTTTAAAAGGAGGGTTACCCTGAACATTAGCGGGTTTATTACCATCCTTATTGCCCACAAAAAAAGTGAAGTAGTTCCCCGCATAAAGACTCCAAAAACCCAATACCGAAGTGATAACGGCTTGCACAGCGTTGAAGATGGGCGATTGGGTGGTGCTGTTATAGTTGTTGTTGGTAAAGCTTTTTAAATAGTTTAAAGAGCTATTGACCAGCTCAATGTTGTTGGCGTTTTGAATGCTTTGCTTCAACGAAGCCACTTGATTTAAATACTGGTTTAATTGCTCGTATTTTTCGTTCAAGTTTTTCAATTCACCGGTGTTTTTGACCATTTGCACCGCTTCGCCGATTTGATAGCCCGCGCTCACAAAAAAGCCATTGTCTTCAGCATGCAAGAGCGATGAAGCGAGAGAGAGAGAGAGTAAAATTGTCTTTTTCATAAAATGTTCCTTAAAGTAATGTTATTGTTGTAAGAATATCATGAAGTGATAATATATCTACAATGAACCTAATTTTACTATAAATTGATTGGATTTCAAAAAAAAAAAAAGATTTTGGAGTATTTTAACCTATTTATCTTTGGAGTGTTGATTTTTGTAACGATAAAATTATCTTTTGAATTTTATAAGCAATATTTAATGAGAACAGAATTTTGATAACGCTTAACAGAACGCATTTGTCCCAAACGCCACAAAGCGTTTAGGATTTCTGCTTAAAGAATTTGAAGCTTTGATAGAGAGAGTGGTGTGGTTTAAGCTTTAGTGCTTATCGCTGTGATCTTCATCATGGTGGTCATGGTCTTTATCGTCATGATCTTTGTCATGTTTTTTGCCATGCTTCTTGCCATGCTTATCGTGTTTGTGCTTTTTCCCATGCTTGCATGATCTCAACCCAAAATCATCATCCATGTCTTCCATGTTGCCTTTTTTAAGCGCTTCTTTAATGGCTTTTTGGCGGGCTTCAAAATCCGCCACGGTCATTTTGTCTGTGTTTTTAACTGCATATTCATGCAATTGTTTATGGAACGCCTTTCTCTTGTCTTCAGGCATTTTTTTCATGCGCATTTTCAACTCTTTTGTGTAATCCACAATATCCTGAGGAGCGACAACACCAGCCATTTTAGCCAAATCTTCATCGCTTGTTTTGCTAAAATCTTTGGCGTTCAAAGCCACAAATAACAATGCACTAACAGAAAGTATTTTCAACGCTTTTTTCATTTTTTATCCTTTTAAATTAAATTTTATCTCACTTAGGAGAGCAATGTTCGTCTTTTTTCTTAACAGCCCTACACCAAACTTTTCTCGTATCGCCGCTGCAAACGCTCACATTAAGCCCTTTTGCCTTAATTTCTTCATCGCTCAAACCTTTGGTTTTTTCTTCTAATTCTTTACGCACTTCTTCACGCATTTTTTTGAAATCCTCTTCACTCATTTTGGAAAGATTCTTCCTGGCGATCCGGCTAAAATTCGCGCGAAATTTCTTAGCGTCTTCAGCTTTTAAAGCTTTAAGGCGTTTAGACACTTCCATGCGATAATCAATCGCTTCATTAGAAGGCAGAGTGCCTGCTAATTCCAAAAGCTCCTCGTTTTTAAGTTGCGAAAAATCTCTAGCGCCTAAAACCTGTAATCCAAGCAAAGCTAACAGGCAAAAAGCCAAACTCCTTCTCATTCCCAATTCCTTGTTGTCTAAATTTTTGCCGCACAACGACAGCAAATTTTGGAATTCTACCATGTTAATTTTAATTTATTCTCAAACACCTCTAAGAGCGTTAAAAAATGGGGTTTTTAATTTTATATAGCCATTGTGTCATCATTTAACTTTTATTTATAAAGGTCGTTTTAAACCCTAAAATTTTAAAATACCATTTTGAATGATTGGTTTGCATGGCGTTGGTAGTTTTTGGTTTATTTTGAGTGAAAGGATTTAAGCAAGATGTTTGTGGTTTTTATAGAAGGTTTTGGTTTAGCGATTTCTTTGTGCGCGGCGGTGGGGGCGCAATCCTTGTTCATTATAGAGCGAGGCATGGCTAGGAATTATGTGTTTTTGATTTGCGCTCTGTGTTTTATGTGCGATATTGTGTTAATGAGCATGGGCGTGTTTGGCGTGGGGGCTTATTTTGCGAAAAATCTTTATTTGAGCTTGTTTTTGAATTTATTTGGGGCAGTTTTTACCGGATTTTACGCTTTTTTAGCTTTAAAAACCCTTTTTCAAACCTTTAAAAAAAAGCAAGTCCAAACCCCCAAAAAATTATCCTTAAAAAAGACCTTATTATTCACTTTAGGCGTTACTTTACTCAACCCTCAAGTGTATTTGGAAATGGTGTTTTTAATTGGCGCGAGCGCTTTGTCTTTTGATTTAGTGCAAAAATTTGTCTTTCTAGCCGGCACTTTATCGGCGGCTCTTTCTTGGCTTTTATTGTTATGCGCTTTATCGTTGCGTTATGGCCCTAAACTTTTAAACAACCAAAAAATTTTTATGGGGGTGAATCTCTTTGTAACCGCTATCATGGGAACGCTTAGCGTTACTTTATTCAGGGATTTTTTAGCGTTATTGAGTAAAACCTAAAAAGGGGCTAGTTTTAAGTCATTTTGCATTACAATACTCCTAAATGAGTTTTAAGGATTACAATCAATATGCAAGTTTTAGCGTTAAAATACCGCCCCAAACATTTTAGCGAGTTAGTCGGTCAAGAGAGCGTGGCTAAAACGCTTTCTTTAGCCCTAGACAACCAGCGTTTGGCTAACGCTTATTTATTCAGCGGGTTAAGAGGTTCAGGCAAAACCAGCTCTTCTAGGATTTTTGCTAGGGCTTTAATGTGTGAAGAAGGGCCAAAAGCCGTGCCTTGCGATACTTGCATTCAATGCCAGAGCGCTTTAAACAACCACCATATAGATATTATAGAAATGGATGGGGCGTCTAATAGGGGGATTGATGATGTCCGCAACCTCATAGAGCAAACGCGCTACAAACCAAGCTTTGGGCGCTATAAAATCTTTATCATTGATGAAGTGCATATGTTCACTACTGAAGCGTTTAACGCGCTATTAAAGACTTTAGAAGAGCCTCCTAGCCATGTGAAATTCCTTTTAGCGACAACGGACGCTTTGAAATTGCCCGCTACCATACTCAGCCGCACCCAGCATTTCAGGTTTAAAAAAATCCCTGAAAATTCCGTTATTTCTCATTTAAAAACCATTTTAGAAAAAGAACAAGTGAGTTATGAAACAAGCGCGTTAGAAAAACTCGCTCACAGCGGACAAGGGAGCTTGAGAGACACGATCACTCTTTTAGAGCAAGCCATCAATTATTGCGATAACGCTATCACAGAAAGCAAAGTGGCTGAAATGTTAGGAGCGATTGACAGGAGCGTTTTAGAAGATTTTTTTCAAAGCCTAATCAACCAAGATGAAGTGCGATTAAAAGAGCGTTATGCCATTTTAGAAAATTATGAAACCGAGAGCGTTTTAGAAGAAATGATGCTTTTTTTGAAAGCGAAATTATTAAGCCCTGATTCGTATTCCATCCTTTTAATAGAGCGCTTTTTTAAAATCATTATGAGCAGTCTCAGCCTTTTAAAAGAAGGGGCAAATGCCAGTTTTGTGCTGTTGTTATTGAAAATGAAATTCAAAGAAGCTTTGAAACTCAAAGCCTTAGACGATGCGATTGTAGAATTAGAGCAAACCCCTTTCAATCAAAGCCCTAGCATAAGCTATAACGCCCCTAAACAAGAATCTAAAAGTATAGAAAAAAGAGAACAAAGAGAACAAAGAGAACAAATAGAGAGCATGGAAAAAAGAGAAAACACAGAAACCCCACAAACTCCCATGCTTTCAGCTAAAGATCGCATTTTCCACAACCTTTTCAAACAAGTCCAAACATTGGTTTATGAGCGCAATTACGAGTTAGGGGCGGTGTTTGAAAAAAATATCCGTTTCATTGATTTTGACAGCCAGACTAAAACCTTGACTTGGGAGTCTTTGGCCACTGATAAAGATAAAGAGCTTTTAAGAGAACGATTTAAAATCGTGAAAAGTATCGTTGATGGGGTTTTTGGTAAGGGCGAAAATATCAAAATCGCTTTAAAACATCATTTGGAAAATAAAAACGCTCCAGAAGAAACTAAAGAAGTTAAAGAGTTTAAATTCCCCCCTTTAAAGCCCAAACTAACCACCGAAACGACGGCTGAAACGAAAGAAAATGAAAAAGAAGCGGTTGGAAAAGCGCTTCAAACGAAAGAAAACGACACTAAAGAGGTTCAAGAAAAAGAGGTTCAAGAAACCCAACCCAAAGAAGTCCCTACAGCCTTGCAAGAATTTATGGCTAACCATTCTAACCTCATTGAAGAGATTAAGAGCGAGTTTGAAATCAAAAGCGTGGAATTGTTATGAGAGCGCGTTTAGACGAATTAGACAAAGTGGCGGCTGCAATTTTAAAAGATGATTTTAAGGGGGTGGTGCTTTTAAAGGGCGTTGTGGGGAGCGGTAAAACGACTTTAGTTCAAGCGTGCTTGAAACACTTGGGGTTAGACATTCAAGCGACTTCACCCACCTTTAGCTTGATGCATGCTTATAGCGAGAGCGTGTTCCATTACGATTTTTACATGCGCGATTTAGAGGCTTGCTTGGAGCTTGGCATGTTGGAGTGTTTGTTAGAAAAGGGGATCCATTTTGTGGAATGGGGCGATGAAAAATTAGAAAAAATTTTAAAAAAATACGATTTAGCTATTAAGGTTGTGGAAATCAAAACCGAATCAACTAGCCGTTTTTATACGATAAAGATCGCTTAAAGGGTCGCTTGAATGGATATTTTAAAAGCAGAGCATTTAAACAAACAGATTAAAAAAACCAAAATCGTTTCAGATGTTTCTTTAGAAGTGAAAAGCGGCGAAGTGGTGGGGCTTTTAGGGCCTAATGGGGCGGGTAAAACCACCACCTTTTATATGATATGCGGGCTTTTAGAGCCTAGTGGGGGGAGCGTTTATTTAAACGATGTGAATTTAGCTAAATACCCTTTACACAAGCGTTCTAATTTAGGCATAGGCTACTTGCCACAAGAATCCAGCATTTTTAAAGAATTGAGCGTGGAAGAGAATCTGGCCCTAGCAGGAGAGAGCACTTTTAAAAACTCTAAAGAGAGCGAAGAAAAAATGGAAAGCTTGTTAGACGCTTTTAATATCCAAGCCATAAGAGAGCGCAAGGGCATGAGCTTGAGTGGGGGGGAAAGAAGGCGCGTAGAAATCGCTAGGGCTTTAATGAAAAACCCTAAATTCGTGCTATTAGATGAGCCTTTTGCGGGCGTGGATCCGATTGCAGTGATTGACATTCAAAAAATCATTGAAAGCTTGATTGGATTAAACATCGGCGTGTTGATTACTGATCACAATGTGCGAGAGACTTTGAGCGTGTGTCATAGGGCGTATGTGATTAAAAGCGGCACGCTTTTAGCGAGCGGGAACGCTAATGAAATTTATGAAAACGCTTTGGTGCGTAAGTATTATTTAGGGGAAAATTTTAAGGTATAAACATGGCGATCTTACGCGCAAACCTTAGCCCTAAAAACAAATTAAACGCTACTTTAAAAGGGTGGCTCCCCATTTTACAAAGCGAGCTTGAAGATTTAGAAGAAGTGTTGAAACAAAACGCCCTAGATAACCCCTTAATCAAAATTGAAAACAAACGCATCAAAAATTTTAGCGATCGCTTTAATCCTAAAAAGAGCAGCGATCATTTAGAAAATTTCGCAACCGCATCTAAAAGCCTTTTTGAAACCCTAGAATCTCAAATCATTCCCCCCCTTTTTCCTACTGAAATCTCTCAAAAAATCGCTATGGATATTATCAGCGGGCTGGATAGTGAAGGGTATTTTGAAGAAAACATTGAAGAAAGGGCTAGAATTTTAGGGGTAGAGAGCGAAGTTTATGAAAAAGTGCGCAAGCGTTTTAGTTACCTTAATCCCGCTGGCATTGGCGCTAAAGATGTGAAAGAGGGCTTTTTATTCCAGTTAGAGGGTAGGGAATTGGACAATAACGAGCTTTATGAAGAAACGCGAAAAATCATTTTAAATTTAGAAAAACACCATGAATTTTCTAAAGATTTTTATTATGAAAAGGCTTTAAAGATTTTAAAATCCTTTAAAAACCCCCCAGCCATTGAGTTTTTAGAAAAAGAAGTAGAAGTCATTCCTGAGCTTTTTATTTTAGAAGTGGATAATGAAATGATTGTGCGTTTGAACGATGAGAGCTACCCGACGATCAGTTTAGAAGAAAATCGCTTTAAGGATAGCGATTATTTAAAAGAAAAATTAAAAGAAGCCAAAGATTTGATTGACGCGTTAAATTTAAGAAAGGCCACGATTTATAAAATCGGTCTGATGCTTTTAGAGTATCAATACGATTTTTTTAAGGGTAAGGAATTACGCCCTTTAAAATTATTGGATTTAGCCAATGAGTTTAACCACTCTGTAAGCACGATTTCAAGGGCCATTTCTAATAAATATTTGGCATGCGAAAGGGGGGTTTTCCCCATTAAGCATTTCTTTAGCATCGCCTTAGACAATAGCGAGACTTCAAACGCTGTGATTAAAGACTATCTTTTAGAATTGATCAAAAACGAAGACAAAAAAGAGCCTTTGAGCGACGCTAAGATTTTAGAACTCATTGAAGAAAAATTCCATTTGAAAATGGTGAGAAGAACGATCACCAAATACCGCCAACTGCTCAACATCGCTTCTTCAAGCGAAAGGAAAAAACTCTATTTGATGCGCGCTTGAAAAATATGGTTTTAGGGCTTATTCTTATTTAGTATCATTTGCCCTTGTATGCGTGTGAGTTCAAATTCTTGGGATATTTTAGCGAGTTGATACAAGCTCTCTATATTGTGCGTGTCCAACGCTTTGATGTAAGCCTCTTTTTGCTCTTTGGTAATCACAAAAGGCACTAAATTTTGCTCTAAAACGCTATAAAGGATTAGCACTCTACCCACTCTGCCATTGCCATCGCTAAAAGGGTGTATTCTTTCAAACAAAATATGCTGTTCTAAAATGGCTTTTAGTTTTTCTTCTTTATCTTGTAAGGTATTCATTTTATAATTGAGATTGTCGCACCACTCTTTCATAGCCATAGGCACTTGAAATGATGGGGTCGTTTCAAAACTAGCCCCTAAAATCATGTTATCAGTGGTTTTAAAAGTCCCCTTGTTAGGGAGTAAAAAATTCATTAAAATTCCATGCAATTCTCTCACAAAAAAGCTATCAATCTTTTGTTCTTTCTTTAAATTTTCTAATAAAAAGGGGAGCATATTTTGATAGTTTTTCACTTCAAAGAATGCCCTTTGGGGCATTTCTCTAGGAATGTATTCAGTGGTTAAAATACTTATGGTTTCAGCAAGACTTAAAGGGTTGTTTTCAATAGCGGTGCTATGATGTGCCATTCTAATGGTTAAATCCATAGCGTAATCATTAAATTCTAGTAGTTCTTTATAGTTCATTATTTAAAATCCCTAAACAATTTCCCTAAATCCAAATCAAGTAATTCCGTTTGGGATCGCAATTCTAAAAGGTTTTTAGCTCCTTGGATTAAATCGTAGCTAGAAATGCCATGAGAAAGAGAGATTTGAGCTTCTAAAAACGCGCTCAAATGATCGCACACCTTCAAAAGCTCCCCGCAAACCCCAAGATATTCATCGCTGTTATAAAGCGTGAATAATTCTTCAGCGTCTTTAGTGAAAACGATTTGATGAGACTTGTCTTTGTAGCGGTTTTTAAACTCGTTTTCGGTGAAATATTTCAAATCTTCTTGAACGCCCAAAGAAACAAAGGAATAGACTTTGTTTTGCATTTCTTTTTTTTCAATCTCTTTAATGCAATGATCAAGCCCCGCAACGCTTTGTTTGATGGGCGTGATAATGTCTCGGGTTAAAATCTCGGGCAAATCATGGAAAAGCCCGCCCAAAAAATGATTGATTCGCATGCTTTTACAAGCTTTTAAATCAAAGCTCAACAAATACCCCATAATCGCCACGCATAAGGTATGCCCTAAAACGCTGGTTTG
>ASYU01000148.1:0-410 GCA_000448465.1 Helicobacter pylori PZ5056 | reverse complement strand
CTTCCTACCGCCCCCACTCACTTCAGCGCGGTTTTTACTTTTAGCGGTATTAGCGCGCGCAGAAGATAAATAATGTTTCACGTAAAGATAGAGGTTATGGCTGTTGATGCCCTCATATCTTTTAGGTAACTCCACGCTACCTTTTTCTTTCAAATGGCTGTCTAAAACGATGGCCTTACTCATATCAAACCCTTTATATTATATTCAATGTATGGTTTTATACCGCTCTGATGCGTCCATAAGCCCCAGAAAAGCCGGCCACTGAACCCTTTAGCACTAACACCATACTTTCTTTATCAAAAGAGAGCACCTCGTTTTGGCAAGTAACTAGCTCATTGCCATAATGCCCTGCCATTTTCCTACCCTTTTGCACTCTTCCTGGCCATTCTCTGTTACCAATAGAGCCAGGA
>ASYU01000147.1:0-899 GCA_000448465.1 Helicobacter pylori PZ5056 | reverse complement strand
AACTGAGAAAGCGCGCGAGCGATGAAGTAAAACCTCCGCTTGTGCAACGCATGCGCTAGGCGGTAACAAAGCAATGCATGAATGCCCGGATAAAGCAAGAGCACCTCCCACTTATTCCTAGCTGCCGGGTCTTCTTGCAAGACACGCTCCAGGCTATAAGACAGATCTAGCATGACAGAGTCTCCGGTTAAAATATATTTGGATCAACATGACTTAAGCAGATTTTTCTCATCCATTCCAATAAAACTTGATGCAAATTTTTCTTGCCATTATACCCAAACTCACACTCCTTTTAATGGAGTGAAATCAATAGAGTAAAACGCTCTCTCTTTTAATCCCTTCAAATTCGCTTAAACAATCCTTTAAAAAGGCTTAAAAACCCGCTAATCCATTGGGAACAAAACTATTTGAATGAAAAAAAATAAAAAGCAGATTGAAAAAGATTACTATTAATGGTGCCGAAGGTCGGACTCGAACCGACACGGGATTGCTCCCACCAGATTTTGAGTCTAGCGTGTCTACCAATTCCACCACTTCGGCGTGTATAAAGCAAAGAGTGAGATTATACCCACTTATTCCTTAAAGAAACTTAATGGTGCACTGGGCGAGACTCGAACTCGCACGAGATTGCTCCCACCACCCCCTCAAGATGGCGTGTCTACCAATTCCACCACCAGTGCTAAAAATTAAAATAAGGAAATATTATAGCTAAATCATGCTTTTTAAGCAATAATTTAGCCTATCAAAACCCTTAACTTAAGAATGGGTTACTATAGATAGCGATAATAGCAAACACTAGAGTATAAATCACTTGCGCTTCAATCATCGCCATGGCCACGAACATGGTTGTGAGCAATTTACCGCCCACTCCTGGGTTTCTCGCTGTACCTGTAATGGTC
>ASYU01000146.1:0-793 GCA_000448465.1 Helicobacter pylori PZ5056 | reverse complement strand
CCCCTTTGCCCCCTAAAATTTGCGCCACTTCATTAGCCCATGCGTTCGCTTTTATGGGCGCGTTTTTCACCCCACATGCGAGAGTTATGCGCTCATTTTCTTTTTTAAACACCATAGCGAGCAATCTTTCATGCTTACTTTTCAATCGGTCAATCATTTCTTTAATGTCGCCTTGTTCCACTACGCCCACCACTAAATTCACGCCATGGATTTTTTCAACCGGTAAATCCACAGAAACAGGGGCTTTTTGGCTGTTTTTCACGCTCTCTTTAAGCTTGTTGATGCCGGCTATCACATCGTTATTTTTCAATAAAGTCTTAGCGTTTTTAAGCTCTTTATTTTCTTCTTTAGCCAGTTGGTAAAAGGCTTTCCCGCACACCGCTTCAATGCGTCTGACCCCACTACTCACCCCGCTCTCTTTTACAATCCTAAACCCCCCAATAAGCCCGGTATTTTCCACATGAATGCCCCCACACAATTCAATGGACGCTTCCTTAAAGCTCACCACCCGCACATTTTCAGCGTATTTTTCGCTGAATAACGCTAACGCTCCTTTATCTTTAGCTTGGTTTAAAGGCATATGCTCCACCTGACTTTTTAAATGCTTGAAAATTTGAGCATTAACCAAATCTTCCACTTTTTCTAGCTCTTCATCATTGAGCGCTTTAGGGTGCGAGAAATCAAAGCGCAATCGTTTGGATTCCACTAAACTCCCTGCTTGACTCACATGCGAGCCTAAAACTTCTCTTAAAGCGCTCTGCAATAAATGCGTCGCGCTGTGGTGTTTGGCGAT
>ASYU01000145.1:0-1206 GCA_000448465.1 Helicobacter pylori PZ5056 | reverse complement strand
TTTACAAGTTACTGGGGTGCGGATCGTAATGGATTTAATCCCGGCTTCAACCACCTTTTTAGCGCCCTCTTCATCAATCAAAGTGTCCGCATAAAGCAAGATTTCATTCGTAATGGGATCGATCACATCTTCTAATAAAACGCGCCCAAAAATACGCTCTTCTAAAGGCTCGATCAATTCACTCCCCACCGCAATATCCGTGATTTCAATCCCTTCATGCGTGCCGCAATCATCAGACACCACCTTGACATTTTGCGAAACATCAATGAGTTTTCTTGTCAAATACCCCGCATTGGCGGTTTTTAGCGCTGTATCCGCTAAGCCCTTTCTAGCGCCATGGGTGGAGTTAAAGTATTCTAAGACATTCAACCCCTCTTTAAAGTTAGAAATAATGGGCGTTTCAATGATACTGCCATCCGGCTTTGTCATAAGCCCCCTCATCGCTGAAAGCTGACGGATTTGCGCCGCGCTCCCCCTTGCACCGCTATCCGCCATCATATAAATAGAGTTAAAGCCCTCTTTATCTTTTGCGATAGCGCTCATCATTTCTTTACTCATTCTGTCATTGACTTCAGTCCAAGTGTCAATGATTTTATTGTAACGCTCTTGGTCAGTGAGCAACCCTTGATCGTATTGTTGTTGGATTTTTTTAACCTCCACTTTGGCTTTTTCCACCATTTTTTGCTTGTCTTTTGGCGTGATAATATCTTCCATAGAGATAGAAATACCAGCCTTAGTCGCATACCTAAAGCCAAGCGTTTTTAAATGATCCAAAAAGGTTGCGGTAATACCGATACCGCCGACTTTATGCACATAATCCACAAGCACGCCAATATCCTTTTTCTTCATGGGTCTGTTCCATAAATCCGTAGGGATAAAATCAGGCAAAATAGACTTGATGATCATGCGCCCTGCGCTCGTAGCGATAATATTCCCTTGATCTAAAACCCTAATCTTTGCGTGGATGTCTAATTCTTTCGTGTCAATAGCGGTGATGATTTCATTCACGCTAGAAAAAAGCTTATGCTCGCCCTTGACCCCACTCTTTTCTAAAGAAAGATAATATAGCCCTAAAACCATATCCTGGCTAGGAATGGCTACGGCTTTACCGCTAGCGGGTAAAAGGATATTCATAGAGCTTAGCATGAGCACCTTGCATTCAGCGATCGCTTCCTGGCTTAAAGGCACATGCACCGCCATTTGATC
>ASYU01000144.1:0-2020 GCA_000448465.1 Helicobacter pylori PZ5056 | reverse complement strand
GTGCTTTGGATTAAAGACATCACCCCGCTCCCTCATAATGGTTGCAGACCCCCTAAAAGAAGAAGAGTGTAAGGAGGCTTTATGGCAAGATATAGAGGCGCAGTAGAAAGACTAGAAAGGCGTTTTGGGGTTTCTTTAGCCTTAAAAGGTGAAAGGCGATTGAGCGGGAAGAGCGCGCTAGATAAAAGGGCTTATGGGCCAGGCCAGCATGGGCAAAGGCGTGCTAAGACTTCTGATTATGGGTTGCAATTGAAAGAAAAACAAAAAGCTAAAATGATGTATGGCATTTCTGAAAAGCAATTCAGGAGTATTTTCGTGGAAGCCAATCGCTTGGACGGCAATACGGGTGAAAACCTTATCCGCTTGATTGAAAGAAGATTGGACAATGTCGTCTATCGCATGGGGTTTGCGACCACTAGAAGCTCTGCTAGGCAATTGGTAACGCATGGGCATGTGCTTGTGGATGGTAAGCGTTTGGATATTCCCTCTTATTTCGTGCGTTCAGGGCAAAAAATTGAGATCAAAGAAAAAACCAAGAGCAACCCTCAAGTGGTGCGCGCGATGGAATTAACGGCTCAAACAGGGATTGTGCCATGGATTGATGTTGAAAAAGATAAAAAATACGGCATCTTCACCCGCTACCCTGAAAGAGAAGAAGTGGTTGTCCCTATTGAAGAAAGACTCATTGTAGAATTGTATTCTAAGTAAGGGGTTAGAGCATGAAAGTTATCAAAACAGCACCTTTGATCCCATCAGAAATTAAGGTGCTAGAGAAAGAGGGCAATCGGGTTAAGATTTCTCTGGCTCCATTTGAGTTTGGTTACGCTGTTACGCTCGCTCACCCTATTAGAAGGCTCTTGCTTTTAAGCTCTGTGGGGTATGCTCCTGTAGGCTTAAAGATTGAAGGCGTCCATCATGAGTTTGACTCTTTAAGGGGGGTTACTGAAGACGTGTCGCTTTTTATCATGAATTTAAAGAATATCCGCTTTATAGCCAAGGCGTTAGTGGGGCAGGATAGTTCTTTAGAAAACCAATCGGTTGTGGTGGATTATTCTTTTAAAGGGCCTATGGAGCTTAGGGCTAGGGATTTGAATTCTGAGCAGATAGAAATCGTCAATCCGGAAATGCCCCTAGCGACAATCAACGAAGACGCCCAATTGAATTTTTCGCTCATCATTTACAAGGGAATGGGGTATGTCCCAAGCGAAAACACAAGGGAATTGATGCCTGAAGGCTACATGCCGCTAGACGGCTCTTTCACGCCGATTAAAAATGTGGTTTATGAGATTGAAAATGTTTTGGTTGAGGGCGATCCTAACTATGAAAAAATCATTTTTGATATTGAAACGGACGGCCAGATCGATCCTTATAAAGCGTTTTTATCAGCGGTGAAAGTGATGAGCAAGCAGCTGGGCGTTTTTGGTGAAAGGCCCATTGCTAACACGGAGTATTCAGGCGATTACGCTCAAAGAGATGACGCTAAAGACTTGAGCGCTAATATTGAAAGCATGAATTTGAGCGCTAGGTGTTTTAATTGCTTGGATAAAATCGGCATCAAGTATGTGGGCGAATTGGTTTTGATGAGCGAAGAAGAGCTTAAAGGCGTGAAAAACATGGGTAAAAAATCCTATGATGAAATCGCTGAAAAATTGAATGATTTGGGCTATCCGGTAGGCACAGAATTAAGCCCTGAACAAAGAGAGAGTTTAAAGAAAAGATTAGAAAAATTAGAAGATAAAGGAGGTAACGACTGATGAGACACAAACACGGATACCGCAAGCTTGGGAGAACCAGCTCGCACAGGAAGGCGTTATTGAAGAATTTAGCGATCGCTTTGATTGAGCATAACAAAATTGAAACAGGGATTTATAAAGCTAAGGAGTTGCGCAGTTACATTGAGAAATTAACGACAGCGGCTCGTGTGGGCGATTTTAACGCGCACCGCCATGTTTTTGCGTATTTGCAAAACAAAGAAGCCACCCACAAGCTTGTAACCGAAATCGCGCCCAAATACGCGCAA
>ASYU01000143.1:0-775 GCA_000448465.1 Helicobacter pylori PZ5056 | reverse complement strand
TGCGAGTCAAAAAGAAACTCCCCATCTCTAGTGAAATTGCGCGTGATCCCCCTATCAGGGCTAATGATAAAAAAGCCATCGCCTTGAATCGCTAGATCGGTTTTGACATCTGTGTTTTGGATATTGCCTTGTGAAAAGATTTTAGTCGTCGCATCCACGCCTACCCCAAGCCCCACAGAAAAGTCATTCTGCCCTGCCAACCCGTTTTTATAGGGTGCGGTAGCGATGAGTTTGACTTGAGAGAGCATATCCACAAAAGAAGCCCTAGAATATTTAAACCCAGTGGTATTCACATTCGCAATATTATTACTCTCAATATCCAAAGCGATTTGGTGGGCTTGCATCCCATTGACACCAGACCATAAAGACCTAAGCATGGTTATCCTTTAATGTAAAGAAATTCAATACTATGCAAAATAAAGCAAAAGTTGTTCCCAAATAGCTTTTTAGAATGATTGGTTGCGGATTTTAAGTTTTGTTAATCAAAAAAATCAGTCAAATTCATAAGAAAATAGGGGGTTTTGTAACACCACCCCTATACGCTTTTTAAAGACTATCGCTCAAATTTAAGAACCTAACTCGCTTTAGTGCAAAATCGCGCATTCATGATCTTGAATCTCTTCAGCTGAAGCGCGATTTAAAGTCAATGGGTTAAATCGTGTCGCTAATAAGACAAAGGAGTTATCGCTCTGTTGCACCACCGCCAAGCCATAGTCCCCCATGCGTTTGTGCACGTTAGGCACTTCTTTATTAAGCATGATGAATGGGCTTTTTT
>ASYU01000142.1:0-623 GCA_000448465.1 Helicobacter pylori PZ5056 | reverse complement strand
CGCGCTCGCTTGCCACACGGAAGCCTGGCTGACATATTGCTTGTTTAAGATGTTATTAAACACGGCTGAAATCCTTAAACCCTGCCATTTTTTAGAAGTGGGGGTCCAGTTGATAAAGACATTATGCACGCCATACCCGGGTTTATGGATTTTTATCAAGCCGTATTGGGGGTAGTAGATAGAATAGCCTTCATAGAACATATTGGTTACAAAGCGTGAGAGCCAAGTTAAAGTAAGCCCCCATTTGTGGATATTGTAATCGGCTTTTAAGATAAACACATTCCCAGTCGTTGCAGCTAGAGCGTAAGTGTCCGCTAATAAATGCCCCCTAGCCGTCGGCCAAGAGCGAGCCACTGAGAAAGTCCCTACGAAATTTTTATATTGCACATTCCCTGAAACTTCATAACCATAGATATTAATGGTTTCGGGTAAATTCCCTGACATGTTTTTTGCGGTCGCGTTACCCCCGCCATTTTTAGAAGTGTCTTGCCCGTAGCTGTTGATGAAGTTATTGATGACCTGATAGAACGCTGCCCCGCGCACATTGAAATACTTGCTGTTGTAATCCACATTAAATTCCACATTTTGACCGATCGCAGGGCGTAAATTCCTTTGATAAATCA
>ASYU01000141.1:0-992 GCA_000448465.1 Helicobacter pylori PZ5056 | reverse complement strand
AATCTTGTTCTTTAAAAGAATGGCTTGAAGCTGAAGTCATAAAAATTAAACACCCTTTTTTAAAGCTATTTTATCCAAAAAAAAAAAAAACCGAACTTGAAAGGGTTCTGTTTTTTGGTTTTTATGCTGTTTTTAATGAAAATTAATTTAAAAAAGGTTTTAACCCCTTTACTCTAGCCCTTTTTCAAGAGCTTGAGTTGGATTAAGATTTTTTTAACAATCCCATGAAGCCCTAAAACTCTAAGGATCTTACTAACCACCCTTTTAACTAACGCTTTAGGCATCAAAAACACAAAGTGAATAAGTTTATTGAAAAATTTTTTCACTAAACCACCCATTAATGCAAAAATCCTTAAATGGATTTTCCTTTCTTTAAACACAACAAACAGATACGATTTGAAAAACAAATACGGGGTTTTGAAAAGAATTTCTTTTGAAGACTTTACTGAAGAAAAATAATGCTGCTCAGCCATTTTTGTGGTGTAAAAGCTCTCATTGGTGTGCATTTTCTTAGTGTAATCGCTCATAAAAGGGGTTTTAGCCAAAGCGTTCAGCCACAAATCCGCTTTTAAACCAAAAGGGTAATCCCAAGGCTTCACCGCCCCCCACCAAGCGTCATAGTGGATAATGGTAGGGTTTTCTCGCGCCTCTAAAATGGTTTTCTTGTAATTCTCGTTTAAATACGCGTTAGAAAAATCTTTAATGGTGTAATAATAAGGGAAAACGCAATACTCAATCCCTAAAGCCTTCATGTTAGGCCAACACCATTTCGTAAAATCCAACTCCCCTTTAGCCTCATTCCCCTTTAAAAGATCATGCATTCTTAAGGTGAAATTTTTCTTGCGTTGGTAATCTAAATTACAAAACAAAAACCCTTCCATCATGTGGTGCTTTTCAACTTCTAAAACCCCATAAAAATAATTCTCATCATTTTCTTTAATGTTTAAGAAATCAGCGCTAAATTCATTGCAAAAGATAACATCCACATCGCT
>ASYU01000140.1:0-1002 GCA_000448465.1 Helicobacter pylori PZ5056 | reverse complement strand
TTTAGAAAACATTAGAATTGATCCTGGAATGGTGATGCCAGCCAGAGCGAGTAACCGCATTTCTATGAGGGCGAATCTAAACGCCGGAAGGCATGCTGATCAAACAGCGGCGATATTCGCTTTGGATTCTTCAGCCAAAACCCCTTCAGATGGCATTAATCCGGTGTATGATTCAGGCACGAATTTAGCTCAAGTCGCCGAAGACATGGGATCTTTATACAATGAAGATGGCGACGCTCTTTTATTGAATGAAAATCAAGGGATTTGGGTGAGTTATAAAAGCGCGAAAATGGTTAAAGACATCCTCCCTTCTGCAGAAAACAGCACGCTTGAGTTGAATGGGGTTAAGATTTCTTTCACTAACGATTCAGCGGTGAGCAGGACTTCAAGCTTAGTGGCGGCTAAAAATGCGATCAATGCAGTCAAAAGCCAAACGGGTATTGAAGCTTATTTGGACGGCAAGCAATTGCGTTTGGAAAACACCAACGAATTAGACGGCGATGAAAAGCTTAAAAACATTGTAGTCACTCAAGCCGGGACCGGGGCGTTCGCTAACTTTTTAGACGGCGATAAAGATGTAACGGCTTTTAAATACAGTTATACGCATTCTATCAGCCCTAATGCGGATATTGGGCAGTTTAGGACCACTGAAGACTTGCGTGCATTAATCCAGCATGACGCTAATATCGTTAAAGATCCTAGTTTAGCGGACAATTACCAGGACTCAGCGGCTTCTATAGGGGTTACAATCAACCAATACGGCATGTTTGAAATCAATAATAAAGACAATAAAAATGTCATTAAAGAAAATCTTAATATCTTTGTGAGCGGGTATTCTTCAGACAGCGTAACGAACAATGTTTTGTTTAAAAACGCCATGAAAGGGCTTAATACCGCTTCTTTGATTGAAGGGGGAGCGTCAGCGAGCAGTTCTAAATTCACCCACGCTACGCATGCGACAAGCATTGATGTGATAGACAGCTTAGGCACCAAACACGCCAT
>ASYU01000139.1:0-516 GCA_000448465.1 Helicobacter pylori PZ5056 | reverse complement strand
TCCCGCTAGCGATATGGCAAACAGGGAGCGGGACTCAAACGAACATGAACCTCAATGAAGTCATTGCCAATAAGGCTACCGAAATTTTAGGGGGTAATTTTAGGGAGAAAAAACTCATCCACCCTAACGATGATGTGAACATGTCTCAAAGCTCTAACGACACTTTCCCTACCGCTATGCACATTGTGAGCGTGCTAGAAATCACGCATAAACTACTGCCCAGTTTAGAGAATCTGTTAAAAACCTTTAAAGACAAAAGCCAACAATTTAAAGAAATTGTCAAAATCGGGCGCACGCATTTACAAGACGCTACGCCTTTAACTTTGGGGCAAGAATTTAGCGGGTATGCGAGCATGTTAGAGCATTCTAAACAACAAATTTTAGAGAGTTTGGAGCATTTAAGGGAATTAGCCATAGGCGGGACGGCCGTAGGCACAGGGCTAAACGCTCATAAAGAATTGAGCGAAAAAGTGGCTGAAGAATTGAGCCAATTTAGCGGGGTGAAATTCATCTCTG
>ASYU01000138.1:0-3380 GCA_000448465.1 Helicobacter pylori PZ5056 | reverse complement strand
AATTGGTGTAGATGGAATTGGGGTAATTGCTAGGGAAAGCGGGCTGATTTTTGCCGCCAAAACGAGAACACACATCATAGTCGTAACCATCATGGTCTCGCACTTCATGCCCGTTACTGAATTCTAGCTCTTCTTTGCCGTTTTTCTCCACTTCATGCCCGCCCTCACAGCGCACCTCTGGCCCGTTTCCTTCTTGGCATAAACGCACCCTTTGATAAGTCATGTTCCCGTTATGGGTATAGCCTAAAGTATGACCATACTCATGGATAATGTCTCTTAATTCCACAATATCAACTTTGTTCAAAGTTTTACCAAACAATTTTTCAGGATTTAATGCAGAAGGCGCTATCCCTAAAACACCTTGATTGAAGCCATCATCATCGGGGGCATTGGCGCTACCTAGTTGGGATCCTAGCCCTAAAAACCCCTTGGCCGCATTCAAGAGATTCACCGTAAGCTCATTGGCGACTCTATAACTATTGATAACTTCTTCTGGGGTTAGCGCGTATTTTTCATCTTTAGGATCAACAAGCCCGTTATTAAAGGGATTCACGCATTTAGGGTAATCAATGCCGCACTCTGATGGGCTGTTAGAAAATTGGAAAGGAGCGTTTAAAACGGCTTCTTCCCAAGATTTAGAGTCAAACACCGCAATCATGTCCAACATTAAATTGGTCAATTCTTCTGCGGTTTGTGGGGTGAAAGACACCGAAGCGACTTGACAACTCTTTTTGTAACCAGGGCATTCATAATGAGGTTTAGGAGAAGCGAGAGGGCCATTAGGATCGTTGTTGCCGCTAGAAAAGGGGTCTGTATTCTCATAAGTCATTTGAAGATTGGTCGTGATTTGACTGAGCTTTTGAAACAAACTCTGCGTGTTAGCATCAGAAAAGGGGGTGGTAGTGGTTTGAAGTTGTTGGAGGCCATCAGAGTTGAATGGCGAATCGTTGGAAAAATTATTAAACAAGCTTGCAGGCAAGATGATTTGAGAATCTTTAGGGATGGTCTCTATCACGCCCAAATTGACTGCCTTGCCTTGAGCGTCTGTATAACTCAGCTCAATATTGTTTAAATTGTAGGGCAGGAAGTTTTGTATCACAACCACGCTGTTATTGCCATAGCCTTCAAACTCGGCATTTTCTTGATTGTATGCCATCACATACACAGGGCTTTGAGAATAAAAAGTTAAGCCGTTGCCATTAATATTAGCCGCTGTGAATAGCTCAGTCGCTTTTTCTAAAATGGTGTTTTGGAGGATGTAGTATCTCCCATAGACGCTTTGTGGGGTGGCTGTATCGCCTTTGTTTTGTTCTTTAGGTTGTTCTTTAGTTTGGGGGTGGGTTAGGGGGTTTTCATAGATTTT
This sequence comes from Helicobacter pylori PZ5056, assembly GCA_000448465.1. GTDB lineage: Bacteria > Campylobacterota > Campylobacteria > Campylobacterales > Helicobacteraceae > Helicobacter > Helicobacter pylori_CI. Next base: position 2,017 of record ASYU01000138.1, on the reverse strand, counting down.
CTGGGTGTTTTGGGTGTTTTGGGTTATTGTTTCTTCTTTAGTTTGTGTGCCTTCTAATAACCCGGTTTCAAACCCGGCTTCTATAAAAAAGCCGTCTTTTTGGTTTTTTTGAAAGGCTTCTAAAGGGTTGAACAAGCCGATTAAGGACAAACAAATCGTTCTGCTAACGAGTTTTAGCATGGTATTTTCCTAAATTTCCTAAATGGTTTAGCGTTTTGTTCTCAAAGAGTTTGTAACTCAATAAAACTGAAGTTTCGTATTATAATACATTTTTGAGAAATTGCGGTATTGTTTGTATTAAAAAATAAACAACGCTCTAGGGATAAATGCTTTTATCTTTCTTCAAATCATTTCAAAATTTTAGGCAAAGTGATGCCCACTTGCCCTTGATACTTACCGCCTCTGTCTTTATAGCTTTGCTCGCACACTTCATCGCCTTGTAAAAACACCACTTGTGCGATCCCCTCATTGGCATAGACTTTAGCCGGTAAATTAGTGGTGTTAGAAATTTCAATGGTGATATAGCCTTCAAATTCCGGCTCAAAAGGCGTAACATTCACGATAATCCCACACCTGGCGTAAGTGCTTTTGCCTAAACAAATCGCTAAAGTGTCTTTAGGCATTTTAAAATACTCTATCGTATGGGCTAGGGCGAACGCGTTAGCGGGCAAGATAAAATACCCTTCTTTACTCGCATCAATTTTGGTTGCGTTGTTAGGATCAAAGTTTTTAGGGTCAATTAAAGCGTTTTTGTTGTCAAAGAGCATGAACTCACTCCCCACCCTAATATCATACCCATAACTGCTCAAACCATAGCTGATCACGTTCTTACCGACTTGCTTTTCGCAAAAAGGGCTAATCATGCCATGCTCTAAACTCATTTTTTTAATCCAAGAATCCGCTTTTAATCCCATACGCACAAAGCCTTTAAAGTTTGTTAATAATTATGTTATTATAACAATAATTTTTTGCTAAAAACGCTTATAGCTAGTGAGATTATGTGTTTGTGGCATATTTTAAAATAATATTAAGGAATAGATCGTTATGAACCTTTCTGAAATTGAAGAGTTGATCAAAGAATTTAAAGCTTCTGATTTAGGGCATTTGAAATTAAAGCATGAGCATTTTGAACTGGTTTTGGATAAAGAATCCGCTTATGCGAAAAAAAATGCGTTAAGTCCCGCTCATTCTCCAGCTCCCATTATGGTAGAAGCGAGCATGCCAAGCACTCAAACCCCTGTGCCTATGGTATGCACCCCTATTGTGGATAAAAAAGAAGATTTCGTGCTTTCGCCCATGGTAGGCACTTTTTATCATGCACCCTCCCCTGGGGCTGAGCCTTATGTCAAAGCGGGCGATACGCTTAAAAAAGGGCAAATTATTGGCATTGTGGAAGCGATGAAAATCATGAATGAAATTGAAGTGGAATACCCTTGTAAGGTGGTTTCTATTGAAGTGGGAGACGCTCAGCCGGTAGAATACGGCACGAAACTCATCAAAGTGGAAAAGCTTTAAAACCCATGAATAAAGAAAATAAAAAGGTGGAAAAAAAAGAACTCTCGCGCATTTTGATCGCTAATAGAGGCGAGATCGCTTTAAGAGCGATCCAAACCATTCAAGAAATGGGTAAAGAATCCATAGCGATTTATTCTATCGCCGATAAGGACGCCCACTATCTCAATACGGCTAACGCAAAAGTGTGTATAGGGGGAGCAAAATCCAGCGAGAGTTACTTGAATATCCCTGCGATCATTAGCGCGGCGGAATTGTTTGAAGCGGATGCGATTTTCCCCGGGTATGGGTTTTTGAGTGAAAATCAAAACTTTGTAGAAATTTGCTCGCACCATTCTTTGGAATTTATTGGCCCGAGCGCGAAAGTCATGGCTTTAATGAGCGATAAAGCTAAAGCCAAAATCGTGATGAAAGAAGCCGGCATGCCTGTGATTGAGGGCAGTGATGGGCTGCTTAAAAGCTATCAGGAAGCTGAAGAAATCGCTGATAAAATCGGCTACCCTGT
>ASYU01000137.1:0-1954 GCA_000448465.1 Helicobacter pylori PZ5056 | reverse complement strand
CGTGTCATTGAGATTAGCCCCAGGAGCGATACCAATACCCCCCACCATCGCCGCTAACGCATCAGAGATATAATCCCCATTCAAATTCATGGTCGCAATGACGCTGTATTCGCTAGGGCGCAATAAGATTTGTTGCAAAAACGCGTCAGCGATCATGTCTTTAATGATGATTTCTTTACCGGTTTTAGGGTTTTTCAAAGAACACCATGGGCCTTTATCAATGACTTGAGCGTTAAATTCTTTTTGAGCGAGCGCATAGCCCCATTTCATGAACGCCCCTTCGGTGTATTTCATGATATTACCTTTATGCACAAAAGTTACGCTTGGCTTGTCGTTATCAATAGCGTATTCAATCGCTTTCCTAACCAACCTCTCTGTGCCTTCTTTACTGATGGGTTTTACCCCTATGCCGCTACTTTCAGGGAAGCGGATTTTTTTAACCTTTAATTCATTTTGTAAAAAATGAATGAGTTTTTTCGCTTCCGCGCTGCCTTCTTGCCATTCAATGCCCGCATAAATGTCTTCAGAATTTTCTCTAAAAATCACCATATCCACTTTTTGTGGTTCTTTCACTGGGCTTGGACTCCCATACCACCTTACCGGCCTCAAGCACACATACAGATCCATTTTTTGGCGTAACGCTACATTCAAAGATCTAAACCCTTCACCAATAGGCGTGGTCAAAGGCCCTTTAATGGAGACTTTATAATGGTTAATCGCTTCAATAGTGTCCGGTAATAGCCATTGCTCTTCAGGGCTTAATTCTTTATGATCTTTAAATTTTTGATAGCATTTTTCGCCCACAAACACCTCATACCATGCGATTTTTTTCTCGCCTTTATACGCTTTTTGAACCGCGCTATCCACCACTTTAATCATCGCTGGGGTAATATCTGATCCAATGCCATCGCCCTCAATGAAAGGGATAATGGGGTAATTTGGCACATGCAATTTGCCGTCTTTAATCGTAATCTCTTCGCCCTCTTTAGGTTTTTGTAAAATTTTAGGGTTGTAAGCCATTGTTTATCCTTTTTCTAAAGTTTGAGTAACTATACTAGCGCAAAAATACTATATAACCCCTAAAAATCTTTTTTTTGAATGCGTGTTTAAAAGTAGCGGTTGGGAATAACTTGAAAAAACGAAATGTTTTTAAAAGAAATCATTTAATTTTTTGGCTTATAATTAGGAGTTGGATACTATCAAAACTTAAGGAAATCACAATGTCTGTTACTTTAATCAATAATGAAAATAATGAACGCTATGAATTTGAGATGATTGAATGCACTCGTGGGCCTAAAGCGGTGGATTTTTCCAAGCTTTTTGAAACGACTGGGTTTTTTTCTTACGATCCAGGGTATTCTTCCACTGCTGGGTGCCAATCTAAGATCAGCTATATCAATGGCAAAAAAGGCGAATTGTATTACAGAGGGCACAGAATAGAAGATTTAGTCGCCAAATACAAATACGTGGATGTGTGCAGGCTATTACTCACAGGGGAATTACCTAAAAATCAAGATGAAAGCTTGGAATTTGAACTGGAACTACGCCACAGAAGCTTTGTGCATGAGAGCTTATTGAACATGTTTTCAGCCTTTCCCACTAACGCCCACCCTATGGCGAAACTCTCTAGCGGCGTGTCTATTTTATCCACCCTTTATTCCACGCACCAAAACATGCACACTGAAGAAGATTACCAAACGATGGCCAGAAGAATTGTCGCTAAAATCCCCACGCTTGCGGCTATTTGCTATCGTAATGAAGTGGGAGCACCCATTATTTATCCGGACATTGCGCGTTCTTATGTGGAAAATATCCTTTTCATGCTGAGAGGGTATCCTTATAGCCGCTTGAAACACACCACTCAAGGCGAAGTGGAAATCACGCCCCTAGAAGTGGAAGCCTTTGATAAAATCCTAACTTTGCACGCCGATCATGGGCAAAACGCCTCTTCTAC
>ASYU01000136.1:0-1275 GCA_000448465.1 Helicobacter pylori PZ5056 | reverse complement strand
ATTAGGGATAGCTTTTTTCACGGAAGCCACGATCACGCTACCCACGCTCGCATAGCGTTTGTGGCTACCCCCTAACACCTTAATGCACATGATTTCTTTCGCGCCGCTATTGTCAGCGACATTCAATCTTGTAAAACTCTGTATCATGCTTATACTCCCACCACTAAAATTTCTTTAAGCGTGAAAGACTTGGTTTTAGAAAGCGGTCTGCACTCAATCGCGCTCACAAAATCCCCTACTTTCACCTGATTGTTTTCATCATGGATAGTGTATTTTTTAAACTTTTTAACAATCTTGCGGTATTTTTCATGCACCACTTTTCTTTCCACAAGAATCACAGCGCTTTTTTCAGCAAACTTGCTGATAACCTTGCCTTGCACCAGCCTTTTATGCGGCTCTTTTGTATTCATTGCTTACCCTTTTTTACTCAACGCTAGAAGAATAATACGCGTTAATAGCCGTGTTAATGCGAGCGATATTTCTTCTGGCTTTCTTAATCTCGTTAGGATTACTCAATTGCATGGTCTTTAACTTAACGCGCAACTCAAAAAGCTCCGCCTTTTTAGCATGCAACAACTCTTCTAATTCCTTGATACTTTTATCTTTCAATTCAGTATATTTCATTTTCGCTCTCACAAGTTACAATTTTGGTTTTAAAAGGAAGTTTGCTCTGAGCTAACGCTAAAGCTTCTCTCGCTAGTCCTTCTTCAATGCCTAGCATTTCATAAACGATCCTGCCCGGCTTGATGTTCATCACCCATTTTTCCACAGAGCCTTTACCTTTACCCATCCTCGTTTCTAAAGGTTTAGCGGTCAAAGGCTTATCGGGAAACACTCTAATCCACACCTTACCCGCTCTTTTAATGTGCCTTGTCATAGCCACCCTTGCGGATTCAATCTGGCGTGAATCGATCCTCCCATGCTCTATGGCTTTAATCGCAATATCCCCAAACGCAATAGAGTTACCACGATGGGCTTTCCCACGATTGCGCCCTTTCATTTGCTTTCTGTATTTTGTTCTTTTTGGCATTAACATGATTATTGCCTCCCTCTTCTGCTTCTTCTAGGCTCTCTTTCTTCTTTAGCCTCTTCTTTTTTCTCAAATTGGATGCCTTTTTGCAAAACTTCCCCTTTGAAAATCCACACTTTCACGCCAATAATACCATATACCGTCATCGCTTCAGCAAAGCCATAATCAATCTTAGCCCTTAAGGTGTGTAAAGGCACGCGCCCTTCCATATACCATTCGGTGCGAGCGATTTCAGCCCCTGCTAA
>ASYU01000135.1:0-610 GCA_000448465.1 Helicobacter pylori PZ5056 | reverse complement strand
GGCATGGGCTAATTTTTTCACCCAACCACCTTATAATTTTAGTTCCAGCTTAGAAGTGGGCATGGCGTGCGCGACTTTTGGCTTGGTGAGTGGGGGGATTATTGGAGGGCCTGTCGCTAAATATTTGATCTCAAAATACAAACTAGAACCTAAAGACACTAAAGAAAAAGATACTTTAGAGGGCGTGGTGTCTAAAGGCTTTGAAACCCCTAAAGAGCAGCGCCTAATCACCGCATCCAGTTTTGTAGAAACTTTAGCTTTAATTGCGATCGCTTTATTGGTGGGGACTTTTTTATCGCATTTGATGCCTAAAAGCTTCACCTTGCCGACTTTTGTGTGGTGCTTGTTTGTAGGGGTTATTTTAAGAAACACTTTGTCGTTTTTTAAAATCCATAGCGTGTTTGACAGAGAGGTTTCAGTCATAGGGAATGTGAGTTTGAGCCTGTTTTTAGCCTACGCTTTAATGAGCGTGAATTTATTGGAATTGTTAAAACTCGCTGTGCCGTTAGCGGTTATTTTGAGCGTTCAAGTGGCGCTTATGATCCTTTATGTGGTGCTTGTAACCTTTAGGGTATGCGGGAAGGATTATGATGCGGCGGTGTTGTGTGCG
>ASYU01000134.1:0-1938 GCA_000448465.1 Helicobacter pylori PZ5056 | reverse complement strand
TGATGGCCCCATTTTTGATCGTGGGCACGTATTGAGTGAAAGGCACGGTGTTTAACACATCGCTATAAGCGCGGCTATAAAAGAAAGAGCTTAACCCAATCGTGGTTTTAGCGTAAGTGTAGCTCGCGTCTAAAATGAATTGGTGCGGGCTGACAAAAGGGAGCTTTTTGCCAAAAATATCTTTTTTAGGCCCTTTAGGATTGGCAGGGTTAGTAACCATCGTGTGGCTTGTGATATTAGCGTCTATAAAAGTGTAAGCCGCATGGAAATTAAGCCCCCTAATCGGCGTGTAATAGAGTTCTAGCTCCACGCCTTGCGATCTCGCATTGACCGGCTCTCTGTTATCCCCGTAGCGTCCGGTAAAATAATTATTCGCAAAAATCACAAAATAATTCGCGTTAAAACTCACTTGGTTGTTAAAATAATATCTTGAGCCGCCTTCCATGACATTAAAGATTTGAAAATAATCCGTGCTTGTGCCTGTAAAACTACCGATATTGCTGAATTGGGGCGGGATATAGCTTCTTTGATAGTTGAAATAAAACAACCAATCCTTAATGGGTTTATAGCCGATATTCAGCGCCGGATTCCATTGGTTATAACGATCTTTAATGGTTTTTCCTGTTTGACCTGCTTTAAAAGGGGGAGCGTCTTTTTTTTCGTAATTTAAAAAAGTGTATCTCAAGCCCGGCGTGATCGTTAGCATGCCGTTATTGAAATTGATTTCATCGCTGGCATACACAGCGGTATAATTGTTGAAATTATTGAGTGAAGTTCCTGCATCAAACCCACTGTCATTATTAGGCACACTAGGGTTTTTCCTGGTGGTGGATCGGCGGTATAAATCTTCAGTTAAAAACCGCATCCCCATGTTAAAAGTTTGTTTGACTTTACCGGTATTGATTATGAGATTGAGTTTTGGCTCAAATGCATTCACCACGAAGCGGCGGATATTGTCATAAAATTGCCAACAAGGGCTATTCGTATCGCTATAAGAATACAAACCGCAATTAGGGTTAGTCGCGCTAATTTCTCCCTTTCCCTTAAAAGGTAAAATCTTATTTTGACTGCTCATATACACGCTTTGGTATTGGTTGGAAAACCCAAAATCCCTGCTCATGTCATGCGTGAAATAAGTGAATTTAAAATCGCCCCCCACTTTCCTATCCGGATCGCCAAAATAATTTTGATACACGATCCCAAATCGTTTGGCCCGCCCTCCATCTTGATTGTCAGGGCGCTCGTTGATGAAGCGGTTATAGGCGTAATCTTGCGCGCTCAAAGTGCCAGGATGGTAAGAATTGTATTGATAATATTGGTAATAAGCTTTAAAAGTATTGGTCGCATTAATCTTATAAATCGCATCAAGCAAGTAGTTTTGCACCTTTGTGGGGCTGTTTTGCCTGAAACCTTGCCCATTAATCCAATTGCCCTGCATGCTAATTCCTACATGCTTACCCAACATTCCAGCCGTTCGCCCATAAGTGTTAAACAGCATCTGATTGCCTAAGGTTTGGGCTAAAGGCTTGCCTTTTTCTTTGGGATCGACAAAATTCCCATTAGAGGATCGCCCCAAAAAAGTGATCCTTTCAGCCGCTTGATTTTCCCACTCTTTTGGAATTTCTTTAGTGATGATATTCACCACGCCTCCAAAAGTGTTAGGGCCGTATTGCACGCTCGTTCCCCCCTTAATCACATCAATCCTATCCACTGACTGGAAAGTTACAGGGAAAATCGCCAGTTCAATATTGGAATACGGCGCGCCATAAATGGGGATACCATTGACTAAAATCATGCCCGTATTGCTATGCCCGTTACCACCCCCACCAAAACCGCGCACCGAAATTTTAGGCAGCACGCCCGTGCCTGTAGCGTCTCTGATTTGAATCCCAGGCACGTTTTGCAAAGCGTTTTCAATATTCAAATTCCCCGTTTTTT
>ASYU01000133.1:0-1131 GCA_000448465.1 Helicobacter pylori PZ5056 | reverse complement strand
GATTTGCATGGGTTTAACCGCTTGGGGGGAAATTCTGTGAGTGAAGCGGTGGTCGCTGGCATGATCATAGGGGATTATTTCGCGTCGCATTGTTTGGAAGCGCAAATTGAAATCAACACGCAAAAGGTTGAAGCTTTCATTAAAGAAAGCCAGGATTACATGCACTTTTTATTGCATAATGAAGGCAAGGAAGACGTGTATGAAATTAGAGAGCGCATGAAAGAAGTCATGGATGAAAAAGTGGGCGTTTTTAGGGAAGGCAAAAGGCTAGAAGAAGCCCTTAAAGAATTGCAAGAGCTTTATGCGCGCTCCAAAAACATTTGCGTGAAAAACAAGGTTTTACACAATAACCCTGAATTAGAAGACGCTTACCGCACGAAAAAAATGCTCAAACTCGCGCTTTGTATCACTCAAGGAGCGTTACTGCGCACCGAAAGCAGAGGGGCTCACACAAGGATTGATTACCCTAAAAGAGATGATGAAAAATGGCTTAATCGGACTTTAGCGAGCTGGCCTAACGCTGAGCAAGACATGCCCACGATTGAATACGAAGAATTAGATGTGATGAAAATGGAAATCAGCCCTGATTTTAGGGGTTATGGCAAAAAGGGTAATTTCATCCCCCACCCCAAAAAAGAAGAGCGCGACGCTGAGATTTTAAAAACGATTTTAGAATTAGAAAAGCTCGGAAAAGACAGGATAGAAGTCCAACACGCGCTCATGCCTTTTGAACTGCAGGAAAAATACAAAGCCAGGAACATGCGTTTAGAAGATGAGGAAGTCAGGGCTAGGGGGGAACATTTGTATTCTTTCAATGTCCATGATTTATTAGACCAACACAACGCTAACCTAAAAGGAGAACACCATGAGTGATAATGAACGAACGATTGTAATTAGAGTGCTAAAATTTGACCCTCAAAGCGCGGTGAGTAAGCCGCATTTTAAAGAGTATCAATTGAAAGAAACGCCATCCATGACGCTCTTTATCGCTTTAAACCTCATTAGAGAGCATCAAGATCCGGATTTGAGCTTTGATTTTGTGTGCCGCGCTGGGATTTGTGGCTCTTGCGCGATGATGGTTAATGGGAGACCGAGATTGGCTTGTAAAACCCTAACTTCTAGCTTTGAAAG
>ASYU01000132.1:0-4364 GCA_000448465.1 Helicobacter pylori PZ5056 | reverse complement strand
CTCACGATGGAAGTGTCAGGGAGGGATCAAGTGAGCGGGCTGTTGCACACGATTGAATTGAGCTCTGATGATGTGTTTGAAGCCATTAAAGATCAAGTGAGGGAAATCTCTAGCGCTTTAAGGAGCGTGCTTGAAGAGGTGAAGCCGGATCTAGCGAGAGACATTGTGCAAAATGGTGTGGTGCTTACCGGCGGTGGGGCTTTGATTAAGGGCTTAGACAAGTATTTAAGCGATATGGTTAAACTCCCTGTGTATGTGGGCGATGAGCCTTTATTGGCGGTAGCCAAAGGCACAGGGGAAGCCATACAAGATTTGGATTTACTCAGCCGTGTGGGTTTTAGTGAATAATGCATGCGTTTTTATTTTAAATTCCTTTGGCTTTTAGGGATTTTTCTTATTTTTTATTTTTTAGACATTAAAGGCAGTTCTTCTTATATCAGCGACCGGATTAAAAACGCCTTGATGAGCGCTAAAAACAGCTTACTGGACAACGTTCAAGCGTATTTTTTTCAAGCCCAAAACATTAAGGAATTTCAAAAAGAACGCTTGATTTTAGAAGCTTTAAAACTAGAAAACGCCGATTTGAAAGAGCGTTTGAATAGTATTTATCCTTTAGAAAATCCAAAAATGACTTATACCCCCACTTTCATGACTTCATTCATCAGTTTAGAAGACACGCACAGCGTTTCTCTCAACCCTATTGTAAATTTAGAAGAAAACAAGATTTATGGCCTTGTTTCTCACAACCAAGCCATAGGCATTGCCGTGCTAGAAAAAGGGCGCTTGAACGGGTTTTTGAACGCTCACAAGCGGTGCGCTTATAGCGTGATGATAGGCCAAAATCAAGTCTTAGGCTTTATAGGGACTAATTTCAAGCAAGAATTAATCGTGGATTTCATTGTCCCAAGCGCTGAAATCAACATAGGTGATCAGGTGCTAACGAGTGGGCTAGATGGGATTTTTGGAGCGGGGGTGTTTGTGGGTGAAGTTTCAAGCATTGAAGATCATTACACTTATAAAAGCGCGGTGTTGAAAAACGCTTTTTTAAGCGAAGCCAAACTTTTAAGGCATGTGTTTTTAAGCGGTGTGAAAAACTAGCGCTCTATTCAAGGCTAATTTAAGTGCGTTTTTAACCCCTTTCAATAAGTTTAGGCTATAAGGTCAGAAAAAAATCTTTTAATTCCCCTTCTTTAATCCAATAATTCCTATAATCATCCGGCACTCTATCCTTATTTCCATAAAATTTTAAAACCACTTTGATTTTGAAATGGGGATCGTTTTTAGAGCTAAAAACCTTATCTTTAAAAAGTTTATACGCATCTGCCTTGCGTAGGCTACTAGTGTGTTCGGTCCCTTTAGGATCAATGAAACAAATGATCTGCGTGCCGCCTTTTTGCAACCAAAAGATAAAATCAGGGAAAAAGCGCCTTTCTGTAGCGTTGTCTATATAAGGAATAAACAAATTGTCTAAATGCTCATCAATCTTGCTGAACGCCCAAAAATCATAGTTTTCTTGCAGCGTTTCTGTAATCTTTAACAACTCTTCTAAAAAATCGCTCTCGCTCTTCACTTTAACCACATGCTTAAGCCAATCGCAGTTTTTGGCTTTAATGAGCGGGGTGTAGTAATGCTCTTTGAGTTTTAACAGCTCTGCATCACCAACTTTGAACGTTCTGTCTTGTTTGTGTTTGTCTGTATCATAAGGATCGATCTCGCCTTGCGCGATTTTTTTTCTTAAAGTTTCTTTATCCAAAGGCGTATACTCTTTCACTTCTTGGATGGTTTGAATCAATTTTTCTTTTTTATCCGCCTTAACTTTAATCCTTTTAAAATGCACGATTTTCTCATTATCTAGGGCGTTAAACTCGTCTTTAGGCACTTTTTGATTAGGGTATAGCTTGCCTTTAATTTCAGAAATCATGTAATCTAAATCTTTATAATGCCAGGTTGATACCTTTTTAAAATGCGCTGTTTGTATCATGTCTTTTAACAGCTCGTAATCTTTAGGGTCATAAATTTCATGCTTTAAAATAAAATGCTTTTCACTCATTAAATGAAAATACTCTTTTAAATCCTTAAAATTTTTTTCGCTCATTTTAAACGAAGCGCTTGGAGAAATTTTAAGAGCGTTGGTTTGTTCTTTTCGGTAGCAAGGCACGAATAAGGCATGCTCTATGTGCGTTTTTTCTAATTTGATTTCACGCCAAGAGCCTCTATTCTCACCCCCATTCTCGCTCTCTTTTTGGAACTTTAAAATCGCTTCAAGGCTTGCATGGTTGGTAGGTATCACAAAAAGCGTTTCCAGCATTGCAGCGTTTGGTTTCAGCTTGTCTTTAATGGCTTCATCTATCTCTAAATACGCTAACCTTTGGCGTTGGTTTTTGACGCTTTCAATCCTTACCCCCCTGCCAAAAGATTGTTTCACCAATTTTTTAGCGTCATCATCAAGCCCTATATTTAAAAATAAAATCACGCTAGGCCTTGTGCTATCCCACCCGGTATCAAAAGCGCGAGACCCCACTAAGATATTGATACTGCTCTTATCAATCTGGCTGAAATAGCTCTCTTCTTTAAAGCTCAAATTCTTACTCACCACCTTCACGCTCTTTAATCTTTCACGGATCCATTCTGTAATATCGCCTATTCTAATCAGGCAAAAGACTTTGTCGCTTGTGTTGAGCTTGAAAGCGATTTCTTGGTTGTTTTTAGGGTTAATAATGACTTCAATATGCCCGCTGCTGGCATAAAAAACTGCTTCTTTTAAGCCTTTAAAATCCATGCCCTTTAAACCCTCTTTAAAAACCTCAATTTTATCTTTTTGATCTTTGCCATCGCTAAAAAGGAATTCCGGCTCCTTCAATTCCTCTAATAAATCGTCTTTAGCTTTTAAAAAATCGCTTCCATCGTCATTTTCAATCACGCGCACTAAAGTTTTAAAAAAGATTTCCGCATCGCTGTTTTCCACGTTCACAGAATGCGTGAACACGAGCATTAAGGGGTCATGAAAATAGCCTTCTACTTTATAGCGTTTTTGCATGCCTAAAAGCAATAACGCTTTTAAAAGAGCGATTTCTTTTTCCCTATCGTTTAAATCTTTCAATTCCTTAAAAGCGCTTAAATTGTTTTTCTTCAATAAAACAGACTCTTTACCATAGCCAAGTTTCACCCACTCGCCCACGCTCAAATTATACACCGAAGTGATGAGATCGCTCTCTTCGGTAAAAGTGGCGCTGAAATTGAATAAAAACCCTTTTTGAGATAACAGACTAAAAATAGCCTGTCTTTTGCTCTCAGACTTGTTCCCCTTATGCGCTTCATCTAAAATCACATAATTTTCCCCATTATCCCAATAATCCTTATAATTTAAAAGGTTTTCCTTGCTTTCTTCATCATTCATCAAATCCGCGCGGTAATAAAAAAGAGTGATTTGTTTGATGAAAAAATCTTTTGGAGCGCGATGGAAATCTTTATTGGTAACGCTTTTAAGGTTTTTGAAATCAATTTGTTTGGAAAAGTCCTTACCCCGGTTGTATTTTTCAATTTCTTTTTCAAATTGCTTGATCAAATGCTCGTTCGCGCTAAAAAACATGATATTTTTCTTAGGGATCAAACCCATTCTTATAGCCACGCTTAAAAGTTCTACCAGTTTGATAATGACAATCGTTTTACCGCTCCCTGTGGCCATGTAAAAGGCTAAGCGGTTGATAAAATTTTCAAAACGCACGCAATGATTTTCCACCTTAAAATGGCTCTTTAACAAAGGATTGAGTTTCTTTTTAGCGAAATCGCAATTGGCGAATGAATAATGTTTTTGATAAAAAGCGTAAAATTCTTTTTTATTCTCTTTGAAATCCCTAAAATAAGCGATAAGCATTCTAAAAGCGTTAATCAAAGCTTGCTGTTGGTAATCTAAAAGCTCCTTATTATTATCAAAGCTTTTAAAGTCTAGCATTTCTAACGGATCGTTAATCTCGTTAGTGTTTAGTTCGTCTTCAGCGAGTTTTTGAGCGACAAAAATTTCATTATCGGTGGTTAAATCTTTTTTCTTTGCCATGATTTTCTCCTTACCAAATGAGCGCTTCTTTTAAGGCTTTTAAGATCTCTACTTCTTTATCATTCCCTTTAAATTTCACCACCTTTTCATTAAAAAACTCCACTCCAACCCCATGTAAATTTTCTAAAGTCTCCTTAATATCCACGCCCATTTTTTCTAGCGCTTCTACATTGAGCGTGTAAGAATGTTCTTTACACTCCACTAAATCGCTGTATTGTTCCTCATAAGCTAGGGGTTTGTCGTTGTCTTCATACTTGATTTTTCTTAAAATCTCTTCATAGCTTTCTAACGCATAGACTTTCACCACTCC
>ASYU01000131.1:0-750 GCA_000448465.1 Helicobacter pylori PZ5056 | reverse complement strand
CCGCTTTTAAAACCGCCTATAACCTTTTTAAGGCGTGGCAAAATCACGCGCTCAAAATGCTCCCCCATTTCAATACCGATATACTTCCTCTTCAACTTGTGCGCCACCGCGCAAGTCGTCCCGCTCCCAGCAAAAAAATCGCACACGAGATCGTTTTCTTGGGTAGAGATTTCTAAAATGCGTTGGAGTAGGGCTTCGGGTTTGGGGGTGTCAAAAAGTTTAGTTCCATTAAAAAGGGCTAAAATTTCTTTAGTTGCTTCTGTTGTAGTGCCATATTCTGTAAAAATTGTGCGTGTTTTAATGACTTTTTTCGCATTTTTGATTTCATCATAATAAATTACTTCATAAGGGATTAAACGCCCTTTAGAATTTTCTTGCCAAAAAATATGTTCGCTATCCAAATTTTCAGGTTTTTTCCGCCAACACCCCTCTTCACCATTAGGGGCTATAGGGTAAAAATCATTACCGCTTGGATCTTTGATTGCATAGTATAAGGTCGGTCTATCTGTTCGCAGAGAATGGTTGCCCCATTTTTCTAATTTTAAAATCTTTGCTTGTTTGCCATTGATCGTTTTATTGAAATCTTGTATATCATGGTCTATTTCTGTATCAATGATAGTGAATTTTTCTTTTTGATAGCACAAGATATACTCATGTTCTTTTGCAAAATTTTCGCTATCTTGACTACCGCCTTTTTTCTTTTGCCATATCAAGTTCGCCACAAAGTTATCACCCCCCCCCCCCCCCATT
>ASYU01000130.1:0-5839 GCA_000448465.1 Helicobacter pylori PZ5056 | reverse complement strand
AAAACAAACCCTGCGACAACAGAAGCCCATGCGATATAAAGCATGGACTCATAAGCGTTGCTCCAAGGCGAATGCCCGCTCACATACCAACGCAAGATTAGCCCCACAGAATGAGCGATCGCGCAAAGTAAAATAGCAATATAAAGGATTTTAGTGAGCCAAATATTTGGAATCGTGTTTTTAACAAGAGAGCTGATCACAACGATAAAAAGCAATAACCCTAGAAGGATATAAGGCAAAGTCAGGCTGTTAAAAAAATTGGTGTGGTTTAAAAAAATTTCAGAATCCACTTTAGAAGAGGGTAAATAGAGGTTTTTGGCATGCTCTTGTTGGTAGATGCTTAAATCTTTTAGGGTTTTTTCTACTTTATCCCATTGGTTGGTTTTTAAAGCGTCATCAAACCCGCTAAAAATATTTTTTAAAAATTCCGTTGCCACGCTTGAAATTTCTTTATTGGGGCTGTTGATCGCTTCAATGGGCGAGAGCCAAGCGGTGGTTTTATCGCTAGGGAAAATGCGTAAAAATTGAGCGCTAAAAAGCGTATAGACTAAATTGATGCGTTCATCTACTTTTAAGACATCTTTATCCAACTCGTTGCGCGCATTGGGGGATTTTTGATTGACTTCTTCAACCAGATTTTTTAATTTATACCCACGGCTATCAAACGCATCTCTAAAAGCGATACGACTTTCGTCTAAAGGCGTGCCGATAAGCTTTCTTAAGGCTTTATTGGAAGCGTAAATCATCTTAACGCTGCGCCAATCGTTAGGGAAAAACATGATCCCTAAAAGCACCTGCATGGCGTTTAGCCCTTGAAAATCATCTTTCCTTAAAATCTTATGAATGTATTCAATGCTAATGGTATCAAGGGGTTTGATACGCCCGTCAAAATCCTGGACTTGAAGCCTTTGAAAGGCTTTTAAATGATCTTTGGAATACTCTCTTAAACGCTTCAAACGCTCTAAAATCGCGCTTTTAGAATCTTCTTTATTGGCGGGATTTTCTATCTTTTGTCGTTCTATTTTAGCGCTTTTGCCCCCATGCATGTCAATTTGGCCTTCATTGGCGAACGAGGAAGTAAAAGGGCTGATTAGAATTAAAGCGAGTAAGAAACTAGCAACTTGTTGGGATTTTAAAAAGCGTGAAAGCTTTAAAAAACGCCCGTTTTTATCCAAAAGCAACCACAAAGCCCCCAAAATAAGCATCGCATACCCTAAATAAGTGGGGATTTTACCCGGGTCTTTATTGACAGAAAGGATCGTGCCTTTTTCATCCGTATCATAGGAAGATTGGAAAAAGCGATAGCCCTCATAATCTAAAACATGGTTCATGAAAATCCTATAAGGTTTGATTAAGGTGTTATCTAGTTTCAAAACTTCCACTTCTGAAGCGTAAGATGAGGGACTCATAGAGCCGGCGTAGCGCTCTAATTCAAAACGCTTCAATTTGATTTGAAAAGGCAATTCAATGTAAGCGGATCCAAAACTTAAAGAGAGCTTGTCGTCTTTAAACATCTCGCTTTCTTCTACGCCTTCATTCCTGTTGTTTTTAATGAGGTTGAATTTGTGGCTCACGCCGTTATAAGTCGCCTTTAACACTAAAATGGTAGCGTCATCTTTTTTAATGGCGTTTTGCTTGTAAATCTCTAAAGGTTCTAAAATCAAAGGCTTGTGATCTAATGTGGCATGAATGGGTTTTAATCGTTTGGAGTAATAAAAAGTTAAAGGCGTTTTTAAAGAAAGTTTTTTTTCGTCATTTAGGGTGATATTAAGGTAAGTGTCCGCGCTTTCAAAAGAGCTTTGAGCGCTGTTTTCTCGCACATGCATAAGCCCTTCCACGCCAAAAAAACGCGTGATGGCTGCCCCTAAAATGATGAAAATCAAGGAGCTGTGGAAAAAAAGGCTCGCATACCTTTTGCACTCTAAAGCTTTAGAGTTGATGAATGTGCCTATTAAAACCACCAACAAATACGCATGCAAGAAATTAAACCAAGGGGTGTTATACACGATAGCCTTACTCGCGCTCGTGCCATAGTCATTTTCTATAAAAGTGGCTATCGCGCATGCTAAGGCATAGAGCGCGATTAAAGGGATAGCAACCCAAAAAGAAGCCAGCAAAAAAGAAAGCAGGCTTTTGAGATTCTTCATTAGACTTTCCTAGCTGGATTTGCTTTTAGAAAGGTTGGTTTTATACTTGATGTAAGCCTTTAATTTTTTGGTGAAATCCTCATCGTTTTTTGTGTCTTGATACTTCCCATCGCCAATAAATTCCAACACGGCTAAAAATTGCGTAGAGGGCATATAGCCGGGCAATTCATAGATGGTTTTACCGGTTTTATCGGATAAAACAATCGTAGGGGTGGATTGGACGGCATAAATTTGCGCTAATTCTTCTGTAGACATTTTGATTTCTTTTTCATCATTTTTATCCTTATCGCCGACTTTAAAATCATGCTCTTTAGAATAGCTGATATTGACATAGTAAGCGCTAAAATGCTCTTTAACATAGTCGCGCAATTCTTTGACATTTTTAAGATCCTTTTTAAACCTTTCGCAATAGGAGCAACCATTACGCCCAAAAACTAAAAGCATGTATTTATCATTAGGGCTAATGGACTTATTGTCTAAAAAAACATCTTCTAAACCGGCGTAACTCTTTTTGTCTATGTTGTCTCGCTCATCGTTTAATTCTTTGGAGCTTTGAGAGCCAGAGCTTAAAAGATTTTCGTCTAATTTGTCTTTATTGTTGGATTTGCAAGCGCTTAAAAATAGCGAAATCAATAGCAACACGCTTAAAAATTTCTTGGAAACATAAGAAAGTGAAAACATGTAATAACCTTTATTGTTTAATAGATTTGAAAACCCGGTATTTTACTATAATAATCGCTTTTTTATGCAGATTTCACTCACTTTTAAGGTTTTTCACTAATTCAATGATAAATTTTGCAAACTCTATGGAATCGTTTAAGCATGGGCAAACCAAATATTCCTTAACCGCTAAGCGCTCTGCCATTAAGCGGTATTGCATGTCTAATTCATAAAGCGTTTCAGAATTGTCAATCGTGAAAGCTAAAGGGTAGATAATGATATTAGACTTGCGGTGCTTTTCTATCAATTCTTCAGTGCTTGGCTCTAGCCATTTCATAGGCCCTAGCTTGGATTGGTAAGAGAGTAAAACCTCTTTAAAAGGGATATTTTTTTGTTGCATCAACTCTTTTAACAAACTCACATGGTGTTCGCATTCTTGCTGGTAAGTATCGCCGGCATCAACAATGCTTTTAGGCAAGCCATGGACGGAAAAGATTAGGACAAAATCCTGGCTTTTGCGGTTGTTTAGGGCACTTAAAATCGTGTTTAAAATGATTTCATTAAGCTTTTTGTCAGCATAAAAGCGTTCTATCACTCGCACCTTGGGGCGGAAAGTTTCTAAGGATTTGAGAGCGCTAAAAGCGTCATTGAAACTAGAAAGGGTGGTCGTGCTAGAATATTGCGGATACATGGAAAAAAACACCAGGCTTTCTATTTCTTTTAAGGCTAAATCTTGCAAAACCATAGACGCATAAGGGGGGGTATAACGCATCGCATAAGTGTAAAAACGAGAAGGATCCAATTCGTTCAAACGCTCTGTAAGGGCGAATGTGATAGGCGTTAAAGGGGATTTGCCTCCTAATTTTTCATAGATTTTTTTGGATTTTTCTATGCGGCTATTGATGATCATTTTACCCACCATTTTACGCATGAAATTATTCTTAATGGTAAGGATAAAGGGGTCATCAAACATGTTTTTTAAAAACACCCCCACTTCATAAAGGCTGTTAGGCCCTCCCATATTCAAAAGAACAACCGCTTCTTTAGGGGATTTTGCGACGTTATTTTCTAAATTATTAAGCTTTTCATTGATCAAATTCATTAGCACATGCTAAAATAAAACGATTAATAAAAAATAAATCGTTAGAAAGAAGTTAATGTTAGAGATGAGTTTGCAAGCATTAAATACACAAGATTCTTCTGTGATGGCTCAATCCTTGCTGATCCATGCCTTTTTTGCCGCCTTGCTCGCCCTAGCGTTTATGATCAATCTTTACACCCTTTTTAAAGAAAAGAATTTCATCCAATTGAACCGAAAAATCTATCTTGTCATGCCAGCGATTTACATTCTTTTAAGCATCGCTCTTTTGAGCGGGGTTTTTATTTGGGCGATGCAACAATTTGAATTTTCTTTTAGCGCTGTTGTCATGCTTTTGGGGTTGTTGTTGATGCTGATAGCAGAAATCAAACGCCATAAAAGCGTGAAATTCGCTATCACTAAAAAAGAAAGGATGAAAGCCTATATCAAAAAAGCTAAAATCCTGTATTTTTTAGAAACGATTCTTATTGTTGTGTTAATGGGCATTTGAATGCGTTTTGTCTACCACCCTTTAGCCAAAGAGCCTACTTTAAAAATAGAAGGCGAGAGTTATATCCATTTATACCGCTCAAGGCGCATCAAAAGCGCGAGTCGTTTGTATTTAAGGAATTTAAAAGACGGCTTTTTATACACCTATGAGCATGCAGAAATCGCTAAAAAACACGCCTTTTTAAGGCTAGTGGGCGTGCAACCATTAGAGATTATGGCTAATAAAAAAACGCATTTGATTTTAAGCGTGATTGAAATCAAAAGCGTTGAAAAAATCCTACCTTTTTTAAATCAGTTAGGCGTGAGCAAGTTGAGTTTATTCTATGCGGATTTTAGCCAGCGTAATGAAAAAATAGACAGCGCTAAATTAGAGCGCTTTCAAAAGATTTTGATCCATTCTTGCGAGCAATGCGGCCGTAGCGTTTTAATGGAATTGGAAGCGTTTTCAAACACCAAAGAGGTATTAAACGCCTACCCAAAAGCGAGCGTTTTGGATTTTAACGGCGAAACCTTGCCCGCAAGCGCGAATTTTGAAAAGGGTATTATCATAGGGCCTGAAGGGGGCTTTAGCGAACAAGAAAGGGAGTATTTTAAAGAGCGTGAAATTTGTCGCATCCCGTTAAATATGGTGCTAAAATCTGAGAGCGCATGCGTGTTTGTGGCGAGTATCGCGCAAATTTAGGGGGCATTGCAAAAGTTTTAAAAACAAATTCTAAAAACTTAAGATCTTAATTTTTTGCTAAAAAGCTTCAAGTAAAGCAAAGTTTTAAAATTTAAAAAATCCACCCGTAATTAAAAAACACTTTAAAATGACTGCCCCCTTCATTCAAAACAACAGAGTTCGCATAAATACCATTATTAGAAGCGATTTGGATATTGCTTTGGATTAAAGGAACGCTAACGCCTATGGAATATTTAGAATGCTTGTAGCGGTAATTAAACCCGGTTACTATATCTAAATTACCGCTTCCTTTGACTTGATTGAAGACATAGTAGCTATTGTATAAGCCCCTTAACCCCCCAAACACCCCAAAAGAGGAAGCAAAAACTTTTTTAGTTGGATGGTCTTGCTTTTTATTGGTGTAAGTGGTGATGAAATCAAACAGCACATCCATTCCCCCACCATAGCTTAATTGCTGGATTTTTTCATCGTTAGCTTGAGCGTAGTTGTATTTGATGATGCCGTAATAAGCTAACCCGATGTAGTCATTGAAATAATGTTGGTAGCCTATTTTAACATTAACCCCTAAAATAGGGCTTCTAAAAGATTGTGAGGCGCTAGAAGTTAAAAAACTTTGATTGAATGCGTTAAACACAGAGCCAACAAAGGCTTTTGCGTTCAAACTGGCGTCTAAATAGTTGGCTTGGCTGCCCAAATTAGCGAAATTAATGGGCAGGGCGTTTTGATTGATGAGCTGTTGCCAAACGGCGGTAGTAACCCCTA
>ASYU01000129.1:0-3686 GCA_000448465.1 Helicobacter pylori PZ5056 | reverse complement strand
TCGCCTCATCGCCCCCACAAAACGCTACCAAGCTTGCCACACAAATAGGATGGACAATATAAGGCTCGCCGCTTTTTCGGTATTGCCCCTTATGGCTCTTGGTCGCTAAATTTAGGGCGTTTTCAATCTTGGGCGTGAAATCAATTAAAGTCCTTAAGATTTCAATGCCACCCTTTGGGGTTTTAACTTTTTTGATAACATCCAAAATCCGTAAGAATCCGATATCAACGGATTTATCAATTTCGTTCATCTATCCTGTCTATATCAATTTTCCCTTCAGCGATTTCTCTAATAGCAATATCCACTAATTTATGACGCTTAGGGTCCATATTCACTAAAGTTTTGGCTCCAGCGTTTAGTTGCTTCACACGAGCGAAAACCAAATTATCTAGCATGTAGCGATCGTTCCCAATATTTTTTAAAGCTTGAGCGACTAAACTCTCTGTTCTCTCTTTTTTCAAAATAATCCTTTATATTTTGAGTTCTATCCAATTTTAAAGGGCTTATTTTACCATAGAAAACACGCCTTGTTGGTGCTTAATCACTTGCAACAAATTCCCTTTTTTGAACATGTTACACACCACAATGGGGAGCTTATTGTCTTTAGCTAAAGAAATAGCGGTATCATCCATCACCTCAATATCCCCTATCAAGGCATCGTTATAACTTAAAGTGTCTAATTTTTTAGCGTCTTTGAATTTGTTAGGGTCTTTATCATAGATGCCATCCACTTTAGTCGCTTTAATGATTAAATCCGATCCAATTTCAATCGCTCTTAAAGTGGCCGCCGTATCGGTGGTGAAAAACGGGTTTCCCGTGCCAGCGCCAAAAATCACCACCCTACCCTTTTCTAAATGCCTGATCGCTTTCCTGTAAATATAACTTTCACAAATCTCTTTGATTTCAATGGCGCTCTGCACTCTTGTGTCTAAACCGATATGCTCTAAAGCTTCTTGCATCGCTACCGCATTAATCACGGTGGCTAACATGCCCATATAATCCCCACTGGTGCGCCTAATGATCCCCCCTTGAGCCGCGCTAACCCCCCTAATGATATTGCCTCCACCAATCACAATACCCACTTCAATATCGTTTTCCACTAAACTTCTGATCTCTTTAGCGATGTGATCTAACACATGAATGTCAATCCCAAACTGGTTGTCCCCAGCTAACGCTTCCCCAGAAAATTTCACCAAAACCCGTTTGTTTTTTATCTTTGCTTGCATGATCCCTTCTTAATCCTCTTAATCCATTAATAAAACTTGTGATTGTAACCTAATCTTGCTTAAAAACACCCTTTCTAAAATTTTTTACTTGGCGAATGACTAAAAACGCTTGGGTTTTTGGATGCGTTTGAACAACAATTCACGATAGAACGCTTTAAGGCCTGATTGTTCCTTTTTGCCTAAAGTGTAGTAAATTTTTTGCAAGTAATTTAGAATGTCTTGGCGTTTCAAGTTGGTTTTTAAAGCGGCTTCTTTAAGGATGTAGTAAGGGATTTTTGTTTTTTTGTATTTGAAAGCTAAAGACAAACGCTTGTAAAAATCCTTGTTTTGATAATAGCACAGACGCCCAAAAACAAACGGCAAGCGTTTTTTTTCATACCAAAGAGCGGCTAAATCTATAAAATCTTTTTTGGGGTTGGAATAGTAAAATTGCAGCGCTTTATTGCCGATTAAAACTTCGCCTTTTAACCCTAACACTTTAGAGAGGGCGTTTGAAGAAGCGCTTTCTTTGTCAAAAGCGTTTTCTTTATTTACAACCAACACGCTTAAAACTTCCTTATAAGCGACAATGCCTAAAGAATAAGGATAAAGAGCGAATGGATAGCCAGCGATAGAAGAAATAAACCCCGCATCAATACGCCTGAATAAAAAACTCTCATTGAGTTTGGAGGGGTAGGTTTTTTTAAGCCGTAAGAATTGTTTGAAATAACAAGGGGTGGGGTAGGATTTGATAAACACATCAAAAGGGAGCATGTTCAAATAATCAATTTTACCAAAACGCACTTAAAATCCTTTTTTGCATCGCATGGTAGCTAAAGTTTCTTACAACTTAACTAAAAGTAAAAAGAGTTTTGTTATCATGGAGCAAATGATTAGGGCATTAGCCAATAATGCTATTTAAAGAGGAGAAATGATGAAAGATTTTTTAGAAGATTACAAAAAAAGCGTTTCAGAAAGAGAAAGTGAGGGTATTCCGCCACTCCCTTTAAGCGCTAAACAAGTGGAAGCCGTCGTTGAAATTTTAATGAAAGATCCCACAAACGCCGCTTTCGCTAAAGAATTACTCATTCATAGGGTAAGCCCTGGGGTTGATGAGGGGGCGAAAGTCAAAGCGGAATTTTTAGCCCAATTGTCTCAAAAAAAACTAGAATGTGCACACATTAGTGCTTTAGAAGCGACCACTCTTTTAGGCACGATGCTTGGGGGGTATAATGTAGAGCCTTTGATTGTGGGCTTAGAAAGTCAAGACAAAAACATCGCTAAAGAGAGCGCGAAGGCTTTAAAAACCACCCTTTTAGTCTATGGATCGTTTGATAAAATCGCCACAATGAGCAAAACTAACGCTTTAGCTAAAGAAGTGTTAGAGTCTTGGGCGAATGCCGAATGGTTTTTGAACAAAGAGCCTTTGAATGAATGCATTGAAGCGTGCGTGTTTAAGATTGATGGCGAAACCAATACCGATGATTTAAGCCCAGCGAGCGACGCTTTCACACGAAGCGATATTCCTTTACACGCCAAAGCCATGCTAAAAAACCGGATTGAAAATTACGAACAACGCATTGAAGCCATTAAAACTAAAGGCGTTCCTGTAGCGTATGTGGGCGATGTGGTTGGCACAGGAAGCTCTAGAAAAAGTGCGACAAACTCTATCATGTGGCATTTTGGTAAGGACATTCCTTTTGTGCCTAATAAAAGGAGTGGGGGCATTGTGATTGGGGGGGTGATCGCTCCGATTTTCTTTGCGACTTGTGAAGATAGCGGGGCGTTACCCATTGTGGCTGACGTTAAAGATTTAAAAGAGGGCGATATCATTAAAATTTACCCTTATAAAGGCGAAATCACGCTGAATGATAAGGTGGTTAGCACCTTTAAGCTAGAGCCTGAAACCTTATTAGATGAGGTTAGGGCTTCTGGGCGTATCCCTTTAATCATTGGTAGGGGTTTGACCAATAAAGCGCGTAAATTTTTAGGGCTAGGCGAATCGGAAGCGTTTAAAAAACCGGCCGCTCCTAAAAGCGACGCTAAAGGCTACACTTTAGCCCAAAAAATTGTAGGCCATGCTTGTGGGGTAAAAGGGATCTTACCTGGGACTTATTGTGAGCCAAAGGTTACCACCGTGGGCAGTCAAGACACCACAGGGGCGATGACCAGAGATGAGGTTAAAGAATTGGCGAGTTTGAAATTTGATGCGCCTTTTGTGTTGCAGAGTTTTTGCCATACCGCTGCTTACCCAAAACCTAGCGATGTGAGTTTGCATGCAACCTTGCCTAGCTTTATCACTCAAAGAGGGGGCGTGGCGTTGCATCCGGGCGATGGCGTGATCCATACATGGCTGAACCGCATGGGATTGCCTGACACTTTAGGCACAGGAGGGGATAGCCACACCCGTTTCCCTTTAGGCATCAGTTTCCCGGCAGGGAGCGGGCTAGTCGCTTTTGCAGCGGTTACAGGCACGATGCC
>ASYU01000128.1:0-1259 GCA_000448465.1 Helicobacter pylori PZ5056 | reverse complement strand
TGTAGGCTATCAAACGGCTTTTCAAAAGCCCTTGCTGAAACAAGGAAGTGAAAGTATAGTCATAGAAAGCTTAAGGTTTGCTTAAATTTAGGGAATGTTTTGAAAAATATTTTGATTTTTTAGAGCGCTTAAAAATCGCACGATCGTTTCTTTAGGGATAATCACCAAACTTTCTTGGCTTTCTAAAGTGCTGCTAGCCATTCCCATAAACTCCCCTACCTCGCTAAAATAAGGCCTCCCTCCCCACAACACGCTCCCCTTTTTAAAAGAAGCATCAAGCGAAAGAAACTTTTTAGACTTTAAAAGTTCAGCCACAGAAATGTCCGTTGTCTGTATAGAAAAAGAATTCCCCTCATTTAACGCCGGATAGTAGAGATCGGAATTGGGTGTTTTTTGATTGGCATAAAGATTTGAACGAAAAGTTTGAGCGTATTTGGCATAAATCCTCGCATGGTAATAGCTCTCTTCTCTTTTATGGCAATAATCGTCTCTAAAATCGGCGGTTTTTAAGAGCGAAAGCCCTTGATTCCTATCCATCGCTTCAAGGCGCAAGCTGGCTATGCAAATCAGCTCTTTAGCGCTGCTGTCTTGCATTTTAGCTAAAATCATTTTAGGGTATAAGCCATTAGAATAGAGCGTTTCAGAAGAAGCGATATAACGCCCGTTTTTGAGCAAAGTCGCATAGCCTTCTTTATAAGTCCCATCGCTAAAATACACTTTCAATAACGCAACAGAATAAACCCATGCAGGGAGCGTTGGATCAAGGGGCGGATCATCTCTAATGATACTAATATTATTAGCGTTCATCATGCACGAAAATAAAACGATACAACAACCAACCGCTAATCTTTTATGCCAACGCACCATTATCCAACTTACCAACTTACCGCTTAAATTCAAAAGTATCCCACAACACTATCGGCTAAAATACCATTTGTTTTAATTTGTTGCTATAATAGATCATTTGAATGACAAAAGCTTATCGCAAAGGTTTATGATGGATCCAATTAAAACTTATGATATTAAAGAAGAAGAGCTTGCAAAAACCGCTTACGCCACGATCAAAACCAATAAAGGCCATATCACTCTAGAGCTTTTTTACAAAGACGCGCCCCAAGCGGTGAGTAACTTTGTAGCTCTGGCTAAAGAGGGTTTTTATGATGGGCTTAACTTCCATCGTGTGATCGCCGGCTTTGTGGCTCAAGGAGGTTGCCCTTATGGCACAGGCACAGGCGGGCCAGGACACCGCATTAAATGCG
>ASYU01000127.1:0-665 GCA_000448465.1 Helicobacter pylori PZ5056 | reverse complement strand
CATGGTGGGGGTGAGGGTAAAACAGGGACAAGCGGTCATCCTGTATCGCCTTGGGGCACTCCAGCTAAGGGCTATAAAACTAGAAAGAAAAAAGCTAGCGACAAGCTCATCATTTCCAGAAAGAAATATAAATAAAGGGTTAAAGAATGTCTAGGTCAATTAAAAAGGGTCCTTTTATAGACGACCACTTGATGAAAAAAACGCTCAAGGCAAAAGAGGGCAAGGATAACCGCCCGATTAAAACATGGTCTAGAAGAAGCACCATTTTGCCTGAAATGATTGGTTTTACTTATAATGTGCATAATGGCAGGGTTTTTGTCCCTGTGTATATCACAGAAAACCATGTGGGTTATAAGTTAGGGGAATTCGCTCCTACAAGAACTTTTAAAGGGCACAAAGGCAGTGTCCAAAAAAAGATTGGCAAGTAAGGGGGTAGAATGAGCAAAGCGTTATTAAGATTTGTGCGTTTATCTCCTACTAAAGCCAGATTGATTGCAAGACAGATTCAAGGCATGAACGCTGAATTAGCGATCGCTAGTTTAGAATTTACGCCCAATAAAGCGGCTAGAGTGCTTTCAAAAGTGGTAGCTTCTGCGGTCGCTAACGGCTCATTGGACGCTAAGAGCGCTTTAATTGTTTCTTGCAGAGTGGATGCAGGCCCTGTG
>ASYU01000126.1:0-6703 GCA_000448465.1 Helicobacter pylori PZ5056 | reverse complement strand
ATGCGCCCTTGAATATCCAAGCTCGCTTCCACGCCGGTCCTGTCTTTGACGGAGTTTATCGCATTAATCAATCTCCCGTCAGCGTCGTTTTTATGCACATCATTCACCGTTCCGATCTCCACGCCATTAATGGTAAGATCCCTCACGGTTCCTGATTGCACGGGAGTGCCGCCGGTAGCCATGACATTATAAGAAGCCCTAACGCCTAAGGTGTTAGAAAAACGGTTGATGATTTCGCTTAACGCTCCAATCCCAGTGCCAGCGCTTGTAGAAATACGCACGGTTTCAATCTTATAATCATTCACGCCATTGACTTGTTTGAAATTCAATCCCACTTCAGTCAAGTTTTGCGCCGCTGCGCTAGCGAGCATGCCTTCACCGCTAAAAGAAGAGGTTTCCATGCGCACATGCCCAATTTTATCTGAGCTTGTTGAGCCAATAGACGCCTTAACCGTGGTGTTAGAATACGCGCCAATTTGAAATTCTTTGTTAGAAAAACTTCCTGAAAGCATTTGTTGGCCGTTAAAGCTTGTGGTGTTAGCGATATTGTCTAGTTCTTCTAACAACCTTTGAATATCGCTTTGGAGCGCTCTTCGGCTTTCTAAAGTTTGCCCATCTTGAGCGGCTTGAACGGCTTTGGTTTTAATGGTGTCTAAGATTTTGATTTGCTCATCCATCGCTTTATCTGCGGTTTGAACCATACCAATAGCGTCATTAGCATTGCGGATCGCTTGACCCAAATTCGCGCTTTGACTCCTTAAGCTATCAGCGATCGCCATCCCACTAGAATCATCAGCGGCTTTATTGATCCTAAGCCCTGAGCTTAACTTTTCAAGCGAGCTTGAAAGGTCTCTGTTGTTTTGAACCCCTACCGCATGAGAAGTTAAAGCGGCGATATTGGTATTTATCCTAAAACTCATGTTTGCATCCTTTGCATAGATATTTGCTGTTAGTCAAGCAAAGGGTGTTCCAACTCTTTGATTTTTAGCGCTGTTATGGTTTTTATGGTTTAATGAATCGTTTAGTCAAAATTCTATGCTACAATCATTCATTAATAGGTATAAACATTTTATTAAAGGCGTTCAATGAAGCACCTTATTATCGTAGAATCCCCAGCAAAAGCCAAAACCATTAAAAATTTTTTGGATAAAAATTATGAAGTTATCGCCTCTAAAGGGCATGTCAGGGATTTATCCAAATTCGCTTTAGGCATTAAGATTGATGAAACCGGCTTTACTCCTAATTATGTCGTGGATAAAGACCACAAAGAGCTTGTCAAACAGATCATAGAGCTTTCTAAAAAGGCATCTATTACTTATATCGCTACCGATGAAGACAGAGAAGGGGAAGCGATAGGCTATCATGTGGCATGTTTGATTGGAGGGAAATTAGAGAGCTATCCTAGGATTGTTTTTCATGAGATCACGCAAAATGCGATTTTAAACGCTCTAAAAACCCCACGACAAATTGACATGTCTAAGGTCAATGCCCAACAAGCCAGGCGTTTTTTAGATCGGATCGTGGGTTTTAAGCTCAGCTCGTTGATTGCATCAAAGATCACTAAAGGTTTGAGCGCTGGGCGGGTGCAAAGTGCTGCATTAAAGCTTGTGATTGATAGAGAAAGGGAAATCAAAGCCTTTAAGCCTTTAACCTACTTCACGCTGGACGCTTACTTTGAGCCAAATTTAGAAGCGCAACTCATCAGCTATAAGGGCAACAAACTCAAAGCCCAAGAGCTGATTGATGAAAAAAAAGCCCAAGAGATTAAAAACGAACTGGAAAAAGAAAGCTACACTATTTCCAGTATCGTTAAAAAGTCTAAAAAATCCCCCACACCGCCCCCTTTCATGACTTCTACTTTACAGCAAAGCGCTTCCAGTCTTTTAGGCTTTTCGCCCACAAAAACCATGAGTATCGCTCAAAAATTGTATGAAGGCGTTGCCACCCCACAAGGGGTTATGGGGGTGATCACTTACATGAGGACCGATAGCTTGAATATCGCTAAAGAAGCTTTAGAAGAAGCGAGGAATAAGATTTTAAAAGACTATGGCAAAGACTACTTACCCCCTAAAGCCAAAGTCTATTCCAGCAAGAATAAAAACGCCCAAGAAGCCCATGAAGCGATCAGGCCCACTTCTATTATTTTAGAGCCAAACGCTTTAAAAGACTACCTTAAGCCTGAAGAATTAAAGCTCTATACTTTAATTTACAAACGCTTTTTAGCTTCTCAAATGCAAGACGCTCTTTTTGAAAGCCAAAGCGTGGTTGTGGCTTGCGAAAAAGGCGAGTTTAAAGCGAGTGGCAGAAAGCTCCTTTTTGATGGCTATTATAAAATTTTAGGCAATGACGATAAGGACAAATTGCTCCCCAATTTGAAAGAAAATGACCCCATTAATTTAGAAAAACTAGAGAGCAACGCCCATGTTACAGAACCCCCAGCACGCTATTCAGAAGCGAGTTTGATTAAAGTTTTAGAAAGTTTAGGCATAGGCAGGCCCAGCACCTACGCCCCAACGATTTCCCTTTTACAAAACAGAGACTATATTAAGGTAGAAAAAAAGCAAATCAGCGCTTTAGAGAGCGCGTTTAAAGTGATAGAAATTTTAGAAAAGCATTTTGAAGAAATCGTGGATTCCAAATTCAGCGCTTCTTTAGAAGAGGAATTAGACAATATCGCTCAAAATAAAGCCGACTACCAGCAAGTCTTAAAGGACTTTTACTACCCTTTTATGGATAAAATTGAAGCCGGGAAAAAGAATATCATCTCTCAAAAAGTGCATGAAAAAACCGGCCAATCATGCCCTAAATGCGGGGGGGAATTAGTCAAAAAAAATAGCCGTTATGGGGAGTTTATCGCTTGTAACAATTACCCTAAATGCAAATACATCAAACAAACTGAAAACGCTAATAATGAAGCCAGGCAAGAATTGTGCGAAAAATGCGGAGGGGAAATGGTGCAAAAATTCAGCAGAAACGGGGCGTTTTTAGCTTGCAACAACTACCCTGAATGCAAAAACACCAAATCGTTAAAAAACACCCCTAACGCAAAAGAAACAATAGAAGGCGTGAAATGCCCAGAATGCGGAGGGGATATTGCCTTAAAAAGGAGCAGAAAAGGCTCGTTTTATGGCTGCAACAACTACCCTAAATGCAATTTTTTATCCAACCATAAGCCCATCAACAAGCGTTGCGAAAAATGCCATTATTTGATGAGTGAAAGAATGTATCGCAAAAAAAAGGCGCATGAATGCATTAAATGCAAAGAGCGCGTGTTTTTAGAGGAAGATAATGGCTAAAGAAAATCCGCCTGTCGTTTTTGGGCCTGTTTTATCCAGGCGTTTTGGGAAGTCTTTGGGCGTGGATCTATCGCCTTCTAAAAAACAATGCAATTACAATTGCATTTATTGCGAGTTGGGTAAAGCCAAGCCCATTGAGCGCATGGAAGAAGTGATCAAAGTGGAAACCTTGATTAACGCTATTCAAAACGCCCTAAACAACCTCACTACACCCATTGATGTTTTAACCATTACCGCTAATGGCGAACCCACGCTATACCCTCATTTATTAGAGCTTATCCAAAGCATCAAGCCTTTTTTAAAGGGCGTTAAAACCTTGATTTTAAGCAACGGCTCACTCTTTTATGAGCCAAAAGTCCAGCAAGCCTTGAAGGAATTTGACATCGTTAAATTTTCTTTAGACGCTATTGATTTGAAAGCCTTTGAAAGAGTGGATAAGCCTTATTCCAAAGACATTAACAAGATTTTAGAGGGGATTTTGCGCTTTTCTCAAATCTATCAGGGGCAATTGGTGGCTGAAGTGCTGTTAATTAAGGGCGTGAATGATAGCGCGAATAATTTAAAACTCATCGCTGCATTTTTAAAACAAATCAATATAGCCAGAGTGGATTTAAGCACCATAGACAGGCCCTCAAGCTTTAAAGCCCCTAAATTAAGCGAAGATGAATTGTTGGAACGCTCTTTGTTTTTTGAAGGGCTTTGCGTGAGTTTGCCTAAACGATCCATTACTCAAGCTAAAAAATTGATTTTTTGCGGTATAGACGAATTGCTCGCTTTAATTTCCAGGCGCCCTTTAAGCGTAGAAGAAGCCCCACTAATCTTAGAGCCTAGCGCTTTTAAACATTTAGAAACTTTATTAAACCATAAGCAAATCACGATTAAAAAAGTCGGCTCCTTGGAGTTTTATTGTGCGTTTTAATCTCCATTTGTAAGTTTTACCTTACTTTAGGGATAGCTTAAGCTTTTAAATAAGGATCTCTTTTATTGTCAAATAACGCCACAACACCATAAAAAATGTTTTCAAAAGCCGACAGATAATTAAAAACTTGGTGTAATGTTTTTAATCGCTACATCCTTTTACTATAACCATAACCCGCTTTTTCTACTTTTTTCGAGGTTGAAAGGTGGGCTTGTGGGTCTGGTTTTAAATCCCTCATTTCAAGCATTTTAGCTTGAGCTTTAGAGCGTATTTTTAGATTTTCTTTTTGCCATTCTTCTGTAGCGTTAAAATCTCTAGGGTCTAGTTCTAAATAAGCGATAGAACTTGGTTTATAAAAATCCACTTGTTTAGCGATAGCTTTTTGTGAATAGGGCAGAGATTCTAGCTCTTTTTGCAAATAAGCGATAAGCTCTTGCGCTTTTGATCCTCTTTGAGAGCGGGGTTGTTTAGAGTTTGGGAGGTGTTTTGGCTGGATAGGGGTTTGATTGGTTTTTGTGGGTTTAGGGGTTTTGCATTCAGCTTCTATTTCTATAGCAATACCAGTAGTAATACCGGTCTTAATTCTTGCTTTTTTAATAAACAATTGGCCATGTTTTTCTTGGCAATTTTGTTCTGTTTCTTTAATGAAATCTTTCTGTTCTTTAATCAAATCTCTTTGTGTATTAATTGTCTTTTGTTTTTGCTGTTCTAACTCTATCTCACTCTTATTTGCTTTTTGTTTTTCTTGTTCTGTCTTTTGTCTTTCTTGTTCTGCTTTTATTTGACTATTAGCGAGTTCTATCCCACTCTTGTTTGTTTTCTGTCTTTCTTGTTCTAACTCTATTTCACTCTTATTTGTTTTCTGTCTTTCTTGTTCTAACTCTATCCCACTCTTATTTGCCTTCTGTTTTTCTTGTTCTAACTCTATCTGTTTATCAGTATCACCAGCGCTACAAGCGGCTAATAATAAACTTGCCGCTATTGTTAATCCTGAATATTTCCACCAATTGATTTGATTCTCTTTTTCAGCTTGTTTGGATTTATCCTGGACTTTATCGTCTAATTTTTTTGCTTTCCTGCACGCAACATGGGTCAATACTACTAATGCCGCCCTGCTTTTCTTGGGGTGTTTTTTTACAAGTCCTCTAACTTTCTTTGCGATCTTTGTAAAAAACCCACCAATTGATCTGATCATATTTGTAATGGCGCTCGCTTGTTTAAAATGAGTCTCTTTATTTGCCTTTGCGTTAGCTGTCTCTGTGTTCTTGCCAACCTTATTTGTTTTTCCTGTTTTTACTGATTCCATTACCAACCTTTTTTCAAAAAACAATCTCACCTTTCAAAATTATATCATGGAAACTAATACGAAAAAATCCACTCAAGTTAGATCAACCCATTTATTATCAAGTTAAGCCATGGTCTTTCAACTCTTTTTCTAACTTGGCTACGGCGTTCCAAGTGGGGATCACGCTATCAGGGTTTAAAGAAATGGAAGTGATGCCCTCTTTGACTAAAAACTCTGTTACTTCAGGGTAATCGCTTGGGGCTTGCCCGCAAATCCCGCAATATTTGTTGCGCCTTTTACAAGCTTCAATCGCTTTTTTAAACATTTTTAGCATCGCTTCATTCCTTTCATCAAAGACATGGCTGACTAATTCGCTGTCTCTATCCACGCCTAAAGTGAGCTGGGTTAAATCATTAGAGCCAATAGAAAAGCCATCAAACAAGCTTAAGAAATCATCAGCCAAAATGACATTCACCGGTAATTCGCACATGATATAAATTTCAAGCCCGTTTTTACCGGATTCTAGATTGTTTTTTCTTAAGATTTCTAGGACTTTTTTACCCTCTTCAATGGTTCGCAAAAAGGGGATCATCACTTTCATGTTCGTTAAGCCCATTTCTTCCCTTACTAGCGCTAAGGCTTCACATTCCCACGAAAACGCTTCATTATAGCTTTCTGAATAATACCGACTAGCCCCCCTATAGCCAAGCATGGGGTTTTCTTCATTGGGTTCATAGCTAGAGCCGCCAAGCATGCGCATGTATTCATTGGATTTGAAATCGCTAGTCCTTACAATCACAGGTTTAGGGTAAAACGCTGCGCTGATCATGCCAATGCCTTCAGCGATTTTTTTCACAAAAAAATCTTTAGGGTTAGCATAGCCTGCCATGAGGTTTTCAATTTCATTTTTTTCTTTCACGCTTTTTTTGTGGTGCAAATCCACTAAGGCTAAGGGGTGGGCTTTGATTTGATTTAAAATAATCATTTCCATTCTGGCCAGCCCTACGCCGTGATTAGGGAGCTGAGAAAAGCTAAAGGCTTTTTCAGGGTTTCCAATATTGATGTAAATTTTTGTTTGAGTTTCTTGCATGTTAGAAAGCTCCACCCTTTCAATTTCATGCTCATAAATGCCCGCATACACATAGCCCTCTTCGCCCTCAGCGCAAGAAACCGTGATTTCCATGCCGGTATAAAGGCTATCAG
>ASYU01000125.1:0-3246 GCA_000448465.1 Helicobacter pylori PZ5056 | reverse complement strand
TGGAAGCGACTTTCACAAGGGCTTTGCCGGCGTTTGTGATTTCAGGCCTAGCTAATAATTCTATCCAAGAAGCCAAGCAGCGGGTCCAATCGGCTTTACAAAATAACGATTTCACTTTCCCGCCTTTAAAAATCACCATCAACCTTTCCCCTTCAGATTTGCCTAAATCCGGGAGCCATTTTGATTTGCCTATCGCTCTTTTAATCGCTTTGCAAAAACAAGAATTGGCTTTTAAAGAGTGGTTTGCTTTTGGGGAGTTAGGGCTTGATGGCAAGATCAAACCCAATTCTAACATTTTCCCCATGCTTTTAGACATTGCCATTAAACGCCCCCATGCTAAAGTCATTGCGCCTAAGGCGAATGAAGAGCTTTTTTCGCTCATCCCTAATTTGCAATGTTTTTTTGTGGAGCATTTTAAAGAAGCGTTAGAAATCTTGCAAAACCCTGAAATCAAAGCAGACACCCACACGAAAAAACTACCTTTTAAAACGATAGAACTGAACGATAAAGAGTATTATTTTTCAGACGCCTATGCCTTAGATTTTAAAGAAGTTAAGGGGCAAGCTGTCGCTAAAGAAGCCGCTTTGATCGCTAGCGCTGGGTTTCATAACTTGATTTTAGAGGGAAGTCCAGGGTGTGGGAAAAGCATGATTATTAATCGCATGCGTTATATCTTGCCTCCATTAAGCCTGAATGAAATCTTAGAAGCGACAAAATTACGCATTTTAAGCGAGCAAGACAGCGCCTATTACCCTTTAAGAAGTTTTAGAAACCCTCACCAGAGCGCTTCAAAATCCAGCATTTTAGGCTCAAGCTCTTTAAGAGAGCCAAAACCCGGCGAAATCGCGCTAGCGCATAACGGCATGCTTTTTTTTGATGAATTGCCCCATTTTAAAAAGGATATTTTGGAAGCTTTAAGAGAGCCTTTAGAAAACAATAAATTAGTGATCTCACGAGTGCACAGCAAGATTGAATACGAAACCTCTTTTCTATTTGTAGGGGCTCAAAACCCTTGCTTGTGCGGGAATTTACTCAGCGCCACCAAAGCATGCCGTTGCCAAGACAGAGAAATCACGCAGTATAAAAACCGCTTGAGCGAGCCTTTTTTGGATAGGATTGATTTGTTCGTGCAAATGGAAGAGGGGAATTATAAAGACACGCCGTCGCATTCTTGGACTTCAAAAGAGATGCATGAATTAGTGTTATTAGCTTTCAAACAGCAAAAGTTAAGGAAGCAGAGCGCTTTTAATGGTAAGCTTAACGAAGAGCAGATCGAACGATTTTGCCCTTTAAATACTGAAGCGCAAAAGTTGTTAGAGCAGGCGGTTGAAAGGTTTAATCTGTCCATGCGTTCTGTCAATAAGGTCAAAAAAGTCGCTAGGACGATTGCGGATTTAAACGCTTGCGAGAATATAGAAAAATCTCACATGCTTAAAGCGCTGAGTTTTAGAAAGATTTCTTAAAAGGATTTTTATAAGGGAGAGAAAATGCAAGAATACCACATTCACAATTTGGATTGCCCTGATTGCGCGGCTAAATTAGAAAGGGATTTAAACAAACTGGACTATGTGAAAAAGGCTCAAATCAATTTCAGCACCAGTAAGCTGTTTTTGGATACGAGCGATTTTGAAAAGGTTAAGGCTTTCATCAAGCAAAATGAACCGCATTTGAGCCTGTCTTTTAAAGAAGCCGCAGAAAAGCCTTTGAGTTTTGCCCCACTCATCATTACGATCGCTGTCTTTTTAGGCGCGATTTTAATCTTACACCTTGAGCCTAGCCCTTTGATTGAAAAAGCGGTGTTTGTGGTGCTAGCCTTAGTGTATCTCATAAGCGGTAAAGATGTGATTTTAGGGGCGTTTCGTGGGCTTAAAAAGGGGCAATTTTTTGATGAAAACGCTTTGATGCTCATTGCGACTATTGCGGCTTTTTGCGTGGGGGCTTATGAAGAGAGCGTCTCTATCATGGTGTTTTATTCAGCGGGCGAATTTTTGCAAAAACTCGCTATCGCTCGCTCTAAAAAATCCCTTAAGGCTTTAGTGGATGTCGCTCCTAATCTGGCTTATTTGAAAAAGGGCGATACATTAGTGAGCGTCGTGCCTGAAGATTTAAGAATTAATGACATCGTGGTGGTGAAAGTCGGCGAAAAAGTGCCTGTTGATGGCGTGGTGATCAAGGGTGAAAGTTTGCTAGATGAAAGGGCGTTGAGTGGGGAGTCCATGCCCATTAATGTCAGCAAACGCTCCAAAGTTTTAGGGGGGAGCTTGAATTTAAAGGCGGTCCTTGAAATCCAAGTAGAGAAACTTTATAAAGATTCTTCTATCGCTAAAGTGGTGGATTTAGTCCAACAAGCTACGAATGAAAAGAGCGAAACGGAGAAATTTATCACTAAATTTTCACGCTACTACACCCCAAGCGTTTTATTCATCGCCTTAATGATCGCCATATTACCGCCCTTGTTTTCTATGGGGAGCTTTGATGAGTGGATTTATAGGGGGCTTGTGGCTTTAATGGTGAGCTGTCCTTGTGCGTTAGTGATTTCTGTGCCTTTAGGGTATTTTGGGGGCGTGGGAGCGGCGAGCAGAAAGGGCATTTTAATGAAAGGCGTGCATGTTTTAGAAGTGCTTACCCAAGCTAAAAGCATCGCCTTTGATAAAACCGGCACTTTAACTAAAGGCGTTTTTAAAGTGGTGGATATTGTGCCGCAAAACGGGCATTCTAAAGAAGAAGTTTTGCATTACGCTTCTTGTTCGCAGCTTTTATCCACGCACCCGATCGCCTTATCCATTCAAAAAGCATGCGAAGAAATGTTAAAGGACGATAAGCACCAGCATGACATTAAAAATTACGAAGAATTGAGCGGAATGGGGGTTAAAGCGCAATGCCATACGGATCTAATCATCGCAGGGAATGAAAAAATGCTTGAACAATTCCATATCGCGCACAGCCCTTCCAAAGAAAACGGCACGATCGTGCATG
This sequence comes from Helicobacter pylori PZ5056, assembly GCA_000448465.1. GTDB lineage: Bacteria > Campylobacterota > Campylobacteria > Campylobacterales > Helicobacteraceae > Helicobacter > Helicobacter pylori_CI. Next base: position 270 of record ASYU01000125.1, on the reverse strand, counting down.
TGGCTTTTAACCAAACTTATGTGGGCTATATCGTCATTAGCGATGAAATTAAAGATGACGCCATAGAGTGCTTAAGGGATTTGAAAGCGCAAGGGATAGAAAATTTTTGCATTTTGAGCGGGGACAGAAAAAGCGCGACTGAAAGCATCGCTCAAACTCTAGGCTGTGAATATCATGCGAGCTTGTTGCCTGAAGAAAAAACGAGCGTGTTTAAAACCTTTAAAGAGCGCTATAAAGCCCCGGCAATTTTTGTAGGCGATGGCATCAATG
>ASYU01000124.1:0-3431 GCA_000448465.1 Helicobacter pylori PZ5056 | reverse complement strand
TTAGCGCGCGCTTTTTTGGACAAACGCGCTGAATGGTCTGAAGTGGGGGTTTGATTAAGGGGGGGAATGATCTTTACTCCCCCTACCCCCTTACCCGTTTTAGGCGTTGCATGCCAATCAAAATCATCGCATCAGCGTTAATTTTATGTAAAAACAATGCTATGAATATCTTTCACTAGGAAAATTTCAATGAAAAAATTAATTTTAGCCGTATTTTTCACGCTGACGCTTTCAATATCTGCAAAAGAAGTCAAAATCGTGTTTTTGGAAACTTCAGACATTCATGGGCGGCTTTTTTCGTATGATTATGCGGTTGGCGAACAAAAACCCAATAACGGCTTGACAAGGATTGCGACTTTAATCAAAAAGCAAAGGGCTGAGAATAAAAATGTGGTTTTGATTGACAGCGGGGATTTGTTGCAGGGTAATAGCGCGGAGTTGTTTAATAATGAGCCTATCCACCCACTGGTTTTAGCCGAAAACGATTTGAAATTTGATATTCGTGTGCTTGGCAATCATGAGTTTAATTTCAGCAAAGATTTTTTAGAGAAAAACATTAAGGGGTTTAATGGCAGTGTCGTGAATGCGAATATCATCAAAACTGCGGACAATAAGCCGTTTGTGAAGCCTTATATTATTAAGAAAATTGATGGCGTGAGGGTGGCGGTTGTGGGGTATGTGGTGCCGCACATCCCCACTTGGGAGGCCGCTACGCCTGAACATTTTGCAGGATTGAAGTTTTTGGACGCTGAAGAAGCGTTAAAAAAGACTTTGAAAGAGCTGAAAGGGAAGTATGATATTTTGATTGGTGCTTTTCATTTGGGGCGAGAAGATGAGAAAGGTGGCGATGGGATACCGGATCTGGCGAAAAAATTCCCGCAATTTGACATCATTTTTGCAGGGCATGAGCATGCGGTTTATAACACTAAAATAGGAAAGGTGCATACCATTGAGCCTGGAGCGTATGGGGCTTATCTGGCAAAGGGCGTGGTGGTGTTTGACACTCAAACGAAGAAAAAAACCATAACGACTGAAAATTTACCCACAAAAGGCGTGCCAGAAGACGAAGAATTAGCGAAAAAATACGAATATGTGGATAAAAAATCAAAGGAATACGCTAATGAAGTGGTTGGCGAAGTGACAAAAACCTTTATTGACAGGCCTGATTTTATCACAGGAGAAGAAAAAATCACTACAATGCCCACCGCCGCCTTGCAAGAAACCCCGGTGATAGAATTGATTAATAAAGTGCAAAAATATTACGCAAACGCCGATGTTTCAGCGGCAGCCTTATTCAATTTTGGGGCGAATTTGAAAAAAGGGCCTTTCAAAAGAAAAGATGTCGCCTACATTTACAAGTTCGCTAATACGCTCATTGGGGTGCATATCACGGGTGAAAACCTGTTGAAATACATGGAATGGTCATATAAATTTTACAACCAGTTGCAACCGGGGGATTTGACGATCAGTTTTAATGAAAACGTTCGTGGCTATAACTTTGACATGTTTTCTGGTGTGAAATACCAGGTTGATGTTACAAAACCCGCCGGACAAAGGATCATCAATCCGACCATCAACAACAAACCCATTAACCCTAAAGCGGTGTATAAATTAGCGATCAACAATTACCGATTCGGGACGTTATCCACGACATTAAAATTGGTTACGGACGCTGATAGGTATTATGATTCTTACGATGAACTGCAAGATAGCGGGCAAATACGGGATTTAATCATCCAATACATCACAGAAGAAAAAGGTGGGAAGGTAACCCCTGAACTGGAGCATAACTGGGAAATCATCCACTACGATTTCAAAAACCCGTTGTTGGAAAAATTGGCAGAAAAATTAAAAGAGGGGAGCATCAAAATCCCCACTTCAAAAGACGGGAGGACTTTGAATGTCAAATCCATTAAGGAAAGTGAAGTTGAATAAGATTTTTTATTTTTATTATTTATTTCTTTAAGCCTAACTTAAAAAGGAATGTTCTATAATTCTAGATTGTTGGCTTTTCACTTTTTCAGCGGTTTTCAAACAACCGGATTTTTAATCTTGTTTTGCGCCACTCATTTTTCGAGGGGGGGGGTGCATTTGGAAGCTGAACTCTCAAATTAGAGTTTGACTTAAAAATGATTGATAGGAGATAAATGATGTTTGCTTCAGTATTTGCTTCGCTAGGGACTCGTATTATGTTTGTCGTGTTAGCCGCTCTTTTAGGTTTAGGGGGGCTTTTTATTGGTTTTGTAAAGGTTATGCAAAAAGATGTGTTAGCGCAACTCATGGAGCATTTAGAAACCGGGCAATACAAAAAGCGTGAAAAAACGCTCGCTTACATGACAAAAATTATTGAACAGGGCATTCATGAGTATTACAAAAGTTTTGACAATGCTACTGCAAGAAAAATGGCGTTGGATTATTTCAAACGCATTAACGACGATAAGGGCATGATTTATATGGTGGTGGTGGATAAAAACGGGGTGGTATTGTTTGATCCGGTCAATCCTAAAACCGTAGGCCAATCAGGGCTTGACGCTCAGAGCGTTGATGGGGTGTATTACGTTAGGGGGTATTTGGAGGCGGCTAAAAAAGGGGGAGGCTACACTTATTATAAAATGCCTAAATACGATGGAGGCGTGCCGGAGAAAAAATTCGCCTACTCGCATTATGATGAGGTGTCTCAAATGGTGATCGCAACGACTTCTTATTACACTGACATTAACACAGAAAATAAAGCGATCAAAGAAGGCGTGAATAAGGTTTTTAATGAAAACACCACGAAATTATTCCTTTGGATACTGGCAGCGACGATAGCGTTAGTGGTTTTGACGCTCATATACGCTAAACTAAGGATCGTGAAACGCATTGATGAATTGGTCCTTAAAATCAACGCTTTCAGCCATGGGGATAAGGATTTGAGAGCCAAAATTAATGTGGGTGATCGCAACGATGAAATCTCGCAAGTGGGCCGTGGGATCAATTTGTTTGTGGAAAACGCCCGCTTGATTATGGAAGAGATTAAAGGGATTTCCACTTCCAATAAAACTTCAATGGATAAATTAGTCCAAATCGTGCAAGAAACCCAAAAGAGCATGAAAGATTCCTCAACCACTCTAAATTCCGTAAAAAATAAAGCCACGGATGTAGCGAGCATGATGAATGCTTCCATAGAGCAGTCTCAAGGGTTAAGGAAGCGTTTGATTGAAACGCAAGGGCTTGTCAAAGAAAGCAAGGATGCAATCGGGGATTTATTTTCTCAAATCACAGAGAGCGCGCACACTGAAGAGGAACTCTCTAGTAAAGTGGAGCAACTAAGCCGTAACGCTGATGATGTCAAATCCATTTTGGATATTATCAATGATATTGCCGATCAAACGAATCTATTAGCCCTAAATGCCGCTATTGAAGCCGCAAGGGCTGGCGAGCATGGCAGA
>ASYU01000123.1:0-3055 GCA_000448465.1 Helicobacter pylori PZ5056 | reverse complement strand
CAAGCACAAAAGAGGCTCTATCTCTATGGCGCATGCCGGGAGAGACACAGGGGGGAGTCAGTTTTTCTTGTGTTTTGTGGATTTGCCCCATTTAGATGGCGAGCACACCGTGTTTGGCAAAATCACTAGTGCAGAAGGCCTTAGCGTTTTGGATAAAATCAAACAAGGCGATATAATAGAAAGCATTGTGTTTAGCCCTTCTCTATAAGAAACAAGAGATCAGACATGCTCATACTCAGCCGCAAAGTTAATGAAGGGATTGTTATTGATGATAACATCCACATTAAAGTCATTTCTATAGACAGAGGGAGCGTGCGTTTAGGGTTTGAAGCACCTGAAAGCACCCTTATTTTGCGTGCTGAACTCAAAGAGGCCATTGTGAGCGAAAACCAAAAAGCTTCTGTGTGCGTAGATGAAAGCCTGTTGGAAAACATCAAAAAGGTCATTAAGCCTTGATGCATGTTTTTGAAGTTTATCCTAAAGTCAATATTTTTTTAAAAATCCTTCACAAAGAAGGGGCTTACCACAAGCTCATTTCTCGCATGTGTTTGGTCAAAGACAAGCTCAAAGACATTATCAGCGTCAAAAGCGCGCTTTCCTTTTCACTAAAAGGGGATTTTGACTGCCCTTTAGAAAAAAACTCGCTCTTTAAAGCCCTCCAAATTTTAAAGAATTTTTTAAAATCAAAAAATTTCTCTCATTCTGTCATCAAATCCCTAGACACCCTAGCGATTGAAGTGGAAAAAAACATCCCCACTCAAGCCGGGTTAGGCGGTGGGAGCGCTGATGCTGGGGGGCTGTTGTATCATTTAAATCAAATATTTGATTGTCGTTTGAGTTTAGAAGAGCTTTATACTATGGGGTCTTTAGTGGGCGCGGACACCAACTTTTTCATCTCGCAATACAAAAGCACTAACGCTACTTCTTATGGCGAAGTCATTGAAAATTTTGAAGAAGAGCCTTTAGAAGATCGCCTGGAAATCTATGCGCCAAATCATGTTTTTTGCAGCACTAAAGCCGTTTATCAAGCTTATAGGCCTGAAACTTGTTTTTCTCAAGCTAAAGAGTGGCTTAAAAAACCGAGTTTGGAATGCCTAACAACTTATGACAGAAACGAATTAAACGATCTTTTAAAGCCGGCTTTACGCGCTAACCCTGCCCTCAAAGACATAGAAAGCCAACTCAGTAAGGAGTGGTTTTTTAGCGGGAGCGGGAGCGCGTTTTTTAGGCTAAAGCCTGCTCAAGGGGGGCTAGATTGAAACTCATTGCCAGCAATAAAAAAGCCTATTTTGATTATGAAATTTTGGAAACTTTAGAAGCGGGATTAGTGCTTTTAGGCTCTGAAGTGAAGGCTTTGAGACAAACTAGGGTGAACTTAAAAGATAATTTTGTTAAAATAATCAAAGGAGAAGCTTTTTTATTTGGTGTTCATATATCATATTTAGATACAATCCATGCGTATTACAAGCCCAATGAAAGGCGAGAGCGTAAGTTGCTTTTACACAAAAAGCAATTATTGAAATGGCAGATTGAGGCGTCTAAAGAACGCTTGAGTATTGTAGGATTGAAATTGTATTTTAACCAAAAAAATAGAGCTAAAATCCAAATTGCTTTAGTGAAAGGAAAAAGATTGCACGACAAAAGACAAAGTCTTAAAGAAAAAGCACTCAATAAAGAAATTCTTGCTGATTTAAAACACCACTTTAAAGGATAATAATGAAAGAAATGGTAGATTATGGGATTATAGGGTTTTTGATCTTTTTATCAGTCATCGTTATAGCGATCGCAATAGAAAGGTTGTGGTTTTTTGCCACTCTTCGTGTAGATGACTACACAGACAGGCGTAAATTAGAATTAGCCTTACACAAACGACTGACTTTAGTGGCCACGATTGGCTCAAACGCCCCTTATATCGGTCTTTTAGGAACGGTTATGGGGATCATGCTCACTTTTATGGATTTAGGATCCGCTTCTGGCATTGACACTAAGGCGATCATGACTAATTTAGCCCTTGCTTTAAAGGCGACCGGCATGGGGCTATTGGTAGCGATCCCTGCGATTGTGATTTATAACTTGCTCGTGAGAAAAAGCGAGATTTTAGTTACCAAATGGGATATTTTCCACCATCCGGTCGACACGCAGTCCCATGAGATTTACAACAAAGCCTAAGGATTGAGCGGTGAAAAAAGTAGAATCCATGAATGTGGTGCCTTTCATTGACATCATGCTTGTGTTGTTAGTGATCGTGCTTACAACGGCGTCTTTTGTGCAAACTTCAAAGCTTCCTATTAGCATTCCTCAAGTAGATAAAGACAGCACTGATTCTAAAGATGTGTTGGACAAAAAACAAGTTACAATCGCTATTTCTAATAAGGGTTCTTTTTATTTTGACGATAAAGAAATCAGCTTTGAAAATTTAAAGCACAAGGTTTCCACTTTGGCTAAAGACACCCCTATTGTCTTGCAAGGCGATAAGAAAAGCAATTTGGATAACTTTATCAAAGTCGTGGATTTATTGCAAACGAACAATCTGAAACAACTTTACATTCTTGTTGAAGATAAAAAGAATCAAAAAAATTAGTTTTAGTCAATTTTTAGCATTCTTTAGCTAAAATCTGTGTTTATGTTTAATTTTTATCAAGGGAGTTTTAAATGAAACGCACTTACCAACCACATAACACACCAAGAAAGCGAACCCATGGCTTTCTTGTGAGAATGAAAACCAAAAACGGGCGCAAGGTGATTAATGCCAGACGAGCTAAGGGCAGAAAAAAGCTTTCCGTCTAAACCCTATGACTCTTTAAAAAACAAGAGCGAGTTTGATAGGGTTTATAGAAAAGGTTTTAAAAAACATAACCCTTTTTTTTCGCTCTTTGTTTTGGATTTATCAAAAGAGCCACCAAAAGAAAAAGAGGGCTTTAAAGATCCGCTCTCTTGTAGGCTTAAAGACCGAAATACGCTTTGTTTGTTAGGTTTGAGCGTGTCCAAAAAAGTCGGCAACGCCGTGAAACGGAACCTTATCAAACGCCGTCTGCGATCACTGGTTACAAGGCAT
>ASYU01000122.1:0-1731 GCA_000448465.1 Helicobacter pylori PZ5056 | reverse complement strand
CAGTATAACACAAAACTTAATAACCTATACAAAAATTATAGTGTTTTATGGATTATTATAGGATTTTAGTTGCTGTTTGTAGCCCCCATTTTAACCCTCATTAGGGGGCTTAGTCATTACCTCTTAATGCGTTTTTTTATCCTGGATGTATTTTTTCAATTCACCCTTTTTGATATAGGGGATAAACTCGCCATAGCCCTCTTTTTCCATGTCTTTTAAGGGGATAAACCTTAAAGCTGCGCTATTAATACAATACCTTAAGCCCCCTAATTCTTTAGGCCCATCGTTAAACACATGCCCTAAATGCGCCTTACCAATACGGCTCAACACTTCAATGCGTTTCCTATTAAGGCTCTCATCGTCTTCGTATTTCACCACATCTTTATTGATAGGCTTAGAAAAGCTTGGCCACCCGCAACCGGAGTCGTATTTATCCGCTGAAGAAAATAACGGTTCGCCTGTGGTAATATCCACATAAATGCCCTCTTCTTCCTTGTTGTAATACTCATTTTCAAAGGGTTTCTCAGTGTGTTTGTTTTGCGTAACCTCATACTGGAGTTTGGTGAGTTTTTTCTTTAAAACTTCATCGCTTGGTTTGGTGTATTTATCATCATCCACAATCACTTCATCCGCCTTTTTCAAATCAATATGGCAATAGCCACCAGGGTGTTTTTTCAAATAATCCTGGTGGTATTCTTCAGCCCTCACATAATTTTTTAAAGGCTCTACCTCAATAGCGATTTTGCTTTTCACTTCTTTTTGCAACGCTTTTAAGGCGTTGTCTATCACTTCTTTATCCGCGCTATTGACATAATAAATCCCTGTGCGATACTGCCTGCCCACATCATTACCCTGCTTGTTCACGCTCACCGGATCAACCACCTTAAAATAATAACGCAACAACTTGTCCAAACTGATTTTTTTAGGATCATAAACGACTTTCACGCTTTCAGCATGATCGCTCTCATGCAATTTTTCATAATTCGTGCTTGAAGTCTTGCCGTTAGCGTAACCAGAGCTTGCGTCTATGACGCCATAAATCCTCTCCATATACGCCTCTAACCCCCAAAAGCACCCCCCAGCCAAGTAAATCACTCTTTCATCGGTTTTGGAAAGTTTAGATCCCATGTTTTCATTCGCTTGCATAATTGCTCCTATCGCTAAAAAAAGATAAAAATTTTTCAAATAAGATAATACCTTCATTGAATAACCTTTGTTTTAATTTTAATGGTGTTCGCCATTATAACTAAAAAAAATGGTAGTTGTTCTTTAAATTGAGTTTAAATTTCAATAAGGCTCTGTTCTATTAGGTAACAAAAGTTAAAATCACATCCATTCAACAATCTTGCCCACCACATTGGCCTCATAGCATTTGATAGAGGTTTTTTGACTGGGTTTTTTAGGCAAAATGGCTTTTAAAAAGCCGTAATTTTCCATTTCTTTCAATCTGGCGTTCAAATTAGGGGCTTCTAAAATCCTGCCATTCAAACTCACTTCGCCCAAAAACGCCGTTTTATTGTCAATTTTTCTGTTTTTAAAGCTTGAAAGGATACTGGCAATGACCGCTAAATCGCAAGCCGGCTCGCTAATTTTAATGCCTCCGCTCACATTAATGAACACGTCATGGCGGTTTAAAGGGATTTCTAGCTTTTTTTCTAACAAAGCGATGAGCATGTTAAGGCGGTTGGTGTCAAACCCGTTCGCTAATCGTTTGGGCGCTCCAAAACTGCA
>ASYU01000121.1:0-2567 GCA_000448465.1 Helicobacter pylori PZ5056 | reverse complement strand
CTTAAGCTTTAGCGTGGAAAAAAACGCCCCCATTCCTCCAAGCTTAAAAAATATTTTTAAAGAATTGCATGCGAATTTGGGCGTGCCTGTGCCTTGTTGTGGGGATTTGAGCGCATGGGCTAAAAGGGGCATGCTCTTATTGAACGCCATTTTAAGCGTGGAAAAAAACCAAGCCGCTTCGCACAAGCATATTGGCTGGGAAGCTTTTAGCGATAGGATACTGATGCGTCTTTTTGAAACGATCTCCCCTTTAATCGTGGTGTTATTAGGGAAAGTCGCCCAAAAAAAGATCGTGCTAATCCCTAAAAACAAACACATCATTATCACAGCCTCTCACCCCAGCCCATTATCTAGGGGGTTTTTAGGGAGTGGGGTTTTTACAAGCCTCCAAAACGCCCACAGAGAGGTTTATCATAAGGATTTTGATTTTAGTTTGTGATTGATGCTTAATGAAACAGAACCCCTTAAGAATGCCTTGATTTAAGAGCATTTGTGATAGAATGTTAATTTTTGAATAAAGGGAAAACATGCCAATTAAAATCGCTATCAATGGGACCGGGCGCATCGGTTTGTGCGCTATAAGAGTCGCTAGTCAAAGAAAGGATATAGAAATTGTCGCCATCAATTCTACCGCTGAATTAGAAACTCTTTTGCATTTGATCCGCCATGACAGCGTGCATGGGCATTTTGAAGCCAAACTGAATGCCAATAGAACTTTAAATATCGGGCATAGTAAAAATATTTTAGTGTTGAGCGAGCGAGACATTAACAAGCTTGATTTTTCTGCCGCTAACGCAGAAATCATCATAGAATGCACGGGGAAATTCAATTCCCTAGAAGCTTCAAGCGCTCATCTTAAAAACAGCGTGAAAAAAGTCATCATCTCCGCTCCCGCGCAAAACGCCCCTACCTTTGTCTATGGGGTGAATCACACTAATTATCATAATGAAAGCGTGATTTCTAACGCCTCTTGCACGACTAACGCTACCGCTCCTTTACTCAAAATCTTAGATGAAGTCTTTAAAGTAGAAAACGCGCTTTTAACCACCATCCACAGCTACACTAACGATCAAAACCTTTTAGACACCAAGCACAAAGACATCCGCCGCGCTAGAGCGGCTAGCCTTAACCTTATCCCCACAAGCACCGGCGTGAGCAAAGCCATTTCGCTAGTCTTACCGCATTTAGGCCCTAAGATTACAGGCCTTGCGATTAGAGTGCCTACCCCTAATGTGAGCTTAGTGGATCTATCTTTGAGCTTTAAAAAAGTTGTGAGCAAAGCAAGCGTTCAGCATGCGCTTAAAGACGCCAGTAAGCATGCCTTTAAAGGGATTGTAAGCATTGATGAAGAAAGGCTCGTTTCAAGCGATTTTATTTCTTCGCCTTTTAGCGCGATCGTGATTGATGACCAAATCATGACGATAGGCGAAAAAAATGCTAAAGTATTGGCATGGTATGATAATGAAATGGGTTATAGCGAGCGCTTGATAGACATGGCGCAATATATAGCACAAAATTAAAAGAAAGGATTTTTCATGTTAGCTAAAATGTCGTTTATGCAAAACGTTAAAAACATTCAAGAAGTGGAAGTGAGCCATAAAAGGGTGCTTATTAGGGTGGATTTTAATGTGCCTTTAGATGAAAATTTGAATATCACTGATGACACGCGCATTAGAGAGAGCTTGCCCACCATCCAATTTTGTATTGACAACAAGGCTAAGGATATTATTTTAGTGAGCCACTTGGGCCGCCCTAAAGGGGTTGAAGAAAAATTAAGTTTAAAGCCTTTTTTAAAACGCCTTGAAAGACTCTTAAATCATGAAGTGGTTTTTTCTCAAAATATCGTGCAACTCAAGCAAGCCCTAAACGAAAACGCGCCCACAAGGATTTTTCTTTTAGAAAATATCCGCTTTTTAAAAGGCGAAGAAGAAAATGATGAAAATCTGGCTAAAGATTTAGCGAGCTTGTGCGATGTGTTTGTGAATGACGCTTTTGGCACGAGCCACAGAAAGCATGCCAGCACTTATGGCACCGCCAAATTCGCTCCCATAAAAGTGAGCGGGTTTTTACTCAAAAAAGAAATTGATTCGTTTTATCAGGCGTTTAACCACCCTTTACGCCCTTTATTGTTGATTGTGGGGGGGGCTAAGGTCAGCTCCAAACTCACTTTATTAAAAAATATTTTAGATCTCATAGACAAGCTCATCATTGCCGGGGCGATGAGCAACACCTTCTTAAAAGCCTTAGGCTATGATGTGCAAGATTCTTCTGTGGAAGACGCCCTAATCAATGACGCCCTAGAATTATTGCAAAGCGCGAAAGAAAAAAAAGTCAAAGTCTATTTGCCCATAGACGCTGTTACCACTGATGACATTCTCAACCCCAAACACATCAAAATTTCACCCGTCCAAGACATTGAGCCTAAACATAAGATCGCTGATATAGGGCCTGCGAGCCTGAAATTATTTTCTGAAGTCATAGAGAGCGCGCCCACCATTTTATGGAATGGCCCCTTAGGCGTGCATGAAAAACAAGAATTCGCTAGAGGCACAACCTTTTTAGCCCAC
>ASYU01000120.1:0-2277 GCA_000448465.1 Helicobacter pylori PZ5056 | reverse complement strand
GGGAGAGATGATTTTGCGAGCGCTGGGGGCAAGGATACAGAAAATTTACCAACCGCGCTCAATTTAGCGAAAAATACCGCTCTCAAAGCTTTAGAGGGATAGCATGGAGCTTATTTTAGGCTCTCAATCCAGCGCTAGGGCGAATCTTTTAAAAGAGCATGGGATTGAGTTTAAACAAAAAGCACTCTATTTTGATGAAGAAAGCCTAAAAACCACAGATCCTAGGGAGTTTGTTTATTTGGCGTGCAAGGGGAAATTAGAAAAAGCTAAAAAATTGCTCACAAACCATTGCGCTATCGTGGTGGCTGATAGCGTGGTGAGCGTGGGTTGTCACATGCAACGAAAAGCTCAAAACAAGCGAGAAGCCCTTGAATTTTTAAAACTCCAAAATGGCAATGAAATAGAGGTTTTAACCTGCTCGGCATTGATTTCTCCCAAACTAGAATGGCTGGATCTATCGGTTTTTAGAGCGCGTTTAAAAGCATTTGATTGCAGCGAAATAGAAAAATACTTAGAGAGCGGTTTATGGCAAGAAAGTGCGGGCTGTGTGCGTTTAGAGGATTTTCATAAGCCTTATATTAAAAGCTCAAGCAAGAATTTGAGCGTGGGGTTAGGGCTGAATGTGGAAGGCTTGTTAGGGGCGCTAAAATTAGGGGCTAAACTTTCATTATTATAAACGCTATTGTTTTATAAACATTAAAACACTATCCACTGACTGATAAACCCCCTTGACAAACAAAAAAAAACGATACACTCTAGCATTTGATATTTAAAGGGTTTGTCGCATGGCGCATTTTATTTTTTCTGTTGCGGTGGTGCTTTTATGGTTGGTTGCGTGGGGCATATATCTCGTGTTTGTGAAGAACTTAAAAAGAGAGATGGAAGAGATAGAAAATTCTGATCCCAACCAAAACAATCCTTTCATTACTGCTGCTATGGGTATTGGAGGAGCGACTATTAGTATTTTTTTCCCAGATACCAAACCAATCGTTGATGGCATCAAGCCGTTGGCTGAGAAAGGTTTGCAAGAGGCGTTTAGAAAAGACAAGCTCGCAGAGGGGCAAAAAATTTCAATCTCTAGCTTAAGATTTTTGTCGTTATTTTGCATTGTTGTTGTGGCCATGACAGGCTTGTGTCTCATTTGGAGTTTTAATGGGTGGTCTTTTTGGGAAGTAACAGGTTCGTTTCTTTTTTATGTGGTTGTTTGTTCCGCTCCAACATTTCCAAATATATTTATTGCTAATATATTAGATGACCGATAATTGGTTCATGATAAAAAACAATGTTTCTAGGCTTATCCCTAAAAGATAAACATTAAAAACACTCTATCTAACTGATAAACCCCCTTGACAAACAAAAAAAACGATATACTCTAGCATTTGATGTTTAAGGAGTTGTCATGGGGTCTTGGTCTCGTATTCTTTTATCAATCTTGGTGGTGGTTTTGGGATTAGCACTTACTACCATGCTCTTAAATTGGCATGTTTAGCGGGAATGATCTATTGTGGCTATGGCATTATTACAGATTTTAACGCTCTATCAACCGCAATGTGGTGGTGGTCTTTATCAAAAATAACATGGTTTTGCATAGGTTATGCGCTTTCTTGGTCGCTCGCGCTTATTATGGGTTTTCTTACATGCTCTGTGATAGAATACTATTCGTAAAAATTGATTGAAAAAATTAAAATAGGGGGGAAACTAGAACCTTTTAAGGTAGGTTCTAGCAAAAATATAAGGTTAGGGGTTATTTCCCAAAACGCCCACCGGTGGTAGGGTAGCCATAAATAGAGCCGTCTTTGATTTTCATGTGATCTTCCCAAGGCAATTTGTATTTACCGGCCGCTAAGTCTTTGATGTAGGTTAAGCCTGCGTCATGTTCTCCGCCCGGTTTAGCCACATACCCTCTATGGCCTAGGTTGTAAATGTTGTTTTCTAAGCCCCAGCTTAAGCGAGCGTTGTCTGCCATTTTAGGATAGATTTCCCCGGTTACAATCTCCCAAGGGTTGCGGTGCCCTTGAACGAGAGTCGTGCCATCAAAGTTGCAGATTTGCCCTTCGCCAAAGTAGTAAAAGACATTATCATAGCCGGCTAAATTCACGCTCACGGTATACATCAAATTGTGCCATGCGTTGGAGCGGTTGGTCAAAATCCATTGATCATTGACTTGAGTGCTATAGCCTGAAATGCGGATATACACATTGCACCCTTTATAGGCCGCTTCTCTAGCGAGCTCTGGAATCATGCCGTCATGGCAAATGCACACGGCTAATTTTGATC
>ASYU01000119.1:0-6484 GCA_000448465.1 Helicobacter pylori PZ5056 | reverse complement strand
TTTCAAGCCAATGCTTTCAATGGGGTTATAAAGCACGGTTGCAGAAGGCGAGAAACCAGAAGTTACATGCGTGCGACCGTTTTTGTCTAGCAAGGTGTAAATATCATAACGAGTTCCCGCACCCACGATGAGGTTTTTCAAGAGATTGTAGTTCGCTTGCATAAACCCTCCGATGATATTACCGATCGCATGCGAATTTTGAGGCATGTTACGATAGAGCGGGTTAGGCGCGTTTAGATTTTGAGGGTATTGAGAGCTTTGATCGGTGTAGTAATGGCGGTAAGGCAAGCCCGGCCCATTAGGGTCGTTAGGATCAATGTTGTTTTTATAATAGCCGTTTTTGTCTTTATCCAATCCAGAGAAAACGCTCAGGTTTTGATAAATCATGCCGTATTCAAACACGTTCCCATAATCTTCGCTAATGGGGTGGGTAACTTTAAAATTAACGCCTGAGTTGATTAAGAAAATCCTTCTGGCTAAAGTCCCCTCAGCGTCCGCATTCCCTAAAGTCCAATCGTTCGCGCTAGGGTTTTGAGCGTTAGGGGGGGTCATGTCGTAATCAGGGTTTTTAGGAACAAGCCCATGGTAAATATTAGATCCTGTGGAAATTGCAGAAGCGCCTTGCCAATTGATAGCGCCCGGCTGCCCATAGCCTATTTGATAGCCTCCATCAGAAGGTCTGATAGCCCCTTGCGTGCACTGGCTGATATTGTCCGGGTTGTTACACCAATCTCTCACTTCAGGGATATAATCCGGATTAGCTGGCTCGTTAGAATTGTAAGCGAAAGGATTCACCACAGGGTTATAATCGCCCCCCCTTACCCCTAAAAAGGCAGTGGATTCAACGCGCGGCTGACTAAAACTAGTGCCTCCATCATGCTTATATTTCAGACTCAAATTGTGGTTGAAGTTGATCGTATGGGCTAATTCTTTCCCGAAGTCAATCACAAAGGGGGCTGGCTGGCTTCCTGGGTCGTTGGCTTTAGAGAGGGCTGAAGTGGTGTTAGGGCGTAAAAGCCTGGTGGAATTCTCCCTTGTCATGTTGTAGCTTAAGCTGATGGTATCCGTGTCGTTGATATAGCCATTGACTTTACCTAAAACGCTATTGACTTCACTCGGAGTCCCTACGCCAATGTCGCTATTGCTCGGATCTTGCAAGTCAAAAGTAGGGTGGAAGAGATCCCTAAAAGCGTTGTTCCCGTCTCTGTAATAAAAAATATTTTGATGGTTGTAATAAGCGAGTATGTCCCAATTTTTACCCCGGTAAGCCGCAGTGGCGTTCATGCGATACCCAAAGTTGGTATAAAAGCCCGCTTCCGCTTTAGCCCCATAAGTTTGATTCTTTCTTAAGAAGTCGTTAGCGTCAATCGTGGTGAAAGACAATTTACCCGCAACCGCACCTGGTCCTGCTGAAGCGTTCGCCGCCCCCTTAATCACTTCCACTTCTTTAATCATATTAGGATCGATCACGGTGTTAGCGTCATGGTGGAAAATGTTACCATTTTGAGCGACGCCATCTATCGTTACCCTTAAGAGACGGCTCTCAATCCCCCTAACATAGATTTTTTGCGCCATTAAGCCCCCACTGGCCACATTCACATCCGCTCGAGTCCTAAAAATATCACGGATTTGGTTACTTTGGCGCTGTTGGAGCTCTTTCCTTTCAATATACATTTTGTTGTTGTATTCAAAAGTCCTTTCACCCTTAGTGGTTACCTTACCCAAAGTGTGGGTATTTTCTTGAGCTTGCAAACTGCTAGCGACAATACAAGAGACAAACACGATACGAAATTGATTTCTAAGCATTTCTTTTAGCCTTTCTATTTACTTTTTTCTAAAAAATTTAGTCAAGTTTTAAACCTAAGGTTATTATTACATTATTCTATTTAATAATACCTTAAATTTGTTTTAGGATTAAGAAAATACCAAGAAAAATGTGATTAAAAAAGTTTTAGCATTTTATTGAGCGGCTGATTACTGAGCGACCGAATCGATCACTATGCGTGAAGAAGCGCTGCTGATCCCTCTTAAAAAAGTTTGAGAAGACACATTGATTTCAGCGTTCTGGCGGAAAATATCGCTTGGCTGGTTGCTCTGGCGCTCTTCTAAATCATGGCGTTTGATGATAATGGTATTCCCCCATTGGAAGGGTCTATAAGCGCGCTTTTTTTTAATGACAAAATGAGGTTCTAAATTTAAAAATTGCGCATAACTGGGGAAATATAGTGGCTCTAATAAAGGGTTTATGGGGTGCGCTTTTAAAACAATAAGGAGGAAAAAGAGGTTAAAGAACATTTTCATAGTAAATTTTCACGCTCGCCCCCACTTGAGAATTGGGAGAAATTTCTAACTTGCTGATTTTCAAAAAAAGCTCAGAGATCTCCTTGTAGCACGTTTTTAAAACATGGCTTAAATCTTTCAGGGCGTCTTCAATGAGAAAGTATTGTTTTTCTCGCATGGTGTTTTGAATGATTTCTTGGATTTCCATGTAGTCTAAATAAGCCTTATTAGGTAATTCCGTGTAGAAAAGATCCACATTCACGCTTATTTTTTGGGGTTTTAAGCGTTCAAACTCTAAAATCCCTAAAATCGTTTCAAACACCAAGTTATGGATATGGACGCCTTGTTTAGTTTTCATAAGACTTTCTTTTCTTTACCGGTCAATAAATTGAAAATATTGCCCGCATGCTTGATAAGGGTGAAAATAAAAATCAATACCATAGGCGTTTGCGTGCCGACTTCTTTAAGGATATTGACGCTATCTGGGATATGCATATAAGGCACAAAAAAGATAAGAACAGTCGCTGTGCCTACCCCTAGAATGCTAGCGAGTGAAGAGATTTTAAGCACCTTACCCACAAAAAACCACACCGTCAAGCCGATCAAGCTTTCAATAGGGATGAGCAACACCACAGAGCCCATGATCGTAGAAACGCCCTTGCCTCCATTGAAATTCAAAAAAGGCGAATAACAATGCCCCAAAATACTAGCGATAGCGACCATCCATTGCAAACTATAATCTAACCCAAACAATTTGCTTAAAAAAACCGCGAACATGCCTTTGAATAGATCCAAGATTAAGACCAATAAGGCCATTTGTTTGGCGTTGCTCACGCCCTTACTTTGTAAGGCGCGTAAGACATTCGTCGCGCCAATACCCCCCGATCCGATTTTAGTAATATCCATGCCATAAAAGGTTTTCATTAACGCATAGCCAAAAGGAATCCCCCCAATCAAATAGCCCAAAAGGGTGAAAATCACATTGATATTGGTTAGGAAATTTAAAACGCTTTCCATAAATACCCTTTCAAATAAAATAGTGTTCATTATAACATGTTGCTTTTTAAGTGAAAGCGTTAAGTTGTTAGGGTATAGTGGCTTAAAAATTTTAGGATATTGAGAATGCTTGAAACTTCTAGCCATTTTTTAAAATCGTTTCGTTTGAAGCGTTATATAGGGTTTTTATTGATTTCTTTAGCGTTACTAATCACGCCATTTGTTCGCATTGATGGGGCGCATTTGTTTTTGATCTCTTTTGAGCATAAGCAATTGCATTTTTTAGGCAAGATCTTTAGCGCTGAAGAATTGCAAGTCATGCCTTTTATGGTTATTTTGCTTTTTATAGGGATTTTTTTCATCACCACTAGCCTTGGGCGTGTGTGGTGCGGTTGGGCTTGCCCGCAAACCTTTTTAAGGGTGCTTTATAGAGATGTGATTGAAACCAAGATTTTCAAACTCCATAAAAAGATCAGCAACAAACAAGAAAGCCCTAAAAACACCCCAAGCTATAAGATGCGTAAAGCGTTGAGCGTTTTATTGTTCGCTCCTGTTGTGGCGGGGCTAATGATGTTGTTTTTCTTTTATTTCATCGCCCCTGAAGACTTTTTTATGTATCTTAAAAACCCTAGCGATCACCCTGTTGCTATGGGTTTTTGGCTTTTTAGCACGGCTGTGGTGCTATTTGATATTGTGGTGGTTGCGGAGCGTTTTTGCATCTATTTATGCCCTTACGCTAGGGTGCAATCGGTGTTGTATGACAATGACACCTTAAACCCTATTTATGATGAAAAGCGCGGCGGAGCGCTTTATGACAATCAGGGCCGCCTTTTTCCCTTACCCCCCAAAAAACGCAGCGCTGAAAACGAATGCGTGAATTGTTTGCATTGCGTGCAGGTTTGCCCCACGCATATTGATATTAGAAAAGGCTTGCAATTAGAATGCATCAATTGTTTAGAATGCGTGGATGCATGCGCAATTACCATGGCTAAATACAACCGCCCTTCACTCATCCAATGGTCTTCAACTAACGCCACCAACACGCGCCAAAAAGTGCGCCTAGTGCGTTTAAAAACGATCGCTTACATGGGGGTTATCGCTGTTGTGATAGCCCTTTTAGCCATCACTTCGTTTAAAAAAGAACGCATGCTCTTAGACATTAACCGCAACAGCGATCTGTATGAATTGCGTTCTAGTGGGTATGTGGATAACGATTACGTGTTTTTATTCCACAACACGGACAATAAAGACCATGAGTTTTATTTCAAAATTTTAGGGCAAAAAGACATCCACATCAAAAAGCCTTTAAATCCTATCGCCATTAAAGCCGGACAAAAGATCAAAGCGGTAGTGATTTTAAGAAAACCCCTAAAAAGTAACGCCACAGAATACAAACGCGCTAGAGACGCTTTAATCCCTATTACCATACAAGCTTATAGTGCAGACGATAAGAATATTACAATAGAAAGGGAATCGGTGTTTATCGCACCCAGTGAAGATTGAAGCCTAAAACTAGCGTTCAATCACTTCATAAGGCAAGCCTTGTTTGATCAATTCTTCCATAAAGGGATCGGTGTTTAATTCTTCTATGTTAAACACCCCAGCCCTAAAATGCTCCACGCTCCAAGTGTCATTACAAATCATTTTGGCCGCGCACATCGCCGGCACGCCGGTGGTGTAGCTTATGGCTTGCGAACCCACTTCTTCATAGCATTTTTTGTGATCGCACACGTTGTAAATGTAGAGCGTTTTGTCTTGGTTGTTTTTAATGCCGGTCATATAGCACCCGATATTGGTTTTACCGGTGGTGTCTTTAGCCAGAGTGGCCGGATCAGGAAGCAAGGTTTTTAAAAATTGTATCGGCACGATTTTTACGCCTTGATGTTCTATTTCTTTAATGCCTAGCATGCCGACATTTTCTAAGCATTTCATGTGGGTTAAATAATTTTGAGAGAAAGTCATAAAAAACCTCGCCCTCCTTAAGCCTTTAACGTTTTTGACTAACGATTCCAATTCCTCATGGTATAAAAGATACGAATCCATTTCGCCAATCTGTGGGTAAGCCCACACTTGCTTGATTTCTAAAGGCTTGGTTTCAATCCATTTGCCATTTTCATAATAACGCCCTTTAGAGCTGACTTCTCTCAAATTGATTTCAGGGTTAAAATTCGTGGCAAAAGGGCGTTTGTGATCCCCAGCGTTGCAGTCTAAAATATCTAAAGTGTGGATAGTGTCAAAATGGTGTTTTTGAGCGTGAGCGACATAAGCGTTCGTAACGCCCGGATCAAACCCAGCCCCCAAAATCCCTAAAATCCCTGCTTCTTTATAAGCCTTATCAAACGCCCATTGCTCTTTGTATTCAAATTTCGCTAAATCCGGATGCTCGTAATTGGCGGTATCAATGTAATGCGTTTTAGTCTCTAAACATGCTTGCATGATCGTTAAATCTTGATAGGGTAAAGCCACATTAATAACGACTTTAGGCTTGTATTTTTTGATTAAAGCGACTAAGGCTTGCGTATCATCTGCATCCACTTGCTCAACGCCAATTTCCCCCAAACCCTTTTTGAGCATGCTTTCTTTAATCGCATAGCATTTGTCCAAGCTCCTGCTCGCTAAAATGATATTTTTAAACACATCTCTGTTCATGCCCATTTTGTGCGCTACCACACTGCCTACGCCACCAGCTCCAATTTGTAATACTGTATGCAAGGAACACCTACTTTCTAACTAATCTCATTCTTTTAGGGGGGTATTATATTATAATAAGATAAATTTGATTAATAAGGATGCAAGCTTGCAAGAAATTAAGTTGGATATTTATGCCACTTTGGTGTGCATGGTTTTAGTGCTGCTTTTGGGGCGCTATGTGATTTCTAAAGTCAAGTTTTTGCGCGATTATGATATTCCAGAGCCTGTTGTGGGCGGGGTTTTAGTCGCTTTTGCTATCATGTTAGTGCGTCAGTTTTACAATTTTGGCTTGCAATTTGATTCTTCTTTAAAAGATCCTTTAATGCTGACTTTTTTTATCACCATTGGTTTGAGCGCGGATTTCAAATCTTTACAAAAAGGTGGGAAAATGCTTGCGGTTTTTTTGCTGGCTGTGGCGGGGTTTGTGGTGTGTCAAAATGCAGTGGGGGTTTCTATCGCTAGCCTTTTAGGGGTCAATCCTTTAATGGGGCTTTTAGGGGGGTCTATCGCTTTAGTG
>ASYU01000118.1:0-8621 GCA_000448465.1 Helicobacter pylori PZ5056 | reverse complement strand
AAACAATTCCTTAAACAGCCATTCGCTTTGAGCGTGCGAGCGGGCAAATTCAGCGCTTTGAAGCGCGGCTTCGCCTATTTTTTGAGCGTTTAAAATATAAGGCGTGTAATAAAAAACAAAGAGCAAGCACAACGCCCCTATCGCCACGCCAAGAATCAAATACACTAACGATCTTTTAGAGTAGATAAACGAAATGATTTCATAAAGTAACACCACAAAACCGATCGCACCTAAAAGATAATTGAAACGCACAAAGATTTGCGCCATGAGTTTCCCGCTTTCAAAGGGAGTCAGATTCAATTCGGGTAAAATGCTTGAAGCTTTGAAAACAATGGGCACAACTATCGCTCCTAGAATGATCAAAGAGCCGCCCAAAATGCCCAAAAGAAGCAAATACACCCCTAAACCAAATTTTTTCATCTTCCACCTTTTTTAAGATTTTTGCAACAAATGGTTGCAATCCTTAAACTGCCACACTTGAACTAATGGCATAAAAAATTCTAAAAGGGCTTGAATGTCAGTGATCCTGTCTTTTAACCCGATAAACACTTCAATCTTCACGCCTTTTTCTAATAAAAATCTAATTATATGATCACTATACTTGTAATCCAATAAAAATTCTAATTCTTCTAAAGAACCCATTTTTTTAAAACGCTCCAATTTGGCGCTCAAGCCCACTTCTTGGTAAAAGTTATCCATGTAGCTTTGCGGATCTTTTTGAAACGAAGAAAGTTGTAAGCGTTTGAACGCCAAACTCTTATGCGCTAGCATGCAAGGCGAAAACAATAACAAAGAATTGATGCGGTGCTGTTGTGAGACTTCATTATAAGCGTATTCTATCGCTTTAATCGCTCCCATAGAAAAGCCTGAGATATCATAAGCCCCTTTTAAAAGCCACTCTTCAAACAAAACGCTTTCATTAACGAACCCAAAACCACTAAAAAAACGCATTTTTCACCCGTTCAACAAATCATACAAATTGGAATGTTCTAAATATTCTTGCTCTAATAGTAGAGCGCTCAACCGCTTGCAAGCTGCAATTTGCGGCTTTAAAAACTCCAGTTGCTCTTCATAAAGAATGCTTAAAGACTCTTTTGTAGGGGCTAAAAGAAGCTCGCTAGCCATAAATTCATTCAAAAATTTCGCTTTTTGCAGGTCTTGTTTAGACAGACTATAACGCTCCTTATAGAGCAACTCTAAAATAATCGTTCCGCTCAAATACACTTTAATGTAATTTTTAATCTCGCTCTCGCTATGGATTTTATTTTCATTAAAAGCGATAAATTCCCCCAATAAAGGCGCTTTATCAAATTCAATTTCTAGCCAATACGCGCTCAAGGCTTTCGCGCTTTGATACAAAGCGACTAATTCCTTTTGGTTTTCGTCTAAGGTTTGGGGCTTTTTCTTGCCGTAAGCGATCTTGTCTTTCACTTCTAAAATGTCGCTCTCAGTGATTTCGTTTCGTTGGTGTTTTAGGGCGTTTAGAGCGCTTTCATTGATTAAAGTCGCTAACATCGCCCCGCTAAAACCCACGCAAATTTTAGCGATCTTAAGGTAATTGAGCGTGTGCTTTTTGTTTTCTAGAAGCTTTTCTAAAATGCTCTGCCTTTCTAGTAAATCCGGTAAAGAAATAAAAATGCGCCGATCAAAACGCTTGCTCCTTAATAGCGCTTCATCCATCACCTCCATTTGGTTGGTCGCTCCTATCACCACCACCTCATCGTTTTGCAAAAACCCGTCCATTTCGGTTAAAAGCTGATTGAGCGTGGCCTCTCTTTCATCGCTCCTATGCCCTCCCCTAGCCTTACCCAAGGCGTCAATTTCATCAATGAAAATAATAGAGGGGGCATGCTTTTTAGCGTGCATGAAAAGTTCATGCACTTTTTTAGCCCCAGCCCCTACATAAATTTGAGAAAACGCGCTCCCGCTTTCATAAAAAAACGGCACTCTGGCTTCACTCGCTAAGGCTTTAGCGATCATGGTTTTGCCCACTCCAGGAGGCCCCACTAATAAAACGCCTTTAGGGAGGAAAATCCCTAAATCCTGGTATTTTTTAGGGTTTTTTAAATAATCTATCACTTCTAATAATTCTTCTTTGACTTCATTCACCCCTGCAATGTCTTCAAAACGCACCCCTAGCGCATCGTATCGCTGGAATGCATTTTCTAATTCGTTTTTGCGCGCGCTCTCTAAACTCATTTTAGTGTCCAATCGTTTGGGCAAACGCCAAAAGATCCCAAAAAGCATGCTAGAAATGAAAAAAAGCAACGCTAAAAAGATTTTAGAAACCTTGTTTAAACTTTCTCGTTTTTCTATGGGCATGCTCTCTGGGATTTTATAAACCCTTAAAAAGGCTTCTTTGTTGGTTTTATAAAGACCCTTGTTAGCATAAAAATAATTTTCATCTTCAGTTAGAGTTTGTTTAGGGTGAGACTGGATCACATAAAGAAAATCTTTACTGGATATGAGCCTAGAAACATCGCTTAAGATTAAAAAAAGCAACAAGCAAAAAGTAAGCATCAAAAACCCTAACGCCAAAACAAGCGAGCGGTTTTTGATGCGTTTAAAGGGAGCGGTGAGGTTTTCTAAAAATTTAGAAAACGGCATGGTTTTCCCTCTCCTTAATTTCATACTCTTTGATTTCTAAAAAACTAGCCCTTAAAGGCTTATCGCTTTTGATTTTAATGGGGTTGAAAAATTGATCTAAGGCTTTAAATTCGCCGTCTTTTTGCGCTTCCACTAAGGCTTTTAGGGGCGTGTTGAGCTTGAGTTGTAATTGCCTGAACGCCTTATTTTTATGAAAAATCAAATCTTTAATCGCATTCAAACGCTTTTTAGAAACTTCCAAACTCACGCCATCATGCATCAAACTAGAGGGGGTGTCTTTTCGCTTGCTGTAAATAAAAGGGTGGATGTGCGTTAAAGGCAAGCCCTCTAAATTTTTAAACGCCTTTTCAAAAACGCTTTCGCTCTCGCCCGGATGCCCCACAATAAAATCCGTGCCGATAGCAAAATTTTTAGAAGCGATTATTTCTAATAATTCCCTATCGCTTTTGGTGCGGTTTCTTCGATTCATCCTCTCTAGCATGAAATCATGGCTGTGCTGTAAAGCGATATGCAAATGTTTTTCTAAAAAATCCTCTTCTAAAAGCTCTAAAAACTCATCGTTGATTTGATTAGGCTCTAAGCTCCCAATCCTTATGCGTTTTAATCCAGCAATCTGGCTTAATTTTTTAATCAATCTTGCGATATTGCTTCCTCTATCTTTCCCATAGCTCCCCACATTAGTGCCGGTTAAAACCACTTC
The DNA here is from genome assembly GCA_000448465.1 of Helicobacter pylori PZ5056. Lineage (GTDB taxonomy): Bacteria > Campylobacterota > Campylobacteria > Campylobacterales > Helicobacteraceae > Helicobacter > Helicobacter pylori_CI. The sequence continues at coordinate 5,314 of ASYU01000118.1, read as the reverse complement.
TTGAACCCCTTTAGAGCATAAAAGGCCCACTTGCTCTAAAATTTTCCTCTCTTCAAAACTCCTAGCCCTCCCTCTCACGCTTGGGATAATGCAATAATTGCAATCAAAATCACAGCCCTCTTGAATCTTGATAAACGCCCTGGTTTTTCCCACAAACTCGCTCACCATCGTGGTATCTAAGTGCTTGTTTTCTAAATTGTCATCTATAAAAAAACGCTTTTTTTCTTGTAGAAGCGCATTAATCTTTTCTTTATTGTCATGCCCAAAAACGCCCTTTAAAAACCCTTTTTCAAAAAGCTCTTTGCCTTGGGTTTTCACCCCACAGCCAGTAAATAGCACCTCCTTATTCAATCGCGCCATTTTTTTAGCGTAACTCCTTACCGCGCTATCGGCCCCATTGGTCACGGTGCAAGAATTGATCACAATAATATCGGCTTCTTGTTCTTCTAAGGTCGCGCTAAAATCCTTTAAATTCTCGCCCATCACTTGCGTGTCAAAAAGATTCGTCCTGCACCCAAAAGTTTTGAAATAAACTTTTTTCATTTTTGTTCCCTTTTATTCCCAAAACCATCGCCTAGAGCATCAGCATCCACTTTAAGCAGCTTGCTGGTCGTATAAGCGATATGGATATTTTCTTCTTTCAAAAAAGCTTCAACAATTTCAGCCACAATCTTGCTCCTTAAAGACATGGTGGCATACGAATTGGTTTGATACCACACCGAGATTTTTATCCCGTTACTTTCAGGCATCAAAAAGCATCGAGGCTTGACGCTCAAACTCCTTAAAGAATACCGGTCGCGCATTTTATTGAGCTGTTTATAGGTAATATCCGTGTATTCTTTAGACAATTCCGTAGCGATATTGAGCGCAATTTTAGAAGCTTTTTTAAAATCAGAATCAAATGTAACGCAAAAATCCACGCCATCCCAAACCGTTTTCATCCCAAAATGGCTGTAATTAGCGAACATGGTGGTGAAAATGTAATTATTAGGTACAAAGATAATTCGGCCCGCTCTCCTGTTATTCGTGTAGGTGGTAAAGGTTACGTCTTCTAAAATCGTAATGTGCAACATAGAAATATCCAACACATCGCCAATAAAAATATCCGTCCCCTTAGCGATACGCACCCTATCGCCCACATGCACGCTCCCCCCAATCAAAATGATAAACCACCCAAGCAAGCTCATGAACAAATCTTTCATCGCAATCGCTAAACCCGCGCTCGCAAAGCCTAAAACCGTTACCAAGTAAGTAACGTTTTCCAAATAAGAAAAAAGAAAGATTAAAACGATCACGCTCACATTCACGAAGTTAATGGCTTTATTCACGGTATAGACGCGCTCATTATTTTCAATGTATTTACTGGAAATGATTTTTAAAATCCACGCAAACACCACGCTCAAAAGCGCCGCTAAAAACACATAAACCAATTTAAAAAGCTGGTTTTTAACTTGAGATTTGACAATGCTTATGGCTTCATCGCTGTCTTTTTGGAAAATCCCGATCGTGGTTTTTAGAATGTTTTGAGCCCCTTGCAATTCTAAGCGTTTGGCTTGAGTTTGATAAATCTCATCGCTTAGTTTCGTGCTTTTATCCAAAGCATGCCACTGATTTAAAAGCTGGTGCTTTTGATCTAAAAGCTTTAAAACTTCTTCTAAAGCAGTCTGATTGCTTTTGAGACTTTCATGCTTTAAACGCATGCTTTTAATGAAAGAAATGCCATCAATGATCGCAATAGGGTTAGCGATATTAGGGATATTGGGGATATTGGGGCGCTCTATCAAGTCCTTAAAAGGATTGACCCCATAGCTTTCAAACATTTTTTGCTGGGACTCTAAAGCCTTTAAGGTATGCTCTAAGGTGCTAATCTTTAATAAATCCTTGCTTTTTTTATTTTTTAAGCGCCTTAATTCCTGCCTCACGCTCTCTTTTTCGGTATAAATTTGATTGTAGATCTTGTAGTTTTCAAATTTTTTCAACCACACGTTATCGTCTTTGGCGAGTTTTTTATCCACCAAAGCCATTTGTTTTTGTATAGATGATAATTCTTGGCTCTTATCTTCTGCTTGCAAAAACAAAAAACAAAAGAATAATAATACCCTTAATGCCATTTTTCTAACACCTTTAAAATCGTTTCTTTAGGGATATGAGAGGCAACCTCAAACGCTCCAATGCCTTTAGGCAAAATGAATTTTAGGGTTTGGTTCTCGCTTTTTTTGTCTAAAAACAAGCGTTCGTAAAATTTTTGAAGATCAAGGATTTGGTAATTGAATATCAGATCAAATTTTTTCAATAAATTTTCTATGCGTTCGTATTCTTTTAGAGTGAGCATGCCTAAAGAAAGGGCTAACTCATTAGCCATGCGCATGCCAATAGCGATCGCTTCGCCATGCAAAAATCGCTCATAATCAGTCTCTTTTTCTATCGCATGCCCAAAGGTATGCCCATAATTCAACCCAGCCCTAATATTTTGCTCTTTTTCATCTTGAACAACGACTTGAGCTTTGATACTGACGCTTTGAAAGATTACTTCTTCTAAACAATCTTTTAAATCCTTTGTTTCTAATATTTCTACCAAGTTTTTATCAAAACACACCGCCATTTTAATGATTTCAGCAACCCCTGCTTGAAATTCCCTTTTTTCAAGGGTTTTTAAAAAAGCCAGATCCATATAAACCGCTCTAGGCTGGTGGAACGATCCGATTAAATTCTTGCCATAAGGCGTATTGATCCCTGTTTTCCCCCCCACGCTCGCATCCACTTGAGAAAGTAAAGTCGTAGGGATATTAATAAAATCAATCCCCCTAAAATAAATACTGCTCGCAAACCCCACCATATCGCTTATGACTCCCCCACCAAGGGCTATCATTAAAGAATGGCGGTTCAATTGCATTTCAAAGGCGTTGTTTAAAATCCGCTCTAACGAATGGAAGTTTTTGTATTTTTCCCCGGACTCTATCACGCACACTCTGACTTCTAATGCGTTCAAGCACTCTAATAAATAGGGCAAATGCAACCCGGCCACGATGCTATCGCTAATGATGAGTGCTTTTTGTTTCAATTTTATTTCAGGCAATTCCCCCAAAAACACTTTATAGCTTTTTTCTTTTAAAGGGATTAAAATTTCTCGCATTCTTTCACTCCGCTACAGGGATAAAAATTTGAGGGTTATCATCGTTTAAAAACGCTAATTTTTCCACTTTAGTGGATAAAAACCACCAAAAGCGCGTGTGCGTGATGCACTCTTCAAAAGGCATGAAATGCAAAATGGGATTTCTTAAAGAATTGAGATACATGATAGGATTTCTAATATCGGTTTGGAAAATCTCAATCTTGCGGTTGAGCGTGTTGGCTAAATTTTCATAATGATTGACAATCTCGTTTTTATAGCGCTTGTTAGGGTCAAAATCATAGAGCAACAAGCCCAAATCCATTTGCATAGACACATCAAAGATCACTGAAGACATGTCTTCATTAATATCCAAACTTTCATTCAAAACCACCACGCTTTGAGAGGTTTTAGACAAGCCGGAAGTGTTGGTTTTATAAACCGGGGTGGCTGTTTTATACAAGGCTTTTCGGTGTTTTTTGGATAAAAAAAGCTCTTTGCCTACCACGATTAGGCCCATTTTTTTCTGGTGGTCTTCATGGAGTTTTTGGATAAAACTTTTCCTGTAAAAATCAAAATTCACTTCAATGCTTTCGGTTTCTAGCGATAAGAATTTATGATAAAACTTAGGGCTAGTGGGGTGTAAAACCTGGATATAGAGCTTGTAGCTCTTTAAATGTTTGTGCAAAAACAAGGCTTGATACACATCGCGCATCATCGCTTTTCGGCTTTGTAAGCGCATATCAATGTATAAATAAATGCTCTTACCAAAGGGGGCTGGAAACTGCCCCACGTTGCTTTTGACTTGATGATACACCGCGTTTAAAATTTCTGGATTGCCTGCCACTAAGAGAATGTCTCGTGGCTGGATAACCAAAGATTTAGTGGAGAGCAACAAAACATCGTTGCGATAAAGCCCTACAATCCTGTATTCTTTTTGCCTGATAGAGCCAATATGCCTGTAAGCAAAAATACTCCCAAAAGGCACATCAATCTCCATGATCTCGCCCTTGCCTAACCCAAACTCTCTAGGAGTGCTAGGGATATTGGGCAAACGAGAAATGAATTTATTGGCTAAAACTTCAAATTCATCAATCAAAATAAGCTTTTCATCTTTATTTTCTTCATTATTTTCTAAAGTTTTTTCACCATCTTTTTTCACGCTCAAAACCACGCGCATGCGTTTGAAATGGGTCTGAATGATTTTATGAATGATGCGCTGTTCTTTAAAATCTTGTATGATTAAAAACGCATCGCTCACCTCATCGTTTAACACTTGCAAAAGCCTGAAACTGGAAGTCGCATCAAAACAATGAAAAGCGAAAGTGCTCGGGTAGTTTTTAGGGATAAGGCTCTCATCTTTGACAACCACTATATAAAAATTATGATTAGAATAATGCCTTAGCACCAAGTCTAAAAAATTTTTTGCTACAATGCCATCTAAAATAAGGGCGATTTTCTTCAATTCCAAACTTCCTAAAAAATGATTACGCCATTATATCCAAGATTAAGGCTTAAACGATGGATTTTCAACTCCAAGCTGTTGATGATAACGCGCGAGCTGGCGTTTTGAATTTAGCTCATTCTCAAGTGGCAACGCCCGTTTTCATGCCCGTAGGCACGCAAGGTTGCATCAAATCTTTAGACGCTATGGATATGCAAGAAACTTTAGGCGCTAAACTCATTTTAGCCAACACCTATCACATGTATTTACGACCGGGCGAGAAAGTGGTTGAACAATTAGGGGGCTTGCATCGTTTCGCTCAATTTTATGGGAGTTTTTTAACCGATAGCGGGGGGTTTCAGGCCTTTAGTTTGAGCGATAATGTCAAATTGCAAGAAGACGGGATTATTTTTAAATCCCATATTGATGGGAGCAAGCATTTATTCACGCCCGTTAAAGTTTTGGACATTCAATATTCTTTAAATAGCGATATTATGATGGTTTTAGACGATTTGGTGGGCTTACCCGCTCCACTAAAGCGCCTTGAAGAATCCATTAAAAGAAGCGCTAAATGGGCGAATCTTAGCCTAGAATACCACAAAGAAAATAACCGCCCCAACAACAACCTTTTTGCCATTATTCAGGGTGGCACGCATTTGAAAATGCGAAGCCTTAGCGTGGAATTAACGCATAAAGGTTTTGATGGTTATGCTATAGGCGGTTTAGCGGTGGGGGAAAGCGCTGATGAAATGCTAGAAACG
>ASYU01000117.1:0-1800 GCA_000448465.1 Helicobacter pylori PZ5056 | reverse complement strand
CCCCCCCCCCCATAATTATAGTTAAGAGAACTATTTTTATAAATACTCTTGTTGTATTCAATGAAACTTTCATTATTTAAAGAGGCGATAGCCAAAAACACGCTTTCTTGATGGTCATGCTCAAACAAAGCTTTTTCTTGAATAGAATGAAGTTTTTTAGCCTCTAACATTTCCTTCACTTCATGATTGATTCCACAATGAGCGTCCCTATCATGAGCACTTTCATGGGCGTTTTTTGCCCCCTTAAAACCACGAACGCACCTCATTATAAAAGGCATTCTCTCTTTAACAAAACCCTTGATTTTATTTTTTAACCCCATAAAACTCCTGATTGAAATAAAACGCTATCACAAAGCGAAACCTTATTATACTACACTTCTACTATACTTCAAGCCAAACGCTCCCTAACTTCTTTGTCTAATTCTAGCACTTCATCTAAATTAGAAAGCTTGAAAGGCGTTTTAGCGTATGATTCTAAGGCTTGAGAAATGATTTGGATAAAGCCTCCAAAGGCGATTTCTTGATTCAAAAACTTCTTCATCGCCACTTCATTGCTCGCATTCAGCACCACGCCAAGCTTTGGGTTTTCCAACAACAAATCTTTATAACGCCACAAAGTGTAGCGCTCCACGCTAATGGGTTCGAATTTAATCGCGCTTAAAGCGTATAAATCTAAGGGCTTGATGGAAGCGTTCAACGAAGCGAATTTGGGGTTAATGGCGTAGCTTATGGGTAGTTTCATGTCCGCGCTCGCTAAATGCGCGATGATAGAGTTGTCTTCAAATTCCACCAAAGCATGCACGATAGAACTTCTTTCAATCACAGCGTCAATCTTTAAAGACGCGCCAAAAAGCCAGTAAGTTTCTAAAATTTCAAAAAGCTTATTGACCATGCTCGCTGAATCAATGGTGATTTTAGATCCCATGCTCCAATTAGGGTGCTTGAGCGCGTTTTGCGCGTTTTGAATAGCGATAAGATCTAAGGGCGTGTCCCTGAAAGCCCCCCCACTCGCGCTAATGATTAAGGATTTAGGCTTTAAAGTCTTGTTTTGCAACAACGCCCACAAACCAAAATGCTCGCTATCAATGGGCGTGATTTTGGAAATGTCTAATAAATGCCCCGCGCTCACTAAACTTTCTTTATTCGCTAGGGCTAGTTTTTTGTTCCTTTGTAAGCTTTTAAAGCTCGCTTTCAATCCGGCTACGCCCACAATGGCGTTAATGACTAAATTGGAAACGCACTCCTCTATCATCGCATCGATCCCGTCTAACCCCACAAACACTTTCGCGCCCAAAGGCTCTAAATTATTCAAATCGCTAGGATTTAAAATCGCCACTTTCTTGGGTTTGAAAACTTTGATTTGCTCATTGATTAAAGCGATATTCTTCCCACAGCTTAAGGCTTCTATTTCTACGCCAAATTTTTTTGCGATTTTAAGGGCGTTTTTCCCGATAGAGCCGGTGCTTCCTAAAACAACCATTCAATCCCCTAAAAACACCGCCGTCTCTTTCCAAATTTCCAAAAAATACAACAACACATGCAAGCTTAAAGCCCCAAAAAGCATGGAATCCAGTCGATCCAAAACGCCCCCATGCCCGGGTAAAATCTTACCGCTATCCTTGATCCCAACTTTTCTTTTCAAATAGCTTTCATACAAATCCCCAAACACCGCCATAAGCGCGATTAAGAAACTGAATAAAAGCGCCATAAGAAAGCCTCCGCTCAATTTCCCCATGCCCACAAACGATCCCAAAACGCTCGCCAAAACAACGCCAATCAACGCGCCCTCTAAGGTTTTAT
>ASYU01000116.1:0-2267 GCA_000448465.1 Helicobacter pylori PZ5056 | reverse complement strand
GGCTTATGTTGGCCTTGCAAAAACTAGACAACCCGGCTGAAATGGCAGCAGGGATCGCTGGGGCATTTACGGCTACTGTTACAGGGATTATGTGTTCTTATGCGATTTTTGGCCCTTTTGGGCATAAGCTCAAGGCTAAATCTAAAGACATTATCAAAGAAAAAACCGTTCTTTTAGAGGGGATTTTAGGCATCGCTAATGGGGAAAATCCAAGGGATTTAGAAAACAAACTCTTAAACTACATCGCTCCCGGTGAGCCTAAAAAGTCTCAATTTGAAGGTTAAAGATGGCTAAGAAAAACAAACCCACCGAATGCCCCGCTGGCGAAAAATGGGCGGTTCCTTATGCGGACTTTTTGTCGTTGTTGCTTGCGCTTTTTATCGCTCTTTATGCCATTTCAGCGGTCAATAAATCCAAAGTGGAAGCCTTAAAAACCGAATTTATTAAGATTTTTAATTACGCCCCTAAGCCAGAGGCGATGCAGCCGGTTGTAGTGATCCCCCCTGATTCAGGGAAAGAAGAAGAGCAAATGGCGAGCGAAAGCTCCAAGCCGGCTTCGCAAAATACCGAAACAAAAGCCACTATCGCTCGCAAAGGCGAAGGCAGTGTTTTAGAGCAAATTGATCAAGGCTCTGTTTTAAAGCTCCCCTCTAGTTTGCTGTTTGAAAACGCCACATCAGATGCTATCAATCAAGACATGATGCTCTATATTGAACGGATCGCTAAAATCATTCAAAAACTCCCTAAAAGGGTGCATATTAATGTAAGGGGTTTTACAGACAACACGCCTTTAAATAAAACCCGTTTTAAAAGCCACTATGAATTAGCCGCCAATCGCGCTTATAGGGTGATGAAAGTCCTTATACAATACGGCGTGGATCCTAACCAATTGTCTTTTTCTTCTTATGGCTCTACCAACCCTATCGCGCCTAATGACTCCCTAGAAAACAGAATGAAAAACAATCGTGTGGAAATCTTTTTTTCAACCGATGCGAATGATTTGAGCAAGATCCATTCTATTTTAGATGAAGAATTCAATCCCCACAAACAGCAAGAATGAATCGCATGAATAAAAATTATCTTTTAATCTTTTTGTTGTTAGCGAGCCTTATTGCTAGAGAAAAGGACGCTTCTTCAAACCTTTTTGATTTGATTGATAAAGGGATCAACAGAGAACAAGAATTAAAAGAGCAGGAGCAAAAAACGCACTTGAAACTGGCTCAAAGCCCTTTGGTGGCGTTAGAGATTGTCCCCCAAGAAACGCCCTATTTAGAATGGCAAGGGGCTAGGGAGTCGTATTATTTGAAAGTGAGCGCTGTAGTGGAGAGCGTGGTTATTTTAAAGATTGACATCAATCAGGGGCGTTCTTGCTCGCTCTACCCCACGCCTAAAAGCGTTTCTTTAGTGAGGAATCAAAGCGTAGCCTATGAAATTTTATGCGAAAACCAGCCGCTATGGATAGAAGTGAGCACGAATTTAGGCAAACGCACCTTTCAGTTTTAATCTTACTCGTTTTTGGCTTTGTTTTAAAAAAGTTTACGCTTATTGTTGATGATAAAAATTTGATTTAAACCCAATTAAGAAAAACCTTTTTATATCAAATAAGTTTGGTTATAATGCCAAACATGGGCGTTTTTAAACAATTGATCAAAGAATTGTATGAATGGTTGCTCCATTCTGTAGATGTAATTACGCAGCATTTAATTGCTATGGCGTTAAAAATAAGCGTGGTAAAATATTTGATAAAAGAATTTCATGATCGCTTCATTTACTTTATAGATTTGATCGCGCAGCATTTTATCATCGTTGCGCTTTCCAGTCTTATCGTGCTGGTGTTTGGGGTTTTGATCGGGGTTTTTGTGTTTTATAACTCAAAGGCTAGGGCGTTTTTGCTCCCTGTGGTGAATTTCCTCTACACCATCCCATCGCTTGCGTTATTCGCGTTATTCATTCCTGTGATTGGGGTGGGGTTAAAAAACGCGCTTTTGGTGTTGGTCTTATACGGCTTATTACCCATTGTCCATAGCACCTATAACGCCTTAAAAGAGGTGAGAGAAGAGGTGATTAAAGCCGCTATTGGGCTAGGGTGTAATCCCAAAGAGTTGTTTTTTAGAGTGCGATTCTTGCTCGCTATCCCACAAATTTTAGCGGGCTTAAGGATTGCGGTAGTGATGTTAGTAGCGATGGCTGGGATCGGGGCGCTCATTGGGGCTGGGGGTTTGGGGCAGGCGATTTTTAGAGGGCTAAACACGCAAAATACCACGCTT
>ASYU01000115.1:0-3080 GCA_000448465.1 Helicobacter pylori PZ5056 | reverse complement strand
AGGCTAACGCTGTGCTCATCATGCCCGCCCACTTCAATAAATCGCGCCTAGAAATGCCAGCCCCTTTAAACTCGTCTTGCAAGTTTTTATGCTCGTTGTGAGCGTTAAACGAACTAATTACTTCAAGGCGTTCTTCAATCTTTTGATAGGTCTTTTTTTCATCGTAGAACATTACCACTCCTTCACTAGAAATTTTCATTATCTTAACATAATAAAAATAATGTAGTGGCAATTGATTATTTTTAGCTTTTATTTAGATGAAAGGAATTTCTTTAATATTAAGTTTCATTTGGATAGAATGCCACCCTATTTTATTAAAAAAGGAACAAAATGAAAAAAGTACTCATCATTAATGGAGCCAAAGCGTTCGGGAGCTCTGGGGGGAAACTCAATGAAACCTTGACTGACCATGCAAAAAAGACTCTAGAGTCTTTGGGGCTAGAAGTGGATACTACGATCGTGGATAAGGGCTATAATCATAGCCAAGAGGTGGAAAAGATCGTTAGCGCTGATGCGACGATTTGGCAAATGCCTGGCTGGTGGATGGGCGAGCCTTGGATTGTGAAAAAATATATTGATGAAGTCTTTACTTTAGGGCATGGGAAGCTTTATGCTAGCGATGGCAGGAGTTCGCAAAACCCCACTAAAAACTACGGGAAAGGGGGCTTGATGCAAGGCAAAAAATACATGTTGAGCTTGACCTGGAACGCTCCCATTGAAGCCTTTGATGATCCTGGTGAATTTTTTGAAGGGGTGGGTGTGGATGTTGTGTATTTGCATTTGCATAAAGCGTTCCAATTTTTAGGGCTTTCAGTGCTGCCCACTTTTATTTGCAACGATGTGATGAAAAACCCCCAAGTAGAGCAGTATCTTAACTCCCTAACCACGCATTTGCACCAAGCTTTTGGCAAGTGATTTTAAAATAAGGGTTTTTTAAAATCCCCCCATTTCTTTGGGGGGCTTGTTTATTCCACAATAAAGTCTCTGGGATTGAGCTTACAGCCTAAGATGAGATCTTTAAGATTACTGCCCACATTTTGCAAATTCGCACCGCTTACAAAGTAGAACCCGTATTTTTCAAAAGGCACAACCAAAGTGCCATCTCTATCCCTTAATTGCGCTTTTGCTTTATCCCAACAAATATATCTTTGAGACTCATCGTCTGTGTAGCTTTCAAAGGCTTCTCTGGCGTTTTCCAGCAAGTAGCCTATGACAGCGCTAGCTAATTCCTTAGCGTTTCTTGCCATTTGCCTTTGCTGATTGGGGAGCTTAACGCTTTGAAGATTATGGGAAGTTAAGTCATCATCAAGGGTTTTGTTAAGCTCTCTTTCGCGGTATTCTTTAGGCAAATCTTTAAACAAGTCCACTTGACAAAATTGATCCGCTAAATATTCGCTCCTAGCTTTCACTTCCTCTATCCCCCAAGAATCGGTGTTATTGATGAAATAGTCGTTTAAATGCAAGGAGCTGTATTCTTCCATAAGCGCAATTTTTGCCTCGTAAGATTTGTTGCCAAGCTTTTGATTTTGCCCTGATAAGGTTAGATTCCCAAAATTATTGAGGTAGTCTTGCTCAAAAGTGAAATAATCCCCCACCCTATCGCGCCATTCTTGGGTGGGGGTTTTGGGGTAGAAATGCTCCACTTCTAAATTTTCTTCTCTTGGCGGTTCAGCGTTACTTAATTTTTCAATCTCAAGCAGGATGAATTTGCACACTTGATTTGCTGCATAAGCGTTACGAACAAGAAACGCCGCTTTAATACGATCATCATTAGGGAACACCGTTTGACCAACGCTCCTGCCCAAATACCGCTTCAACGCATCGGCTGAAACATTTTCTCCTAGCTGTCTGTATAAAGAATAAAGAACTCTGGTAAGCGTGGGGGAAGAATCTCCGCACACGCTTCGGCGCACGAAGTAGCTGGTAAGGATTTGCAAAATTTCATGGAAATTTTCATAATCCAATTTGCCTTCTTCAAAGTCTCTGGCGCAACGCAAAACAAAGGGCTTTGCCACGCCAAATTTGATTTTCACAAGATCCTTAATGCGCAGGCGTAAATTCGCTAACTGCTGCGGATCTCCACGATGTAAAAAATAATGATCTCTGTCTAAAAAGATTTGATAGATTCTGCCATACTCACGCATATCGCTCATAAGACCTTCTATATCATTAGGGAATTTTTCTCTGTGGTGGTCTTTTAGCGCATAATACACTTCACGCTCTCCCTCACTTAATTTATTTTCAAGGTAGATTCTTAAATAGGTTTTGATAAAATCATTCAAATCCCTTTCGCCAAGCCAATCTTCTAAAGGCACCCAATAAGTATTATAAAGACGATTCTGGTTGTCAGAATTTTCTCCCATCATCAGGTAGTTGCGGATGAGATCCAGCCCTTTTAATTGCACGCCTGTGGCGTTAATGCTTTCAAACACCACTTGCGGATCGTCTTCGCCTAACTCTAAGCCTATGGCTACGATTTTAAGCCGCAAAAACGTGCCATAAATCTCTTCTATGCGATACCCTTTGCTGAGATAATTTTCAAGCTCTTTGGTGAAAAATTTATAATTATTCCTGATGTGTGATACGCCTTGTATTTCATGCGATCGATTTTGCATGACCAGTTCAAAGGCTTCTTTGTCGCTTTTAATGGGCTTGAGACGCAACCTTTGTCCTGTAAGATTGAGCAGATTATCAATCTCTTTTTTTATCTCTTCATTTGGTATCTTTGTTTCTATGGCTTTAAGCAAAAGCATGATGGTGGTAATCCTTTGCTGCCCGTCAATGATGACAAATTCTTGCAGTTTCCTTAAGCTCTTTTCATCATCAAAAAAATGCAAAATATAAGTGATAGAACCCATGAAATGCGTTTTTTTATTTTGAGAGATACTGATAATATCTTGCAGTAATTTTTTACAATTTTCTTCTTCCCAAGTGTAGTTCCTCTGGTATACAGGGATAGAAAATATCGTGCCTGTTAAGGCAAAAAAGTCGTTAATGGTGCTTTCTGTCGCTCTCATCGCTTTTCCTTTTGAGTGAAATTATCATTGCACCGAGTATTAAATCAAAAAAAAAAAAAAAAA
>ASYU01000114.1:0-10333 GCA_000448465.1 Helicobacter pylori PZ5056 | reverse complement strand
AAAATTGTTACAGAGAGATCAGCTCCGTGTCTAACACGAGGGATTTTCAGGCTAGGCGTGCCAAAATCCGCTTCAAAGAAAATCAAAAAAACCAGTTAGCGCACACCTTAAACGGCTCTTCTTTAGCGGTAGGCAGGACGATGGTCGCTTTAATGGAAAACCACCAGCAAGAGGATGGGAGCATCCACATTCCTAAGGCGTTAGAAAAATACCTTTAAGGCTAGTTCGTGCTGAATGAAGAGCAAAATTCATTAGAAGAAAAAGGGGGCGAAAACAAAAACGAAAAAGAAACCCCCCTAAAGGGCATTCATTCTAAAATCCCCTCTTTGAAGCAGGCTTTAGAGCAGACGATTAGTAAAATCAAAAGCTCTAAAGAGTTTTTCAAACAGCTTTCACGCAATAAAAAAAAGCTTTATATCGCGCTTGGAATATTGCTTTCACTCATCGCGCTCATTGTAATTTTGAGCTTGTTACTAGGGCATAAAAAAGAAAGCCAACCAGCTTCTTTACAAACTAATACCGCCACCACCAATAACGAAACGCCTAATAACACCAACAACGCTAACAACGCGCAAGCCGAGGGGCAAATAGAGAATTTAGACTTGCCTGATTTAATCGGCAAGGACTCCCTCAAACGAAGCGATGAGAATCAAGTGGATGCGATGATGAAAAAAGCGAGCCTTTTGTATGAGCAAGGGCAAAAAGATGAAGCTTTGCATTTGTTTGACAAGGCCGCTTCTTTTTCGCAAGGGATTGCGAGCCATAATTTAGGGGTGATTAAGTTTAAGGAAAAGGATTTTAATGGGGCGTTGGATTTGTTTGATTCTAGCATCGCTTCTAAAGAAAACGCGAGCGTGAGCGCGATTGATGCGTTAGTGAGCGCTTATCATTTGCAAGATGAGGATTTGTATTATCATTATCTAAAAATTGTAAGAGACACTTTGTATAAAGACTATAAAAAATCTTTTTACTCCTACGCTTACGCGCTCAAATCCTATTATGCTGGAGAGTATTTTGAAGCCCTTTCGCCTTTAATGCACCCTAATTCCAACGCCTTTTTAAAGCCTAACGCGCGCTTAGCGTCTAAATTGTTTTTGATGTTTAAAGATGAAACGAACGCTTACAAGCAATTACAAAAAAGCGCAAACGCCCAAGATGAGCTTGCTTTAGGGCTTTTGCAGGCGCGTTTGGGCCATTACAAACAGGCTTTGGAGCATTTGCAGCATTATTTGCACAACTACCCTAAAGATTTAAACGCTTTAATGGCTTTGGAATTGGTGAGCTTGAAAAAAGGCGACACCCTTAAAGCGAGCGAAGCCTTAAAATTAGCCAGCCACACAAAAGAAGACGCGCTATTAGCCAACTCTTTTTACCCCATTAAGCCCACTATCAACCCTGTTTTTTTAGACAAAGAAAGAGCCAAAGAGCGTTTTTGGAACACGCAATATTTTGAAGGTAAAAGGGATTTTATCTACCGCTTGCTCTTTTATTACGCTCCTTTTAAGGTTTTAGACTCTAAAGAAACCTTAGGCGTGATTGAAGAGGGGCTGTTTCTTTTAGACTCTGATACGCAAAAGGATTTAGAGGGGGCAAGCCTTGCTTTTAAAAGGGGGCGTTTGATGGCGATAGCGGATAAAAACGCGCTCAAAGGGTTGAAAGCGTTAGAAAACAAGCGCTTAAAAAAAGCCCTTTCTTTTTTTGATTTGTCTTTAAAAAACAGCCCCAATAACGCGCTTCTCCATTATAATACGGGCTTGATTTATGCGCAATTGGAAAATTACCATAAAGCCTATTTCCATTTTTTAAGGGCTTTCCATTTGAATTCTGCGGATTATTTGAGCGCGATTTTTGCGATTTTAGCCTCGCATTTCACCCACGAAGACACCACGGAGTTTTTAAGAGAAATCACCGAGAATTTTTATAGTCAGGATTTTTCTAGCCCCACGCAAAAAGCCTTACTATCTTCACTCATCGCTTATTTGAATTACCGCACCAATTGGGATATGGACTGGCTTAAAAACACCCCTAAAAAGCTCCCTTTTTATTACGCGCTAGAAGCGGTGTTCGCTAAAGAGAGCAAGGATAAAAAATTGATGGTGCAATCCTTTGGGAATTTAAAAAAAATGCTCCCTAAAGATCTCATCTCTAATATCTTTTATGAAATCGTTTCGTATTATGATGCGAGTATCCGCCACACTTTAAGCATTTACACCCTTTTGGATTCGCATAAAATCAGTTGGGATCAAACCATGCAAGGGCCCATTTTAGGGCGTCATTTCTACACTTACATGGGATTTATGGTCAATGATTTGGATCATCAAGAAAGATTACTAGAGCAAAAAATCGCCAGTTTAGAAGAGAAAGAAGCCCCTAACGATTGGTTAGAAAATTTAGCGCTAGTGAGTTTGTTTCAAGGCCAGTATGAAAAAGCGAGCGCGTTGTATCAAAACTTAATTAGCGATCTTAAGGACAATGAGACGCGTTTAAAAATCCTAGCGGGTTTAACCTATATCGCGCAGAATAATTACGATAGCGCGGCTTTATGGCTAGAGCTTGGGAAATTAGACGATCCGAATAATGAAAATATCCGTTACGCTTTAGGGTTGTTGTATCAAAGAAAGGGGGACTTGAAATCAGCGCTAAACCATTTTTTAGCCATTAAAACCTCTGATTTTTCGTCGCCTTATTTTGATTTTGAAATTGATACTAACCTTTTAAAAGAGCGTTTGAACCAAGAAGAAAAGGGCGAGTTTTTAGAATAATGGGTTTTGAAAAAAGCATTTTAGACAATTTGAACGGAGCGCAAAAAATCGCCGCAAGCCACATTCAAGGGCCATTGCTCATTTTAGCGGGAGCTGGGAGCGGTAAGACTAAGACTTTAACGAGCCGTTTAGCGTATTTGATTGGCGCTTGTGGCGTGCCTAGCGAGAACACTTTAACGCTCACTTTCACCAATAAAGCGAGTAAAGAAATGCAAGAAAGGGCTTTGAAATTGTTGAAAAACCAAGCCCTTATCCCCCCCTTGCTTTGCACTTTCCATCGTTTTGGTTTGCTGTTTTTAAGGCAACACATGGGCCTTTTAAAAAGAGCGTGCGATTTTTCGGTGCTAGATAGCGATGAAGTCAAAACGCTGTGCAAACAGCTCAAAATTTCAAACTTTAGACCCAATATTTCTCAAATCAAAAACGGCATGATGGATTTAAGCATGCAAGATAGCGAATGTTATAAAGCGTATGAGCTTTATCAAAACGCGCTCAAAAAAGACAATTTAGTGGATTTTGACGATTTGCTTTGTTTAAGCCTTAAGATTTTACAAGATAATGAAAAACTCGCCAAAGAGATTAGCGAACGCTACCATTACATCATGGTAGATGAGTATCAAGACACGAACGCCTTGCAATTGGAGTTTTTAAAACAATTGAGTTTCACGCACCATAATTTGTGCGTGGTGGGCGATGACGATCAGAGCATTTATGGTTTTAGAGGGGCTGATATTTCTAACATTTTAAATTTTTCCAAGCATTTTAAAGGGGCTAAAATAGTAAAATTAGAGACCAACTACCGCTCCAGCGCTGAAATTTTAGCGTGCGCTAATTCCCTTATTAGCCATAACCAACACCGCCACATTAAAACGCTTCAAAGTTTCAAAGGCTCGCATAAAAGCGTGGTTTGTAAGGAATATTTGACGCAAAAAGAAGAGAGCCTGGATGTGGCTTATCAAATCAAAGCCCTTTTAAAGAAGAGCGAGAATTTAGAAAATATCGCTATTTTGTATCGCTTAAACGGGCTTAGCCGCAGCATTGAAGAGAGCCTAAACGCTTTGAATATCCCTTATAGGCTCATTGGAGCGGTGGGTTTTTATGAAAGAGCCGAGGTTAAAGACGCTTTGGCGTTCATGCATGTGGTGGCGAAAAAAGACGATCGCTTTTTTATTAGGCGCGTTTTAAACAAGCCCTCAAGAGGTCTTGGCAAGATCACTCAAGAATGGATTTTTTCTCTTTTAGATGAAGAGGGTTTGAATTTAGAAGAGGCGCTAAAACTTGGGGCGTTTAAAGACAAACTAAACCCTAAAAACGAATACGCTTTAAAGAAATTCATGGCCATGATAGGGCGATTGAGGGAGGCTTTTGAAATTTCAGTAGAGGAGTTTTGCGCTCGGTTTTTAGAAGAGACCAACCTTTTAAAAAGCTATGAAAAAGAAGACAATTACGAAGAAAGGGAGGGCTTTGTTAAAGAGCTTTTAAGTTTAGTGAAAGAGCATTTTAAAACTAACCCCACGCATTCTTTACTGGATTTTTTGAATGAAAGCGTGTTGGATGTTCACAATACAGAAAACGCGCAAAAAGTGAGTTGCATGAGCGTGCATATGAGTAAGGGATTAGAGTTTAAGCATGTGTTTGTGATCGGGTTAGAAGAAGGGTTTTTCCCGCATAGGGGGTTCAATCAAGAAAGCGATTTGGAAGAAGAAAGGCGCTTGGCTTATGTGGCGATCACTAGGGCTAAAGAAGGATTGCAGCTCTCTTATGTCAAAGAGCGTTCGTATTTTGGGAGGAAAATTTCTTGCTCGCCCTCGGTGTTTTTAGAAGAAGCCCAGTTGCTCAAAAGCGATCAAACCCCTAAACAAAATCACCAAAAAGACGCGCCCATTAAAGTGGGGGATTTGATCAAACATAAGATTTTTGGCACCGGTAGGGTTTTAGGCGTAGAAAAAGGCTTGAGCGGTTTGTGCTTGAAAATCAATTGCGGAGGGAATGTCTATGATAAAATCTCAGAAAAATTTGTAGAAAAAGTGGATAACGAGTTTTGAAAATTTTAACCCTTTTTTTGATAAGTTTAAACGCGCTCTTCGCCCTAGATTCAAACGCGCTTAAAATAGAAATTAAAGAAGCTTACCTTAAAGAATACCAAGACTTAAAATTGGAAATTGAAACCATTAATTTAGAAATCCCAGAGCGCTTTTCTCACGCTTCCATTTTAAGCTATGAATTAAACGCTTCCAATAAGCTTAAAAAAGATGGGGTCGTGTTTTTAAAATTGGAAAATGAGCCTAATTTACGCCTACCGGTGCGTTATAGCGTGATAGGCAGCATGCAGGCTTTTAAAAGCATAGAGGCGATTAAAAAAGATGAAAACATCACCGCTAACAACACCAAAAAAGAACGCATTTCTTTTGGCGCGCTTTCTAACCCCTTATTAGAGGGTGCGATCGATAAAGTGAGCGCGAAACATTTTATCCCCCCTGACACGCTTTTAAGCACAGACAAAACCCAAGCCTTAATCATCGTGCGTAAAAACGACATCATCACCGGGGTGTATGAAGAGGGGCAAATCAGCATAGAAATAAGCCTAAAAGCCCTAGAAAATGGCGCGCTTAATCAAATCATTCAAGCGAAAAATTTAGAAAGCAATAAAATCTTAAAAGCGAAAGTGTTGAGCAGCTCTAAAGCGCAAATCTTATAAAGGATATTCATGAAATTGGTTTTAGGCATCAGCGGGGCGAGCGGGATACCCCTAGCCTTGCGGTTTTTAGAAAAATTACCCAAAGAAATTGAAGTTTTTGTCGTGGCGTCTAAAAATGCGCATGTCGTGGCGTTAGAAGAATCGAATATCAACCTTAAAAACGCCATGAAAGATTTACGGCCTAGCGCGACTTTTTTTAACGAGCAAGACATCCATGCGAGCATCGCTTCAGGGAGTTATGGTATCCATAAAATGGCGATCATCCCGGCGAGCATGGACATGGTGGCTAAAATCGCGCATGGCTTTGGGGGGGATTTGATCTCTAGGAGCGCGTCTGTCATGCTTAAAGAAAAGCGCCCCTTACTCATTGCCCCTAGAGAAATGCCCTTAAGCGCTATCATGTTAGAAAATTTGCTCAAACTCGCCCATTCTAATGCGATCATTGCACCGCCGGTGATGACTTATTACACCCAGAGCAAGACTTTAGAAGCGATGCAAGATTTTTTAGTGGGGAAGTGGTTTGACAGCTTAGGGATAGAAAATGACTTATACCCAAGATGGGGAATGAACTGATGCAAAAAATCGGCATTTACCCGGGCACTTTTGATCCGGTCACTAACGGGCATATAGACATTATCCACCGCTCTAGCGAATTGTTTGAAAAGCTCATTGTCGCTGTGGCGCACTCAAGCGCTAAAAACCCCATGTTTAGTTTAGATGAGCGCTTAAAAATGATGCAACTGGCCACTAAAAGTTTTACAAATGTAGAATGCGTTGCGTTTGAAGGGCTATTAGCCAACTTGGCTAAAGAATACCATTGTAGGGTGTTAGTTAGGGGCTTAAGGGTGGTGAGCGATTTTGAATACGAATTGCAAATGGGCTATGCGAACAAATCCTTAAACCACGAATTAGAAACCTTGTATTTCATGCCCACTTTACAAAACGCTTTCATCAGCTCTTCTATCGTGCGATCCATTATCGCGCATAAGGGCGATGCGAGCCATTTAGTGCCTAAAGAAATTTATCCTTTGATTTCAAAGGCTTAAAATGTATGTGGTGTTAGAAGGCGTTGATGGCGCGGGCAAAAGCACTCAAGTAGGATTATTAAAAAACCGGTTTAAAAACGCCCTTTTTACCAAAGAGCCAGGGGGGACAAAAATAGGCGAGAGTTTAAGGCGTATCGCTTTAAATGAAAATATCAGCGAGTTGGCTAGAGCGTTTTTATTCTTAAGCGATAGGGCTGAGCATACAGAAAGCGTGATCAAACC
This sequence comes from Helicobacter pylori PZ5056, assembly GCA_000448465.1. Lineage (GTDB taxonomy): Bacteria > Campylobacterota > Campylobacteria > Campylobacterales > Helicobacteraceae > Helicobacter > Helicobacter pylori_CI. Next base: position 3,605 of record ASYU01000114.1, on the reverse strand, counting down.
GGCATTGAAAGAAAAAAAGCTTATCATTAGCGACAGGAGCTTGATCTCTGGCATGGCTTATAGCCAATTTTCAAGCTTGGAATTAAACCTGCTTGCCACTCAAAGCGTCTTGCCTACAAAAATCATTCTTTTAGTGATAGACAAAGAGGGCTTAAAACAGCGCTTAAGCCTTAAAAGTTTAGACAAAATAGAAAACCAAGGCACAGAAAAATTGCTCACCATCCAGCAAAAGCTCAAAACCCACGCTTATGCGTTACAAGAAAAATTCGGGTGCGAAGTTTTGGAATTAAACGCCAAAGAAAGTGCTAAAAACTTGCACGAAAAAATCGCCGCTTTTATTGAATGCGTTGTTTAACTTGTTTGAAGCTTTCTTTTAAGCCCCTTTGCCCAAATTGCCTAAACGATCTGCCCTTAAGCTTAAAAGTAAGGGTTTTAGAGGGCGTGAGCGTGTATAGTTTTTACGCTTATAGCGAAATAGAAGAACTCATTAAAAGCAAATACGCGCTGATTGGCTCTCGCATTTTGCCCTTGCTTTCTCAAAAAGCCGGTGCGGAATTTGTGAAAATCCTGCAAGAACAAGGCTTGAATACCCCCCTTTATGGTATCGCCATTGATGATAAAATCAAATCCTTTTACTCGCATTCAGCCGCGCTTTTAAAAGGCTTTTGTCAAGGGAATTTAAAGGCCACTTACGGGCGTTTAAGGGCGACTAATACTATTTCATATGCCGGGAAAAGCTTAGAATTTCGCGCCAATAACCCACGGGATTTCACTTTCAAAGGCGATGAGAATTTAGATTATTTCTTGCTAGATGATATTATCACCACCGGCACCACCCTAAAAGAAGCCCTAAAATACCTTAAAACCCTAAACATCAAAACGCACTTTGCGATCGCGCTTTGCAGCGCGGATGAATGAGTTATAATTTTATTTTTTAAAAAAGGATAAACCCATGAATAAAGTTCAATCCATTGAGCCTCAAATCGCTGATAAGTTCAACAATGAGTTAAGAAATTATGGACTAGACTATAAACTAGAGCAAGAAAGCCTGAATACAGAAATTGATGAAGCTTTAAAAAATTACGCTTCTAAAAGTGGGGGTTTAGGGGGTAACCGCCCTGATGTGAAACTTTTATTAAACACACAAGACCCTAACAGAAGAATCCCTATTTTAATAGAATACAAAGGATTAAAAGACAAACTCATTAAATTAGACAAAAACAAACTGGTAGAAAACTTTAAAAACCATGAGCCTCATTATAAAAACATTAGAGAATACGCCCTAAATGGGGCTTTACATTACGCTAATGCGATTTTACACCACACGAACTACACTGAATGCATCGCCATAGGCATCACAGGCTATAAAGACAATAAAGGCGGTATATGCTCTCAAATCGCTGTCTATTATGTGAATAAAAGCAATTTAGGCATGGGGGTAGATGTTTCAAAAGGCGAGCAAGCTTATAGCGATCTCTCCTTTTTAAGCCGTAAGCATTTTAACGACTTTATTAAACGAGTAGACACCCTTTCTTTAAGCGATGAAGATTTAGAGCGCATTAGAGAAAAGAAAAACCAAGAAATAGAAGACTGCTTGACTCGTCTCAACAACAATATTTATGACAAAGAAAAGATTTATTTAAGCCAAAAAGATCGCATGTATTTAGTTATTGCGAGCATTATCGCTAATTTAGGCATCCCTAATTCGGTAGCCCCCCTAAACAAAGAAGATTTAAAATCCAGCGATGAGATCCATCAAAGAGATGGCGACATTATGCTTAGAAAAATCCAATCCTTTTTAGAGCATAAGCATTTGCCACAAGAAAAAAAGCAAAGCATTATTTCTTCGTTAGAGCCTTTATTAAGAAACGAAAACAACAACAAAGCCACTAATGGCGAAAGCCGTTTGAAGCGTTGTTTTAGTGAAATCGTGGATAGTTTGGGCTTTTATTATAAAATCGGTCTTAGCACGGATTTTACCGGTAAATTGTTCAATGAAATGTATCGCTGGCTACCTTTCACAGAAGACGAATCAAACGATGTGGTGCTCACACCCCCTTATGTCGCCACGCTTTTAGCCAGACTTTCTAAAGTCAATAAGGATAGTTTTGTGTGGGATTTTGCCACCGGGAGCGCTGGGCTATTAGTCGCAAGCATGAATTTAATGATAGAAGACGCTAAAAAGCGTATCACTAGCCCAAAGGAATTAGAGCAAAAAATCGTTCATATTAAAGCCAAGCAACTTTTAGGGATAGAAATCAAACCGGATATTCATATTCTAGCGGTGTTAAACATGATTTTAATGGGCGATGGGAGCAGTCAAATCTTAAACCAAGACAGCTTGAGCGGTTTTGATGGCAAAGTCAATAACGAAGCGTTTAAGGCTAACGCCTTTGTTTTAAACCCGCCTTATTCCGCTAGCGGTAAGGGCATGGTGTTTGTGGAGCAGGCTTTAGAAAAAATGCAAAGCGGTTATGCGAGCGTGATCATCCAATCAAGCGCGGGCAGTGGTGAAGCCAAAGAATACAATGTAAGGATTTTGGAAAAACACACGCTTTTAGCGAGCATTAAAATGCCATCAAATTTATTCATTGGCAAAAGCAACGTTAAAACCCACATCTATGTTTTTAGAGTCAATGAAAAGCATGACGCTAAGCAAAGGGTGAAATTTATTAATTTCAGTAACGACGGCTACGCTAGAGCGAATCGCAAAAAAGCCAAAGCCAGCCACAATTTAAAAGACACGCATAACGCCAAAGAGCGCTACAACGAAGTCGTGGATTTAGTCTATATTGGCCAATCATGTTTGAAATTTTTAAGCGAAGATGACTATTGTGAAAACACCATAGACCCCAAAAACGGGAGCGACTGGAACCAAAACAAACCCACCGACACCAAACCCGAATTAGAGGATTTTAAAAGAACGATAGCCGATTACCTTTCTTATGAAGTAAGCTTGATTTTAAAAAACCAAACGCCCCCAAAGTGATTGGCCCCCTTAGCAGCCAACTCAACGCTATTAAGTGGGGCGAGTTCAAATTAGGGGATTTGTTTGAAGCGAGTAACGGCGATTTTGACATTCAAAAACGCCATATCAATCATAGGGGCGAATTTGTCATCACCGCAGGGCTTAGCAATAATGGCGTTTTAGGGCAAAGCGATATAAAAGCAAAAGTTTTTGAAAGCCATACTATCACTATTGACATGTTTGGTTGCGCGTTTTATCGCAGTTTTGCTTATAAAATGGTAACACACGCTAGGGTATTTTCTCTCAAACCCAAATTTGAAATCAACCATAAAATCGGCTTGTTTTTATCCACGCTATTTTTTGGTTACCCTAAAAAATTCGGCTATGAAAACATGTGTTCATGGGTAAAAATTAAAAACGATAAGGTTATTCTACCCCTAAAACCCACCGCTAACGCTCAAACCCTTAAGGATATTGATTTTGATTTCATGGAAAAATTCATAGCCGAACTTGAGCAGTGTCGGCTCGCCGAACTTGAGGCTTACTTAAAAGCTACAGGGCTAGAAAACACCACCCTTTCTAGCGATGAAGAAAACGCCCTTAATGTTTTCAATGATAAAAATTCTGGGGGGGGGGG
>ASYU01000113.1:0-2089 GCA_000448465.1 Helicobacter pylori PZ5056 | reverse complement strand
TGTAGCTGGCGGTGCAGCGGCTGAGAGTGAAGAAAAAACCGAATTTAATGTGATTTTGGCCGATAGCGGTGCTGAAAAAATTAAGGTGATTAAAGTGGTTCGTGAAATCACTGGACTTGGCCTGAAAGAAGCTAAAGACGCTACCGAAAAAACCCCTCATGTGCTTAAAGAGGGCGTGAATAAAGAAGAAGCTGAAACCATCAAGAAGAAACTTGAAGAAGTAGGTGCTAAGGTTGAAGTCAAGTAAGGCTTAAAAACAGAAAGGTCTTTGTGCCTTTCTCTGCTCTAGCGTGGCAGATGATTTTGCTCCATGATTTTGTTTGTGAGCGTGTGGCCTAAAGTGGTTAGTATTGCAGGTGGGTTTGGTATTTTTATCATGGATGGTTTTAAAGTTTAAAGATCCTTTTGCAATGCTTACTTGAATTAATGCATTAATAACTCAAAATTTTTGATCAAAGGCTTGAAATATGTCAAAAAAAATTCCCCTAAAAAACCGCTTGAGAGCTGATTTTACAAAAACCCCGACAGATTTAGAAGTTCCTAATTTATTATTATTACAACGAGACAGCTACGATTCTTTCTTGTATTCCAAAGATGGCAAAGAGAGTGGGATTGAAAAGGTTTTTAAATCCATTTTCCCTATCCAAGATGAGCATAACCGTATCACTTTAGAATACGCAGGTTGCGAATTTGGCAAGTCTAAATACACTGTTAGAGAAGCGATGGAGAGGGGCATTACCTACTCTATCCCCCTCAAAATTAAAGTGCGCTTAATCTTGTGGGAAAAAGACACCAAAAGTGGCGAAAAGAACGGCATTAAGGATATTAAAGAACAAAGCATTTTCATTCGTGAGATCCCTTTGATGACAGAACGCACTTCATTTATTATCAATGGGGTGGAGCGCGTGGTGGTCAATCAACTCCACAGAAGCCCCGGTGTGATTTTTAAAGAAGAGGAGTCTAGCACTTCTTTAAACAAGCTCATTTACACAGGGCAAATCATCCCTGATAGGGGTTCGTGGCTGTATTTTGAATACGATTCTAAAGATGTTTTATACGCTCGTATCAATAAACGCCGTAAGGTGCCTGTTACCATTTTATTCAGGGCGATGGATTATCAAAAACAAGACATCATCAAAATGTTCTACCCGCTTGTTAAAGTGCGTTACGAAAACGATAAATATTTGATCCCGTTTGCTTCATTAGACGCTAATCAAAGAATGGAATTTGACTTGAAAGATTCACAAGGCAAGATCATTCTTTTAGCGGGTAAAAAGCTCACTTCAAGAAAGATTAAAGAGCTTAAAGAAAACCATTTAGAATGGGTGGAATACCCTATGGATATTTTACTCAATCGCCATTTAGCTGAGCCTGTTATGGTAGGGAAAGAAGTCTTATTGGACATGCTCACTCAGCTAGATAAAAACAAATTAGAAAAAATCCACGATTTAGGCGTGCAAGAATTTGTGATCATCAACGATTTAGCGTTAGGGCATGACGCTTCCATTATCCATTCTTTCTCAGCCGATCATGAGTCTTTGAAATTACTCAAGCAAACTGAAAAGATTGATGATGAAAACGCTCTAGCGGCGATTCGTATCCATAAGGTTATGAAACCAGGCGATCCTGTTACGACTGAAGTGGCTAAGCAATTTGTCAAGAAACTTTTCTTTGACCCTGAACGCTATGATTTGACCATGGTGGGGCGTATGAAAATGAATCACAAGTTAGGCTTGCATGTGCCTGATTACATCACGACTTTAACGCATGAAGATATTATCACCACCGTTAAATACCTCATGAAGATCAAAAACAATCAGGGCAAGATTGATGATAGGGATCACTTGGGCAATCGTAGGATCAGAGCCGTTGGGGAACTATTGGCCAATGAATTGCATTCAGGCTTAGTGAAAATGCAAAAGACCATTAAAGACAAGCTCACTACCATGAGTGGGGCTTTTGATTCGCTCATGCCCCATGACTTGGTCAATTCTAAAATGATCACAAGCACCATCATGGAATTTTTCATGGGCGGTCAGCTCTCGCAATTTATGGATCAAACTAACCCCTTGAGTGAAGTTACGCACAA
>ASYU01000112.1:0-2023 GCA_000448465.1 Helicobacter pylori PZ5056 | reverse complement strand
TATCGCTATGGGGATCATTAATGCGCCCAAACTGCTTATTTGCGATGAGCCTACCACCGCGCTAGATGCACAAATCCAAAACCAGATTTTAGACTTGCTCAAGCAATTGAGCGTGGAAAAAAACATCGCCCTTTTGTTCATTAGCCATGATTTAAAGGCGGTCAAACGATTGGCTGATAGGGTTTATGTGTTAAAAAAAGGCGAGATCGTAGAAACCAATTCCACCAAAGAGCTTTTTAATGACCCTAAGCACGAATATTCAAAACTCTTGATTCAGGCTTCAAACTTGCCCGCTAAAAACTTAAAAGCGCTAGATGAGACGCTTTTAGAGGTGAAAGATTTTAGCGTTTATTACTTGCAAAAACGCTTCTTTAGATCTTCTTTAAAAAAGCCCCTTATCGCATCAGTCAATTTTTCCCTCAAAGCTAAAGAAAACATCGGCATCATTGGCGAAAGCGGGAGCGGGAAAAGCTCTCTAGCGTTAGGGCTTTTAAAACTCGCTCTAAACAGCGGGGAAGAAAAGATTTTAGGCCAAAGCGTGGGATCTTTAAATTCTAAGGCGTTCAAACCCTACCGCAAGATCTTGCAAATGGTGTTTCAAGATCCTTATGCGTCATTAAACCCTCGCTTAAGCATTCAAAGCATTTTAATAGAAGCCTTGTGCTTTGCTTACCCTAAGGCTTCCAAAGAAGAATGGCACCATTTAGCTGAACTTTGTTTAGAAGAAGTGTGTTTAAACCCTGAATTGCTTAACTTTTACGCTTATGAACTCAGCGGAGGGGAACGCCAAAGAGTGGCGATCGCTAGAGCGATTGCCTTAAAACCTAAAATCATTCTTTTAGATGAGCCCACTTCTGCTTTAGATAAAAGCATTCAAAAAAGCGTGTTGGAATTGTTGTTGAATTTACAAGAAAAGCAGGATTTGAGCTATTTGTTTATCAGCCATGATTTAGATGTGATCAAAGCGTTTTGCGATAGGGTGTTAGTGGTGAGTGAGGGGAAAATCGTAGAAATGGGCGCTATTAAAGAGGTGTTTGAAAACCCCAAACACGCTTATACGAAGCGTTTGTTGGAGTCCAGGCTTTAAAGCTTTATTCTAAAATTCATGCCTTTAGTATTATTTTTAATCGCTTTTTTAATGGGTGTTATCTTTTTATTTTCTATAAACAAAACAAAGAGACTTGATAAGGGGCTGTTTTTGAATAAGGGTAGTTGTCAATAAAGAATGAAAAAACCTTAGATTCTTTGGGCAAAATCTTTTCTTTAAAGGTTTTTTCATAGCTTTTTTTGACAAACAATTTAAACGCATGCTCTTCTACAAAATTGTGAGGGTTTTTAAGCACTTCTAGGCGTAAAACGCATTTGTTTAAAGTAAATTTGGAATTGTTTTTGACTCCCACTTGCAAAGAAAAGGCGTTGCTATAACTTAAAGGGTTAGCGTGTAAGATGCGTGTTTCTATGGGGTAAATCGTTTGAGTGAGTAAAACATTCAAAACAAAAGGCATGCTTAAAAACGCACCCAAAAAAGCCGCTGCCGCTATATAGCTAGCCAAGCGGTTTCTTAAAAGCAAAGCCAAAAGGAGCAAAACTGCGCAAAAAAGGATTAAAACGCTCGCTATTAAAACGCTGATTAAAGTCGCTTGGCTTAAAAATCCCTTAAAAGACTCCAAAAAAGCTTGGATAAAGGCAAGAGATGCCATGCGTTTTTAAGGCTCTTTAGTCTCGGCAATGCTAGATTTAACCTTACTTTTAGTGTCAATCCAAATGTTAGGCACAGCCCCGCCTGGAGTGAGCATGATTTGAGCGTTATTATTCGTTTTTAACGCTTCATTAAACTGGCCTTGAACTTCAATTTGGCGCAGTCTTAAAAGCTTGTCGCTCAAGCTTTGCGAAATGCTCAAATTGGCTTGAGATTTTGCCTTAGCTTCAATCACTATCGCATCCGCCACGCCCTGAGCCTTAATCCTGTTAGCGTCCGCTTCCCCTTTAGCCAGAGCGGCCTGTTTTTGAGCTTCTTGCTTGG